>SKSJ01000237.1 GCA_007123055.1 Wenzhouxiangella sp. | reverse complement strand
GGCAGGGTGTGCGCTTCGAGGTCGCCGACACGCGCAAGCTCGCCGGCGCCTTCCACGGCCATGTCGGCAAGCTGGCCTCCGGCACACTGAAGTGTGGCACCGCGGTCTCGGCAATGATCGATTCGCAGCGCCGTGCCGATATCGTGCGTCATCACTCGGCCACGCATCTCTTGCACTCGGCGCTGAGAGTCGTGCTTGGCGAGCATGTACAGCAGAAGGGCTCGCTGGTCGCGCCTGATCGCCTGCGCTTTGATTTTTCGCACCATGCGCCGGTGAGCGACGAGGAACTGATGGAGATCGAACGGCTGGTCAATGAACAGATCCAGGCCAATGCCGCGGCCGAAGCGAAGGAAATGTCCTTCGACGAGGCCATGGAGGCCGGGGCGCTGGCGTTTTTCGATGAAAAGTACGGCGACGAGGTGCGCGTGCTGCGCTTCGGCGAATTCTCCATGGAGCTGTGCGGCGGCACCCATGTCGATCGCGTCGGTGACATCGGCCTGTTCAAGATCGTGTCCGAATCCGGTATCTCGGCCGGCGTGCGCCGTGTCGAAGCCGTTGCCGGCCGTGTGGCCGTCGATTGGCTGCAGGGGCTGGACCGCTCGGTCCGCCGCGTTTCCGGCCAGCTCAAGGCCAGTCCGGAACAACTGGGCGAACGTGTCGAGCAGTTGCTGAAACGCTCGCGTGAACTGGAAAAAGAGCTCGAACGCCTGAAGGGCAAGCTGGCCTCGGCTGCCGGTTCCGACCTGGCCTCGGAGGCTGTCGATGTCGACGGAATCAAGGTGCTGGCTGCTCACCTCGAAGGCGTCGATCCCAACGGCCTGCGCGACACCGTCGACCAGCTCAAGAACAAGCTCGGCACGGCCGTGATCGTGCTGGGCACGGCCGCCGGCGGCGGCGTGCGCCTGGTCGCCGGGGTAACGAAGGATCTCACCGACCGCATCAAGGCCGGCGAGCTGGTCAACCATGTCGCCAGCCAGGTCGGCGGCAAGGGCGGCGGCCGCCCCGACTTCGCCCAGGCCGGTGGCAAGGATGCCGAAGCTTTGCCCGGTGCGCTTGAATCGGCACAGGAATGGATTCGGGAGCGGCTGTAGCCCGGCCTGCCCGCCAGGCTTCACTCGAGGCCGATATCTTCGTTATAATGCGCGGCTTGCCGCAGGATGAATTCCTGCCGGCCCTGAAATGGGCCCTGGTTTGCCGGGGCAAGCGACTTGCTTGATTCGGGCTTCGTTCGACTGGACTGTACTTGTCACCGTGCGAGGTTCCGGACAACGCCTTCGGCGTTTCCGGGACGACAGGTAGGAAGATTAGGGCTCGTCAAGAACCGCCTGCCGTGAGGCGGCTTGGCACTGGCAAGTGTCGTTACAATCTGAGTTTTACGGAGAGGTGGCAGAGTGGTCGAACCGAGCCGAAGGCGAGTTCGATGCGCAGTCCGCAAAAGCGGACGGAGCTACCCGGAGCGCAGCGGAGGGCAAGCGCCGTAAGGCGCGCAGTCAATGCGGCGGTCTCGAAAACCGTTAACGGGTTGACGCCCGTTCGAGAGTTCGAACCGAGCCGCAGGCGAGCTCGCTGGAGCGAAGCGACAGCCATCCCTCCCGCGGTCCTTCAGGACCGCCCGCCGTCAGGCGGCTTGGCATTTCCGAATGCCGTTACAATTTGCGTTTTACGGAGAGGTGGCAGAGTGGTCGAATGCGGCGGTCTCGAAAACCGTTAACGGGTTTACGCCCGTTCGAGGGTTCGAATCCCTCCCTCTCCGCCATCATTAAAAAGCCCCGCTTCAAGCGGGGTTTTTTAATGATCGTGGTGAGGGGGACCACGGATGAGAACCCGTGTTCGAACCGAACCGCGCGCAGCGCGGTGAGCTCGCTGAAGTGCGAAGCACTTCAGCCCGAAGGGCAAGCCCGCGTAGCGGGCGCAGCAATCCCTCCCTCTCCGCCATCATTTAAAAGCCCCGCTTAAAGCGGGGTTTTTTAATGATCGGGGAGCGGGGACTACGGATGAGAACCCCGGTTCGAACCGAGCCGAAGGCGAGCTCGATGCGCAGCTCGCGGCAGCGAGCGGAGCAACCCGTAGCGAAGCGCAGGCAATGGAGGTTTCGCGGTTTGCGCGAAGCGCAAGAAGCGAAGCCGGAGTGCCGCAGCGCGTGAAGGGCAAGCGCCGCAGGCGCGCAGTCAATCCCTTCCTCTCCGCCATCATTAAAGAACCCGCCCCTGTGGCGGGTTTTTTAATGATCGGGGAGCGGTGATTCCAGCCGTCCAGCCGGGCTCCCCGGGAAAGCAGGCCGGCGCGAAGCGAAAACCGCCTCGCGCCGACCTTAGTCTGTGTGAGGGGAAATGGAGTGCGAATCAGCGCAGGTGCTCCTCGTCGATGGCCAGATCCAGCCCCCCGCTGATGTAGGCGAACCAGATGTATGCGTTGGAGACGTTGTTGACGTTAAACGAATCGACCTGCTCTTCGGTCAGAAAGGTTTTGTCCAGGCTCTGCCGGTGCAAAGGCCATCCATGCCGTTGCAGGACGAAGTCGACGGAAAGGTCACGCTTGTTGGGAGTGAAGATTGTCGAGAAGCGGTACCAGCCTGCCTCGGTGACCTCGTGCGTGCCCACGAACAGGCCGTCTTCGTTGCGCTCGACCGGCACAAAAACGTAGCGGAAATTGGGCCATTCCTCGTCGAGCACCTGGAAGGAGTCGACGTAGCCGAAACCGCTGCCCTCGGGCCAGTCAGGGTCCAGATAGACATGGAGTGCACTGACGAATCCGCCATTCGGCAAGGACTCGTTGTGAGGCCTCAATGTCGACGCCGGGGCGGACCCGTCAGGGATGGCCTCGCTGTAGAACTCGTTGCATTCGCCGTGGCGGACAACGGCATACCCGTCGCCGGACAGCGGACGGATTTCGTCGGCAGCGCCGGTCAAGTCGTCCTTGACGACCCGCTCGATGCTTCCGCACCAGCCTGTGGGCCCGGGATCGCTCTTGTCCACCCAGCCGTCAGTGTCCAGGGTGAAGTCCTGCCGCCAGACTTCGAACTCCGCCTTGCAATGGGGTGGCAGTTGGTCGCCCAGCATGCCGCGCAGTATGCATTCACGAGTCTGGTGCTGTCCCATGGGCTCGTAATCGGCTGACTCTGCTCCATTGCCGCTACCTTCCGCGCTTGCCGTGAGCGGAAACACGGTGCACATCGATAGCACCGCCAGGGTGCCGATCAGTTTCGTTTGGAGTGTCATGAGTTCCTCCTGCCTTTTATTGATGAATTGGCCGCGCTGTCTGTCCTGGCGCGGCATGATTCAGGCTAGGGCTGGGTGGCCGAGAACGCATGGAAAGGTTCTGGAAAATTCCTTGTTTTTTTCTGAAATCGGGCTGACGCACGGCGCCCAGTCGAGCACAATGGGGGGGTGTGTCGTTGGGAATCATAGGTTGTCGAGCGCCGGACTCGACAGGGGAGAGGCCAACAGAATGGATCTGAGCCAGGAGTATCGGGTCGGTCAATGGCGGGTCTTGCCTGATCGCAACCTGCTGGTCGGCCCAGTTGGGGAGGTCAGTATCAGTGCCCGCGCGATGGACGTGCTGTGTCATCTGGCCGAACGGTCCGGCGAGGTGGTCAGCCGCGACGACTTCGGCACCGCAATCTGGGGCAAGACTGTGGTCAGCGACGATGCGCTGACCAGCCATATCTCCGAACTGCGCCACGCACTAAGGGATTCGGCTGCCAGCCCCGAATACATCGAAACCATCCCCAAGCGTGGCTACCGGCTCATCGCCCCGGTCGAGGCGCTGGAGAATGACGAACAGGTCGAATCACCGCCTGAGGCGACTGCGCGTGAAACCCGGATGCACTCCGGGTTCGGGAACAAGGTGTGGGCTGTTCTTGTCCTGATCGTGGCTGCGGGGATCCTGTTCTGGATCGCGATTGATCAGTCTCGCGAAGCTTTGGAGCTTGGCGCCGGCCCGGCCTCGATTGCCGTACTGCCATTTCAGACCTTGGGCGACCGGACCGACCCTTCACTCGCTGATGGAATCCACCATGATTTGCTGACGCGCCTGTCCAGTATCAGCCAGTTGCAAGTCACATCCTCAACTTCGGTTCAGCGGTATCGAAACCGTGATGACACGATTCGGCAAATTGCCGATGAGCTCGGTGTGACCTGGGTGCTGGAAGGCGCTGTTCAGCAATTCGGTGACCAGATACAGGTCAATGCACAGTTGATCGACGCAGACGAGGATATCCATCAGTGGGCTCGAACCTACCAGAAGGCGTTAACGGCTGAGAACCTGTTCTCGATCCAGGCCGAGATCATGGAAGACATTGCCGAGTCGCTGGAGGCACTGTTGACTCCAGCCGAGGCAGCCCGGGCCGAGAGAAGAATGGCGGGAGCCGATGTCGAGACCTTTCGATCATATTCGCAAGCGCAGCTGCTGCTCCAGCAGCGCACGGGGAGCGACATGAAGCGCGCCAGTGAGCTGTTCCGTGAGCTGATCGAGCACGATGACAGCAACGCCCTCGCCTGGGCCGGGCTTGCCAACTCACTGGGATCCAGGGCAGGGTATGGTTACGAGCGGTATGACAAAATGGTGCCAGAAGCCAAAGCGGCGGTCGAGCGGGCATTGGTGCTCGATCCTGACCTGGCCGAGGCTCGGGAAGCACGTGCCAGGCTCTTGTTTTACGAACGCAATGGGCCAGCTGCGGTCAGCGAAATCCGTAAAGCGATCGAACTCAGTCCCAGCCATGATGTCGCCCACGAGATCCTGGGCATTGTGCTGCTGACTCTGGGGCGCGCAGAGGAGGGCGTCCATCACCTGGAAAGGGCGGTCGAACTGGGGCCCATGGCACCGGAGAATTGGCACGCATTGTGTCTGGGGTATCTGGCTGTCGGCAAACCCCGGTCCGCGCTGGAACAAGTGCATCGGGCCATGGAGATTCAGCCCGGCTACGAGGCCGCACGGTGGGGTGAGATCGTTGCCCTGATTCATCTCGGTCAATTCGAGGAAGTGTTCGACAAGACAGAGGGATTGGCTCGTGGACCAGCGATGACCGTCACTGGCCTGGCGGCGGCAGGGTTGGGGGATCGGCCCAAGGCAGAGCAGATCGCCTACGAACTTGAAAGCAATGGTCGGCCGATCATGGCGGTCCTGGTACGCGCCGCGCTCGGTGAGCACGAGCGCGCGCTGGAGCAGTTGACTACTGCCCTGCTCAACGATGCTCCGCAAACCAGGGGTGGGGGTACCACAATCCAGTATCGCTACTTTTATCCCGAACTCCTGGGGCCGTTACGCGAGCACCCCGGGTATGAGCAAACCATCCGGGAACTTGACCGGTTCTGGGGCCTGGAGCCAGACGGCCGTTTTCCGGATTAGGCTCAAATGGTGGTTCCCGGGTCAAGGAGGAAACAGGCGCTGTCGATACGCTCATGAACTCCGATTGGTACCGGATGAAGCCACATGGCGTTTTGCCCGTCAGTCAAGAAGCCTTGTGGAAGTTTTCCGTCCAGTCTGTTGTAATTGTGGCGTGGGGGTAGCATGAATGGACACCGGTTTCCAAGGAGAACGTCTGTGACCAAGGCAGAGAGCAGTTCACATCAGACCACGGAAAAAGTAGCCGACAAGGCCCATGATGCCGTCGACAGCGCTGCGGAGAAAGCCGCACGGGCGGAAGAGCGTTTGCGCGAGGCGACCGAGCAGGGTCATGACGTGATCACGGCGGTGACTGAATACGTGAAGGAAAATCCGCTGACCGCACTGGGTCTGGCGTTTGCCGCCGGCACGATCTTTTCTTCAATGACGCGACGCCGGTGACCGTCTCCGCTCATGTCGGAGTCTGAAGACCGATCACAGGCCCACCGGGAACGTTCCGATTCCAGTCCCGCTTCCTCGCCGGAGGAGACGGTCTTGCGTTCGGCCGGGCAGGCACTGGGCGAAGGTCTCGAACTGGGGCGGGACTACCTGGATTTGCTGGCCGTCGAGGGACAGCTGGCCGGGCGTTCGCTGGTGCTCATGCTGACATTGGCCATCGTCCTTGGAGTCGTGCTTGTGGCGGCCTGGATTGCCCTGAACATGGCCGGCGTGATGTGGCTGGTGGAGCGTGATGTCCTGAGCGCATCTCAGGCGTTACTTGGCAGTGCAGTCGCGCACCTTACCCTGGCCGGGCTGGCCTGGCTTTCGGTCCGTCACTTGTCCAGAAATCTGGTTTTCAGCGGCTTCCGCCAGGCGCTTCATCGAAATGATTCCTCGAACGAGACGGAGGGGTCGCGGTGATCGGCAAGATGATCGGACTGAGACGTCAAAGAAAGGCAATCACCAGACGCATTGCCGCCAGAAGGCAGCGCATACACGGGCTGGGCGACCAGTGCCGGCAGAGCGGACGTGAGTGGATGGGCACGTCGCGATCCCTGGTCCAGGCGTTCCTGGCCGGCTTTCTGGTCGATCAGGCGCGGCCCGTGCTGCCGGGTGAGACTTCGCCGTTGAAGCTGGGATTGTTGATGCTGTTTCGCCGTCTCGAGCTGCTGGTTCGAAGTGAGTTGTGAGATGAAAGCCGGGCTGGTCAATCGCTTTCGGGGAATCAGCAAGGTGATGCGCCCCGGCCTGCGACGTGTCCTCATGCGTCGGTACCACCAGCACCAACCGTGGCTGACCTCTCCGGATCGGATTGACGAGGTGCTACCCGGGCGCCCAGGCGCCTTTCTGAGTGCGTTGGGCTGGCTGTTCTGCCGTGAGTCGACGCTGCTGGTCTTCTCGTTCACCTTCGCATTCTTGCTGTCGATTTTTCCGCTGATCGTATTGCTGATCAGTCTGACCGCAGCATTTCCCTCGGAGCCATTCCAGGAAACCTTGTTCGAGGCCCTGCGCCACTTCTTTCCCGTCTCGCAGGATTGGATCGTACGCAATCTGCAAATCTACCTGGCAGAGATCGGCGTTCACCAGGTGATTTCGCTGGTCTTGCTGGCCTGGGCGGGCTCGGGCCTGTTTTTCGCCCTGGAGGCGGCGCTGGAGTCGGCTTATCGCGTACGTTTACCCCGCAATTTCGTCGGCAGCCAGATTCGCGGCACGGCGCTGGTACTGGCGCTTGGCCTGCTGGTCTTGCTGGCAGCAACCGTGCTCCATGGTGCAGTCTGGCTGGCTGAGCGTTTTCTTGCCAACGCGGTCAGTACCGAGCGCGTTTTCACACTGACCTACTATGGCATCACCTTCATGGTGACGGTTTGTCTGCTGACCTGTGCTTTTCACTGGCTGCCCAATCGCAATGTGCCGATGCGCCGGATCCTGCCCGAGGCTTTCTTTGCTGCCTGCCTGATCATCGTGGCCGACCTGGTGTTTCGCTGGGTGGCGCCACACCTGGAGCTGGAGGAAGTCTACGGTCCATTCTACGTGTCGGTCACTATCCTGCTGTGGGGCTACACCTTCGGTTGCATCATCGTGGGGTCCGCCAGATTGGGGGCCAACGGCTTTTTCATGCCCAGCCAGCGCAGCGAGGCAGCCGAGCGTGAGGCGGAAATGGCTCGTGCCCAGCGACGGGCCATGGAAACGGCCATGCTGCCTTCCGGAGATCCGAAGTAGATCGGGTTCAGGATCCGATAAGGCGGGGTTCGGGCTCCAGCCGTAGTCCGAATGCGTCTTCCACCGATGTCTGGATCGCCTCGATCAGTTGCAGCAGTTCGGCAGCGGTTGCGCGGCCCCGGTTGACCAATACCAGTGCGTGGTTCGGATAGACCGCGGCATCGCCGATGCTCTTACCCTTCCAACCCAGTAACTCGATCATGCGGCCTGCGCCCAGCTTGATCATGCCGTTGGGCATCGGCCAGTGCAATAGTTCCGGATGGTCGGCGATCAGTGCCTCGGCCCGACTTGCCTTGACCAATGGGTTCTTGAAGAAACTGCCGGCATTGGGCAGGCGGGAGGGGTCGGGTAGGCGGTGGCGTCTCAGTTGCATGACGGTGGCCGCGAGTTGGCGTGACGTGGGGCGCTCGATGCCCGCTTGGAGCAAGGCTTCGGCCAGGCTGGCATATCCGACTCGCGGCTGGAATCGACGTGACAGCCTCAGGGTGACGGAGGTGACGAGGAAGCGACCCGGCTCGGTCGATTTGAAATGGCTGTCGCGGTAGCCGAAGGCGCAGTCGGGTTTCTCGAAGGTGACCATGCGCTGTTCGTCGCGATCCCAGGCATCCAGGCGCTCGAATACCTCCGACAGTTCCATGCCGTAGGCTCCGATGTTCTGCATCGGGGCGGCCCCCACCGAGCCGGGAATCATGATGAGGTTCTCCAGGCCGTGCAGGCGGCGGTCGATACAGGCGCGGACCAGCCGGTGCCAGTTCTCACCAGCCGCCGCGGTGACCAGGACATCCTCGCCACATTCCTCGAATGCCAAGCCTCTGATACGGTTGAGCAGGATGCGTCCGGGGTAGTCGCCGAGGAACACGGTATTGGAGCCGCCACCGAGGACGAGTTCATTACCTTCTGCGTGGGTCAGGGCGGGGCATTGTTCGACCGAGTCGAGAATCGCCAGCTCGGCGGCGCGGGCCGGCAGTCGGAAGGTGCTCAATGCCGACACATCGGCATTGGAGATGACTTCAGGCTGTGGTTTCATCGACCGACTGCCAGGATCGGATGCATTCGCTGATCAGTTCCGGCCCACGGTAGATGAAGCCGGTGTAAAGCTGCACCAGGTCGGCACCGGCCCGTCTCTTGTCGGCTGCATCCTCGCCGCGGGTGATGCCACCCAGGCCGATGATCGGGAAGTCCGGGCCGAGCGTTCGGCGAGCGGTTGCCAGCGTGTCATCGGCCAGTGGCTTGACCGGCGCGCCGCTCAGGCCGCCGGCTTCCCCGGCATGCCGATGTCCGGCAACAGCCGTTCGATCCAGCGTGGTATTGGTCGTGATCAGACCGTCGATGCCCGAGGTGCCGATGACCTCCAGAGAGGCAATCAGCGCGGTTCGGTCCCAGTCCGGCGCGATCTTGACCAGCAGGGGGCGGCGGCTGCCGTGTTCGGCGGCCAGTGCGTCACGGGCCGTGACCAGCTCGCTCAGAAACTCACTGAGATGTCCCGTATCCTGCAACTCGCGCAGGTTCGCGGTATTGGGCGAGGAAATATTGACGGTGACGTAGTCGCAGTGCGGGTAGATCTTCTCAAGGCAGTGACAGTAGTCGGCCGCAGCCTCTTCGACCGGGGTGTCCTTCTGCTTGCCGATGTTGGCGCCGATGATGCCCCGGTAGCGGGTTGATTTCAGGCGGCGGACCAGGTGATCGACACCCTTGTTGTTGAAACCGAGCCGGTTAATCAGCGCCTGGTGTTCGGGTAACCGAAACATGCGCGGTTTCGGGTTGCCCGGTTGTGGTTTCGGAGTCACCGTGCCGACCTCGATGAAGCCGAAGCCGAGTGCGCCCAACGCGTCCATGTGATCGCCGTTCTTGTCCAGCCCGGCTGCCAGTCCGACCGGGTTGGGAAAGTGCAGACCCATCAGATCCACCGGTGCGGCGTGCGCGCAGCCGCCCATCAGCCGCGGCAGGCCGACAAACCGGCCCGCCGACAGCGCGTTGAGCGCGACATCGTGCGCCATCTCCGGGGGGAGGAGAAAGAGACCGTTTCTCAGCCAGCCATACATGTCAGGTCATCCAGGAGCGCGCGAAATAACACGAAGGACACGAAGAAGGGCACGAAGCTCACGAAGCAATGAAATGGATATTCCCTTCGTGCATTCTTCGTGTCCTTCGTGTTACGCATGTTTCATCTTTGAGCGGGCTCAGAGATCGAATTTGATGCCTTGGGCCAGCGGCATTTCGCGTGACCAGTTGATGGTGTTGGTCTGGCGACGCATGTAGGCTTTCCATGAATCCGATCCGGATTCGCGGCCACCGCCGGTCTCCTTTTCGCCACCGAAGGCACCACCGATTTCCGCACCCGAGGTGCCGATATTGACGTTGGCGATGCCACAGTCCGAGCCGCGGTGAGACAGGAAGAACTCGGCGTTGCGGATGTCGGTGGTGAAGATTGAAGAGGACAGGCCCTGGCGCACGTTGTTGTGCATTTCCATCGCTTCCTCCAGCGTCTTGTAGGACATCACGTAGAGGATGGGTGCGAAGGTCTCTTCCTGCACGATGTCCCAGTCGTTCTCGGCCTTGATGAGGGTCGGCTCGACGAAGAAGCCGTCGCGCTCGATGCGCTTGCCGCCGGTCAGCACCTCGCCGCCGGCTGCCCTGGCGCGCTCGACTGCTTTCTCGAAGCGTTCAACGGCGCTCTCGTCGGTCAGCGGGCCCATCAGGGTGTCTTCATCGAGCGGGTCGCCGATACGCACCTGGCCATAGGCCTTGACCAGCGCTTCGGTGACTTTCTCCTCGATCGACTCGTGGACGATCAGGCGGCGCGTGGTGGTGCAGCGCTGCCCGGCAGTGCCGACGGCACCGAAGACGATGGCCGGAACGGCCAGGTCGAGGTCGGCGGTCTCGTCGAGAATGATGGCGTTGT
>SKSJ01000007.1 GCA_007123055.1 Wenzhouxiangella sp. | reverse complement strand
CCGGACATGCTGGTGAGCATGATCGAGCAGTACCGGGTGACCAACCTGTTCGGCTCGCCGGCGCTGATGAATACGCTCAGCCGGCATCTGGTGGCCAATGACCTCAAGCTGCCCGGTATCCGGCGCATGCTCTCGGCCGGCGCGCCGGTGCATCCGCATGTGATCGAGCGCATTCACACCGCAATCGAGCCGCCGGCCGACATTCACACGCCCTATGGGGCGACGGAGGCCTTGCCGGTGGCCACAGTGGCCGGACGCGAGCTGGTGGGTGAGTTGTCCGACGGCAACCGTTCGGGGCAGGGCATTTGCGTGGGCCGGCCGCTGTCGGCCAACGAGATCCGCATCATCCCGATTTCCGACGACGCCATCGACCTGACCGAGTACGCCGGCGAGGTGTCCGACGGCGAGATCGGGGAAATCTGCGTTTGCGGCCCGACCGTGACCGATACCTACTGGGCGCGTGAGAAGCAGACCCGGGAGGCCAAGATGACCGACGGTCAGGGCCGCATCTGGCACCGCATGGGCGATCTGGGCTGGATGGATGCCGACGGTCGACTCTGGTATTGCGGGCGCAAGTCCGAGCGGGTGCGAACCGTTGCCGGAACCATGTTTACCGAGTGCGTGGAAGGGCCGGTCAATGCCATCGATGGCGTGTTCCGCTCGGCCCTGGTCGGGGTGGGCGAGCCCGGCGAGCAGGAAGCGGTGATCGTGATCGAACCGGAAAAGGGTGTCGACCGCGCCGCCGTCGAAGTACGCGTGCGCGAAGTGCTGGACACGCGCGAGGACACCGCGGCCATCAAGCGCATCGAGTTCCACAAGGCCTTCCCGGTCGATATCCGCCACAACGCCAAGATCCGTCGTCCGCAACTGGCCGAGTGGGCGGCCGGGCGAGGCTGAATCGGGCCAGATTTTCGTAGGATGTGCTGAGCGATAGCGAAGCGCATCAGGACAACCGCAATCGCACCTCCACCGCTTGAGGTGCAATAGAGCAACCAGCCTGCGGTGCGATCCGTTTCGACGCGGAGGGGATGATTCAGGTGTCGTCCCGATGCGCTTCGGCTTCAGCACCTCCTATGGCTGATAGCTGGTAAGAGTGCCGTGCAGATGTTCGGCGTGCGAGGTTCCGGATATCGCCTTCGGCGATTCCGGGACGACAAGGCATGAGCCAACCAGCGAACGACGAAACGACATCACCGTGTGCGCGATGTAAGATGACCTGGTGGAACCTGGCAGCAAGCAAGGAGCGCCACCATGAGCACCCAATCCGACCATCGTTCGGCGTCCCGACCCGAACCCGACGAACTCCTCCAGGTCATTGCCGACTACGTCTGTGACTTCGAGGTCGATTCCAGCGAGGCCTGGCAGACGGCGCATTACTGCCTGAAGGATTCCCTGGCCTGTGCGCTGCTCGCACTCAGGCATCCCGAGTGCGTCAAGTTGCTCGGCCCGCCGGTGGCGGGGATGACGCTGGCCACCGGCGCGCGCGTGCCGGGGACGTCGCACCAGCTCGATCCGCTCAAGAGTGCTTTCGATATCGGCGCCCTGGTGCGCTGGCTGGACTTCAACGACACCTGGCTGGCCGCCGAATGGGGGCATCCATCCGACAACCTGGGCGCCATCCTGGCCGTCGCCGACTGGCAATCGCGCATCCACCGCGCGGCCGGTCGCGGAGAGCTGGTCATGTCCGACGTACTCGAAGCCATGGTCAAGGCTCACGAGATTCAGGGCGTGCTGGCACTGAAGAACTCCTTCAACCGGGTCGGGCTCGACCACGTGCTGCTGGTGCGGGTGGCTTCCACGGCAGTCGTCACCCGCATGCTGGGCGGCTCGCGAGAAGACGTGATCAATGCGCTCAGCCAGGCCTGGGTCGACGGTGGCGCGTTGAGAACCTATCGCCATGCCCCCAACACCGGCCCGCGCAAGAGCTGGGCGGCGGGGGACGCCTGCCGACGTGCCGTGCAGCTCGCACTGCTGACCCTTGCCGGGGAGCCGGGCTATCCATCGGTGCTGACGGCGAAGGGCTGGGGTTTCCAGGATGTGCTATTCGGCGGCAAGGAACTGGTGCTGGAACGTCGCCTGGAAAGTTACGTCATGGAGCAGATCCTGTTCAAGATCGCCTTTCCGGCCGAATTCCACGCCCAGACCGCGGTGGAATGCGCGCTGGAATTGCACTCACAGGTCGCCGATCGCATCGATGAGATCGAGCGCATCGAGATCGAGACCCAGGAAGCGGGTGTGCGCATCATCGACAAGACCGGCCCGCTGGACAACTACGCCGACCGCGACCACTGCATCCAGTACATGGTGGCCGCACCCCTGATCTTCGGCGAACTCAACGCCGATTCCTACAGCGATACCGTCGCCGCCGACCCGCGCATCGACGCGCTGCGTGAAAAGATGACGGTCAAGGAGAACCCGCGATTCACCGAGGAGTACTTCGATCCCGACAAGCGCGCCATCGGCAACTCGGTGCAGGTGTTCTTCTCCGATGGGTCGAATACCGACAAGGTGTCCATCGACTACCCCGTCGGCCACCGCCGCCGGCGCGAGGAAGGGATTCCGTTACTGGAAGACAAGTTCGAGCGGGCCGTGGCCGGCCACTTCTCGGCCCGCCAGGGTGGCAAGATCCTGGGCGCGTGCCGCGACTTCGAAGCCCTGGCGAAAATGCCGGTGCCTGAATTTACCCGCCTCTGGTCGCTTGGCTGAGTGGTGGTGACGCGTCCCTGGTGTTTGGGGCGTTGTCTTGGTTTGGTGCTGGTTGGGCTCACGCAGAGGCGCAGAGTGTCCGAGTTCATCCCCGAATTCGCTGTCGATTAGCAATCAGGGCAAAAGAGATTGAACCACAGAGATCACAGAGGACACAGAGAAAAGAAATAACTATTTAATTGCTCTGTGAACTCTGTGATCTCTGTGGTTAATGCTTTTGCTTTTCAGTCAGGCCAAGGAGTGGAATCTGTTTGATGAGAGGCGCGAAGTTAGGGGAGGATAAAGAGTGGATCGGATCGGTACCACCCGGTGCCCCCTTTACTTTTGGCGGATATAGAGCGTCCGCGTCACATGCGCCACCACATCCCCTTCTTCATCCAGGATATCAACCGGCATGATCCGCAGGCATTTCGAACCATCGGCCGTGGCCCGCCGGATCTCCTCGACCAGTGAATCCTCGATCACGAATTCGGCACGGACACGACCGCGACCGGGTTTGCGATATTCAATGGTGCCGGCCTGGTCCCAGACGATGTAGTCCTTCCCCAAAATCTGGATCAGCATCAGCATGTAGTGGGGGTCGGTCATGGCCGACAGGCTGCCGCCGAAATGGACACCGACATAATTGCTGTTGTACCAGCGAAGTGGCATTTCGACGACCATGCGGCGAAAGTCCTCGGCGATGTGTTTTACGTGAATGCCGGTACCCAGGTAGGGCGGGTAGAGGTTCAGGCGCCAGCGCAGGTAGGAGGCTTTCATATGGTGCGTCCATGATCGGGCTGACTATTTTGCACCAAAATGTCTTGGAGCTAAGGAACTTGCAATGCCGTGGAAGTCCCTACTAGTGTAGGAAGCGACGGGCCGTATCATGGACCGTGTCCGTTGGAAATCCGGCAGCAAGGAGCAAGTGTGAGCGCAAACATCGATCCTGACTGGAAGCGAATGACCGGCGAGGCCGTCGACCTGCGCCATGCGCTGCATCGCCAACCGGAGCTGGCCTGGCAGGAAGAGCAGACCGCGGCGACCATCCGTTCCCGGCTCGATGAACTGGGTATCGGCTGGCGCACCTGTGCCGCTACCGGCACGGTGGGCACGCTGGCCGCCGACCGTCCCGGGCGGCATATCGCCCTGCGCGGGGATATCGATGCGCTGCCGATTCACGAGGAATCCGGTGTCGAGTGGACATCGACCCGACCGGGGTTCATGCATGCCTGCGGCCATGACGGTCATACCGCCACCCTGATGGCGGCGGCCGCCTGGCTCAAACACCACGAAGGTGAACTGCCCGGACCGGTCAGCCTGCTGTTCCAGCCGGCCGAAGAAGGCGGTCACGGCGCGAAGCGCATGATCGAGGACGGTGCGCTGGAAGGCGTCGATGCGATCTTCGGCTGGCACAACTGGCCGGCCATTCCCTACGGCAAGGCCGTTTGCCCCGACGGCGCGGTGATGGCCGGCAACGGCAGCTTCGAGATCGAAGTGAAGGGGCAGGGCGGTCATTCCAGCCAGCCCGAGGCCTGCCGTGATCCGGTACTGGCCGGCTCGGCCATTGTCGTGGCCCTGCAGCAACTGGTCAGCCGGCGCCTGTCGCCCCAGTACGCCACGGTGCTGTCGGTCACCTCGTTCGAAGCACCCAGCGCGGTCACCGTCATTCCCGACAGTGCCACGCTCAAGGGCAGTTTTCGCCTGGGCAACAGCGGTACCCGCCAGCCCTTGTCGCAATTGATCACCGAGGTGGCCGAGAGCACGGCCCGGGCACACGGCGTTGAATGCGATGTCAGGATTTACCCGCGCTATGACGCGACGGTCAATCATCCGGCCGAGGCGGCCGAGTATCGCCAGGCGCTCGTTGCCGAATTGGGCGATGCCGTGATCGACCGCGAGCTACCGCTGCCGATCATGGCCTCGGAAGATTTCAGCTATTACCTCAACGAAACTCCCGGCGCATTCGCCCTGATCGGTGCCGATGACGGGAACGAACACCATCATCCCTGTCACAGCCCAATGTATGACTTCAACGACCGGCTGATCGCGCCCGTGGCCGCGGTCTTCGCACGACTGGCCGGCGCCCCGGTGACACGCTGACCCGGATTGTGTGACCTGATAGTTGCCAAGGAGAAAACAATGCAGATCTTCGAACAATGGGAATCCGATATCCGCGGCTATTGCCGCCTGTACCCGACGGTTTTCAAGTCGGCCTCCAACGCGCGCCAGGTCGACGAGAACGGCAAGTCCTATATCGACTTCTTCGCCGGTGCCGGGGTGCTCAACTTCGGTCACAACAACGAACGCATGAAGCGCGCGATGATCGAGTTTCTCGAGCGCGACGGCGTGGCTCACAGCCTGGACATGTATACCGACGTCAAGCGCGACTTCATCGCGAAATTCGTCGACACCGTCGTCAAGCCCCGGGGCTGGAACCACAAGTTGCAGTTCATGGGGCCAACCGGAACCAACGCCGTTGAGACCGCGCTGAAGCTGGCCCGAAAGGTGACCGGTCGAACCAACGTGGTGGCCTACATGCACGGCTTTCACGGCATGACGCTGGGGTCGCTGGCGCTGACGGCCAACAGCTATTTCCGCAACGCCGCCGGCGTGCCGCTGGAGCATGTCATTCGCCAGCCGTTCGGCGGCGACGAGCGCCCGCTGGAGCAGTGCCTGGCCGAGGTCGACAGCCTGCGCGAGATGTTCACCGACTCCTCGGCCGGGGTTGAGCTGCCGGCGGCTTTCGTCATCGAGCCGATCCAGGCCGAGGGGGGCGTCCACGTGGCCCATCCGGAATGGCTCAAGGCAGTGGAGAAGCTGGCCCGCGATCTCGGCGCAATGGTCATTCTCGACGACATCCAGGCCGGCTGCGGCCGTACCGGCAATTACTTCAGCTTTGACGGTCTGGACCTGGATCCCGACATCGTCACCCTGGCCAAGGGGATTGGCGGTTTCGGCACGCCGCTGGCGATGAACCTGGTCAAGCCCGAGCACGACAAACACTGGCAGCCCGGTGAGCATACCGGTACCTTCCGCGGCCAGGGGCTGAGTTTCGTCGCCGGCATCGAGGCACTGAAGTACTTCGATAACGACGATCTGATGAACCGGACGCGCACGAACGGTGAGATCATGCGCCAGCGCCTGGATGCCATCTGCCAGCGCCATGGCGGACAGGGCTTCTCGGTGCGCGGCAAGGGCATGATGCAGGGGCTGGATCTCGGCAACGGCGACCTGGCCAAGCGCACCGCCGCCCGTGCCTTCGAGACGGGACTGCTCATCGGTGCCTGCGGTACCGGCGGACGGGTGCTCAAGCTCATTCCGCCGTTGACCATACCCGAGGCCGACCTCAATGAGGGTCTGGACCTGCTCGACGCCGCCATCGATCACGGCGTGGAGAAAGCGGCATGAGACAACGCGACGACATGACCTTCCCGTTCGAGGAATACGAGCGCAGGATCAGTGAGCTCCGGCAGCGCATGGCCGAACGCCGGCTCGATGCGGTGGTCATCACCGACCCGGAAAACCTGATGTACCTGACCGACTACCAGACCACCGGGTATTCCTTTTTCCAGGCCCTGGTCGTGCCGCTGGAAGATGACTCGTTCATGATTACCCGGGCGCTGGAGGAATCCAATGTCCATGAGCGCACCTGGGTGGACAAGACCCGTCCCTATCCCGATACCGGGGATGCCATCCAGATGCTGGTCGAGAGCCTGCGTGAGTTCGGCCTCAGCGGCAAGGACATCGGCTACGAGCGCAACAGCTATTTCTTTCCTGCCTACCACCAGGACAGCATTCACACGACGTTCCTCGACGGTCGGCTGCTCGACTGTTTCGGCATCGTCGAGGAGGGGCGGATCTGCAAGTCCAAGGCCGAGATCGAGATCATGAAGAAGGCCGCACGAGCCACCGAATGCGGCATGCGCGCCGGGCTTGAAGCGGCCGTCGCCGGGGTGACGGAGAACGATATCGGCGCAGCGATTTCCGACGCGATGTTCCGCGCCGGAGGCGAGCCGCCGGCAGTGATGCCCTACGTGACTTCGGGCCCCCGTACCATGATCGGTCACGCCACCTGGGAAGGGCGTACAGTGCAGCCCGGCGAGCACGTTTTTCTCGAAATCGCCGGCTGTTATCGCCGCTACCACACCGCGATGATGCGCACCGTGGTGCTGGGCGACCTTTCGCCATCGATGAAGCATGCCCAGGAACGCATGAAGCATGCCTTGAAGGAACTCAAAGGCGTACTCAGGCCGGGCATGACGGTCTCGGATGCCGACAACCTGGTGCGCAATATCATTACCGACAACGAGGTCGGCGCACGGCTGATTACCCGCTCGGGTTATTCCATCGGTATCGCTTTCCCACCAAGCTGGGATGAAGGCTACATCATCAGTCTCAAGCAGGGCGATTCACGCGTGCTCAAGGAAGGCATGACTTTCCACATCATTCCCTGGATGTGGGGTGTGGACGGCAACAAGACAGTGGGAATCTCCGACACCATCTACATCACCAAGGACGGTTGTCGATCGTTCTTCCAGCTCGAGGAAGATTTCACCGTCAAGCCCGAGTATGCGCTCAGGGAGCTGCCGCTGGCCGATGACAAGGCACGCGAGATCAAGCAACGCGCGACTGGAAAAAGCCCCGTGAAAAGTGTTCGGGCCGCGGGTAAACGCGGATGAACGCAGATTGAACCGACAAGTAATTCGCCACAGAGACACAGAGGGCACAGAGATAGAGAATGGAAAAGTGCAATTTTCAATATTCAACTCTGTGTGCTCTGTGTCTCTGTGGTGCGATCTTTATTCCCAAGGAGAAATGATGCTCAAGGCGATCAATCCGACCACTGGCAAGCTGCTGCATGAAGTCCAGCCGGCCTCCGACCAGCAGGTCGAGAAAATCCTGTCCAGAGCGCAGTCGGCCTGGCCGGACTGGCGGGACACGGGCTTTGCCGAACGCGCGAAGGTGCTCAAGGATGTGGCGAAACTGATGCGCGACGACATCGGGCACCTGGCGCTGTTGATGACCGAGGAAATGGGCAAGCCCATCCGCGAGGCGCGCGGCGAGGTGGAAAAGGCGGCCTGGTGTGCCGAGCACTACGCCGAACATGCCGAGCGCTACCTGAAAACCGACGTGCTGGAATCGGATGCCACTTCCAGCTATGTGCAATACCTGCCACTGGGGGTCATTCTTGGCATCCTGCCCTGGAATGCGCCGTTCTGGCTGGCGTTTCGCTTTGGCGCGCCGACCCTGATGGCCGGCAATACCTGTGTCATGAAGCACGACCCGCACGTGCCGGCCTGTGCCGAGGCCATCGGCAAGCTGTTCGAGCGCGTCGACGCGCCGGCCGGGATCTTCCAGAACCTGCCCATCGAAACCGACAAGGTCGAGGGCGTGATCCGTGACCATCGCGTCCAGGCGGTGTCGTTTACCGGATCGGAGAAGGCCGGCGGGATTGTCGCCTCGGTTGCCGCCTCCGAGATCAAGCATTCGGTGCTGGAACTGGGCGGCTCCGACCCGGCCATCGTGCTGGCCGACGCCGATCTTGAAAAGGCGGCTGACACCATTACGCTCTCGCGCATCATCAATGCGGGCCAAAGCTGTATCGCCGCCAAGCGCATCATCGTCGAGGCCTCGGTCTACGATCGCATGGTCGACTTGCTGGAGAAGAAGCTCGGAGCGTTGCGACTCGGCGACCCGCGCGAGGAAGATACCGACGTCGGTCCGATTGCGCGAGAGGATCTTCGTGACAACCTGCATCGGCAGGTGACCGAAACCGTGAAAGCGGGCGCGCGTTGCCTGCTCGGCGGAGAGCTGCCCGACGGCGACGGTTTTTTCTACCCGGTGACCCTGCTGGCCGATGTCACGGCCGAGATGACGGCCGCTCGCGAGGAAACTTTCGGCCCGGTTGCCGTGGTCATGAAAGCGGCCAGTCCCGATGATGCGCTGGCCATGGCCAACGACTCACCTTATGGACTGGCCGCCGCGGTGTGGACCGATGCGGAACGCGGCGAGGAGATGGCCGCCAGGCTGGAGACGGGGCAAGTGGCCGTCAACGGTATCGTCAAGACCGATCCGCGGCTGCCTTCGGGAGGTATCAAACGTTCCGGGATTGGCCGGGAGTTGGGGCCGCACGGAATTCACGAGTTCGTCAATGCACAACAGGTCTGGATCGGGCCGGTTAGGGGGTAAACGGGTGGTGCCGGGCGGCAGGGTGTCTCCGACGGCTTTCGATCTTGCGGGTTCTTTGGTGCATGGTGGCGTTCTGGTGCCGGTGCGATTGCCGGTGGTGGCGCGGATAATGATTCGACTTTGATCTGGCGTGATCGAAAGATGACAAGACGGTTGGCTATTTGCCGGCTTCCGAGCCGTCTCCGAAACCCTGCCGCACGACACCACCCGTTCTGACGGGATGTGTGGTTTGGGTAGGTTGGCCCAACGTGTCCGACGGACGAGGCCTGGTTTGCCGCCGTATGCCCGCTTGCTTGTTCCTCCGCTTCAGCCGGCTGCGCTCAGCGCCTGATCCAGCAAGCGATCCTTTAAACGGCGATGGAAGGGGCGTTCGCCGAACCAGATATTGAAGTACTCGGCGCCGCGGCCCCGGTCGGGACACTCCTCGAGCAACTCGCCGTTGCGGTAAAGGGCGAGCCGGGTTCCGGGCTCGTAGACGACGTCGAACTGCTCGCCTTTTTGCGCATCGACGTAGGCATTGGCCAGGCAGGCCAGCTCCTCGGGCAAATCACCGCGCGACTCGATTCCCAGGTTGTCGACCAGGGTGTCGTTGGCGCTGTCGATCAGATCCTGGCCGTTCATGTCGCGGGCAAGTTTCAGCGAGAACTGCTTGGGGACGGATTCGAGGATGTGCCCAGCGTCGGCGCAGTCGGCCAGGTGCAGCGTGGCCGTTCCGACATTGAACAGGCCGGCAATTCGCAACTCGACTTCGGCACATTCTTTCAACATGTTGTTTTCAGCCTGGGCGAAGGTCGCCCAGAACAGCATCGAGAGAGCCGCAACAAATCGCAAACTGTTCATTGCATGCGGTTGCGTGCCTGGCGCACGGCGAAGCCGACGAACGGCAGGTGGGCGTAGAGGGCGTGGCCGCTGTCCCAGAAGTCCTGGTGCAACACGGCGCGTCCTTCGGCGTCGAAGCGCAGGTGGGTCATGCCGATCGAGTGTGAATGAATGTCGCGACCGGCCGCCCGGGTCTTGAATTCCATGGTCCAGCGGACGTAGACGTCACTGCCGTCTCGAACGACGTGTTCGATATCGACCCGGCTCTCGTCCAGGGATCCACCAGTGCGTGTCATGTAGTCCACGACCTCCTCACGTGTGTGGAAGACGTGCAGCGTATCGTTGAAATACAGGCGTGGCGCGTAAAGGGCTTCGAAACGCTCGGCCCGGTCATTCGCGGTCAGGTCGGAAAAGGCGGCCTCGAAACGTGCCAGGCCCTCATCGACATGCCGCTCGTCTCCCGCAAATCTTTCGATGGCCTGTTTGTATTCGCTCACGGTGGTGGCGTCCATCACTTCGCTCCTCGCCAGGCAACCGGCGGTCACGGTGCCGATCAAGGCAACACCAAGCAGCAGTCTGATCATGGATGTTCGTTTCATGGAAGCCATTGTCCGCGCGGTGACGTCAAAGGCTGGTGAACAGTTCTTCACCCTCGTTTCACTGTCGCCGACATGTAATAGGGGCATGTTGACGAAAGTGAATGCTTGCATGAATTATTTCCTGACATGGCTGGATTCCGGTCGCTACCGACCGGCGCCCGGCGATGACGTGGAACGAGTCGACTGGCTGCGCATCCTGCCGTTCATCGGCCTGCATCTGGCCTGCCTCGGGGTGCTCTACGT
>SKSJ01000083.1 GCA_007123055.1 Wenzhouxiangella sp. | reverse complement strand
TCGCAGTCGCGCGGGGTACCTTCCACGTGCTTGGCAGCATACGGAACGTAGCCCGGGGTGGCCGGATCGGGTGAGGCAGCGCCCTGATCCAGCATGCTGTGCATTTCGATGACTTCGATGTAACCCGAAGCGGTACGCTCGATACCCTGCGGGCCGCCGTCTCCGCGGAATTCGAAATCGAGGAACTCCTGCTCGCCAATGCCGGTGTCGGCATCGTAGAAGTACGGGGCGGTACAGGTGGTGTCGGCCGTGACCATCTTGGCGCCCTCACCATTGGCGGTGACGGCAGCGGTCCAGACGTCGTACGGCGACATGTAGATATTGAAGTCAAGCACTTCGCGGGAGTTCAGGGCTTCGATGAAGCGAATCTTGACTGCCTTGCCACGCTCGGTGGTGTTGACAATCGAGATCAGCGTATCGTTGCCACCGCGAGCGGTGTAGTACGGATACAGCAGGACCTGACCCAGGCCATCCGGGTTGACGTTGACAGCGTTGGAAACGCTGACCATCCCCGCCATGCCCGTCAGACCAGCCAGTACTGCGGTCGTCAAGGTATTTCTTTTCATTACAACACTCCTAAAGTTGTTGGACACAGGGCTCTGTGTAAACACAAGCGAGACGACCCGGCTCCTCCCGAGCTCATCCCAGCGTGCGTAATTCTATGCTAATTGAACCACGCATGTAAAGCAATCAGTTTGTGACGTACCACCAGCGGTCGTTGATACGGACCCACTGCTCGTCGATATCGCGAGTCATTCTCATCTGACTTTGGGGGCCCGAGGCGCCAGTTGGCTGATAGGTCACACTTACCGCCACGGTACAGCGATCCTCATCACATTCCGCCGAATTCACCTGGGCGTCATGCCAGCGAAGAGGGCGGTTTCTCATATCCAGCGCAAAGTCCTCACGCGCCGTCATCTGTCGAAAGCCGGGGGAGTAGTATTCCCAGGCGGCCTCGAAATTCCTTTCGCTGAAGTGGTCCCAGCGCGCTTGGGCGCGCTGCTCGACGGTTTCTTCCGTCGGTGCCGGCTGGCAGCCGGCCAGCAGCGCGGCGGCCATGAAAATGGGCAGGCTCGGAAGAAGCAGTCTGTTGTTTCTCATGTATTTTCTCATCATTGGTTATTGATTGGCTCCATCGCCCGGAAGTTTCTCTGAATATCGCGCGAGACCTCCTCAAGGCGGCTGGTCGACTCCAGCACAGTGGGCGTGATCAGTACGAGTGTTTCGGCACGGTTGACGGAGTTCTCCTTGCTCCCGAACAGGGCACCGACGACAGGAAGACGCTGGAGGCCCGGTACCCCCCTGGATATGTCACTGGTCGTCTCCTGGATCATGCCGCCAAGCATGACCGTCTGCCCCGACTGCACCGCAACGTCGGTCGATACCCGCCGGGTGTCCACGGTGGGATTTCGATCCGAGCCAAGGTCGCTCGGGCTGGAAACCTCCTGGTCGACCTGCAAATAGACCAACCCGCCGGGATTGACGCGTGGCGTGACACTGAGGATGACCCCGGTATTGATGTACTGGAAACTGCCGATGAGACGGTCGGTGGTGCCGGTGAACGAAGTCGACTGCACCGGGACCTGGCTGCCCACATTGATATTGGCCTCCGAATTGTTCCGCACCAGCAATGTCGGGCTGGAGAGCGTGCGGGTGTCCGTCATTCGCTCGAGCATCTCCAGCGTTGCGGTCACAAAGGTGCGATCCATGCCCCTTCGGGTAACCGTGCCGAAAACGTTATCGCTCAGGAAACGGGCACTGTCCTGGGAGCGGGATTGAGAAAACCCCTCCGGCAATCCGGGAAAGTCCTCCGATCCGGGCTGTGCGTTCGACATAAACCAGTTCACCCCGTACCGCAGGCTCTCGTTGAGCGTCACCTCGATGATCTGCGCCTCGATCATCACCTGCAGCGGCTCCTCGTCGAGGCGCTCGATGGCGTTGAGAATGGCGTCGTAGCGGCTGGGCGAGGCCTGGATCAGCAGCGAGTTGGTCTCCTGCACGGCGGTGATGCGCACGTCGCCATCATCGCCCAGCTCCATGCCGCCCTGGGTCGTGCGGGCCTGGTCGTCCCGGCGGGTATCCTGCTGTCGCTGGAAGTCGCCGACCGAGCCTGCCTGCGCAGGCTCCAACCCCGGCGCCAAGCCGCCGCGGCGCTCGCGGTCCCGCGGCTGGCGCGTGGTGCCGCTGGTGCCGAACAGGTCACCCAGGTAACCGGCCAGCACGTCGGCTTCGAGGTTCTTGACCCGGTAGACGTAGAGCCGCGAGCCGGCTTCCGCGCTGGAGCGGTCGAGGCGTCGAATCCATTTTTCGGCCTCTTTCAGGTAATGCTCGTTGGGCGTGATGACCATCACGGCATTCAGGCGCTCGAGCGGCATGAACCGGAACATGCCGGCCAGGGGCGTTTCGCCACCTTCACCGAACACGCCCTCGAGTTCGGGGACCAGCTCGTCGACCTCGATGCGGCGCAGATCAAAGATCCCGACCGACATGCCGGCCAGCCAGTCGACATCGAAGGTTTCGACGATCTGCATGTAATTGCGCAACTCGTGACGTGTCCCGGCCAGGAACAGGAGACCGCGCGCATTGTCGACGTTGAAAACGCCGTCCTCGCGCGCATACGGCTCGAGAATCTCGGCCATCTTGTCGGGGGCAATGAATTCCAGGGGCACGGCCATGACCTCGTAACCACGCCCCTCGCCAAGGGTGTCGAACCGCGGCACCAGGTTGCCGCGCACGGCCTCGGAGATCGGCACCACGTGATAGCGCCC
>SKSJ01000117.1 GCA_007123055.1 Wenzhouxiangella sp. | reverse complement strand
GGGTGCGAGGCCCCGGATAATCGCTTCGCGATTTCCGGGGCGACGTGGTAGGGGGCTTCTGGGGCGACGGGGTATGAGTTTCCGGGGCGATGGTGTAGATGTTCGCGGGCCGCCCATCCACGTCGTCCCGGCCGGAGCGCAGCGTAGAGCCGGGATCTCGCAAGCTTCGGTTCTGCACGGTGTTGGGTGTGGATCAGGCGGGCTGAGTCGCTGGTTGGTTCAGGGTTGATGGCGGATTGGTGTTGTTTCGGCGGCGGCGTGGCCGCGTAGCCAGATGTCCGGCAATCCTTTCAGTTGTTCGAGTCGACGGTGGTCGTCGACACAGTCGACGATGACCTGGTTGAGCCGCGCGGGTAGGGCATCGCACAGTGCCTTGAACTGACCGGTGTCATGGTGGCTGTTTATTGCCACCCACGCACCGTGTTCGACGGCCAGTTCAAGGGGCTCGCCGGGGCGCGGATCAGGCGGTGCGAGGACCGGCTGGATATCGAGGCGATCGAGCTCGGTGAGTAGCCGGTCGAGGACGGCGTGATCGAGTTCCCGCAGCGTCAGCTCCAGCGCCAGTTCCAGGCGCGCGTACTGTGACAGGCTGGAACGCAGTTCGTCGACCAGCAGGTCGAGATCGTCGAGCTCGGCCGGATGGGCGGGCAGAATGAGCGGGTGTTCGTCCAGGACGGAGCGGTCGGCCGCCTGCAGGGCGTGGTGGCGCACGGACTGGTTGAGCCGGGCCTCCTCGCCAAGCTGGGTCGCGAGATGCTGCAGATCGTCGTGCTGGGCGTCCAGATCGGGATGGCGGCTGGCCGCCTTCAGTGTCACGGCCCGCACGCGACCGCTGGCATCGACGACTGGCTGGGAATGAATGGCGATCAGTTCATCGTTGAGCAGTTCGTAGAACTGTGGTGTCTGGACCGGGAAGCCGGTGGGATCGGCGGTGAAGCCGATCACCGTGTGGCTGGCCGTGGCCGATGGTGATTCGGGAACACGGGTCCGGCCGGATTGTTCACCTTCCACCAGCGTGTACTCGTCGCTGCCCAGGTGGATGCGGTCGCCGGGGATCACCGGCACGGGAGTCGTGATCCGCTCCAGATTGACGAAGGTGCCGTTGGTGCTGCCCAGATCCTCGATGATGAGACTGCCATGAGTGCCCTCGATCCGGGCGTGCTGACGGGATACCTGCTCGCGTGCCAGGTCCAGGTCGCAGTCCCGCCCGCGCCCGATCACGCAGGGCAGACGGGCGATGTGCAGGCGTACGCGGTCGTCGCCGCCGACCGATTCCAGGTACAAAGTGCCGCTCATCCAGACATTCCCGGTGCCAATGGTGCCGATGTCAGTCTAGCCCGTCGCCACTTCGGGGGGCAAGCCAAGCATGTCCGGTCGAAAATCGACCATCGTCTCCAGGACGCGGTCGGCCTGGAGAATGCCCGGATCGTCCGGTGAGAACACCGAGGGAACGGCGATGACGCGCATGCCGGCTCGCCGTGCGGCCTCGATGCCGGCAGGGGCATCCTCGAACACCACGCACTGGTCCGGCGCCACGCCCAGCTTGCGGGCAGTGGTCAGAAATACGGCCGGATCCGGCTTACCGCGGGCTTCCAGGGCGCCGGAGTGGGTCAGTGCGAGACGGTGTTGCAATGCCAGCTTCCCGACCACCGCGTCGATCAGAGCCGGCGGAGAGGAAGAGGCGATGGCCATGCGAATGCCCTGGGCGGAGAGTGTTTCCATGGCCTCGATGACACCGGGCAGCGGTTCGCCACGTTCGACGATCAGTCGTGTGACCGCGTCGAGCACTTCATCATGCATCGCCGCGACGCCCGGGCCATTCCAGCCGAACTGTCGATGCCAGTCGGCAATGACCTCGTCGAGGCGCTTGCCGGCGGACTGACGACACAGGTCGCGATCGATCGGCACGCCCAACGGGCGAAAGCAGGCGATCTGCGCTTCCTGCCACAGAGGCTCGGAATCGATGATCAGGCCGTCCATGTCGAAAATGGCGGTGGTAATGGGTTGCATCGGCCCTCCGTCAGGCAGTTGCATGGCGTTTGCGAGATTGGCAGTTTGCGCTGTATTGGCGCAGGACTTGCAATACTATTGGGAACCAGGAATGGATTATCGGTTTCCAAACCACATGGCTCAAGTGTACTCAACCAGCCCCCGTCAACGAGCATCTGCCGGATTCACGGTGATCGAGCTGGTCATCGTGCTGGTGCTGGTGGGGGTTCTGGCCGCTTACGCGCTGCCGCGGATCAATCCCAGCGCCCTGCAGGTGACGCCGGTGGCCGAGCAGATTGCCGCGGAGATCCGCTATGCGCAGAATCTGGCGATGTCGCGCAGTCAGAGTCATACCTTCAACGTTAATGGCAACACGATGACCATCAGCAATGAAGAGGGTGCCGTCGCGTTGTCCAATGGTCAGGCGAGCGTGAGCTTTAGCGGCGTCAGTGTCGGTGACGGCAACATCACATTCAGTCCGCGCTTCGGGCAGCCGAGTGGCGGTGCTTCCATCAACGTTGACGGCGGCGGCAGCAGCGTGGCGGTTCAGGTGTCCGGGGAGACCGGGTATGTGCGCGTTGTCCAGTAATCGAAAAGCACAGACGGGCCTGAGCCTGCTGGAGATGGTCCTGTTCATCGTCGTGATCGGCGTGGCCGGGGTGATCATTCTGACCACGCTGGCCTCGCCACTGACCGGTGCCGGCACGCAGACCGAGGCGGTTACCGCCGCCCAGGTCGCCCAGGCGCGGATGGAAGTGGTGCTGGGGCAGAAACGCCGTCAGGG
>SKSJ01000087.1 GCA_007123055.1 Wenzhouxiangella sp. | reverse complement strand
TCGACGGTGTCGACATCCAGGCCGACCCGTTCGAGCAAGCCGGCCTTCTCTTCGCCATCGACGTGGCGGGCGCGCATGAAGGCGCGCATGGCCAGCATTCTTTCCAGGGCAAGTACCACCGGTTCCTCTTCACCGGCGGTCAGCATGTTGGCGAGATACCGAACCGGGATGCGCAGGCTTTCCACGTCCGGAATCTCGCCGTTGACGCCGATCCGGCCGGATTCGGCGGCCGACTGGATGGGCGACAAGGGCGGGCAGTACCAGACCATGGGCAGGGTGCGGTATTCCGGGTGCAGCGGGAAGGCGATCTTCCAGTCCACCGCCATCTTGTAGACCGGTGAAGCCTTGGCCGCTTCCAGCCACTCGTCGGGGATACCCTGGCGACGCGCCTCGGCAATGATTTCCGGATCATGCGGGTCGAGGAAGATATCGAGTTGGGCTTCGTACAGGTCCTGCTCGTTGGGCGTGTTGGCCGCTTCCTGGATCCTGTCGGCGTCATACAGCAGAACGCCCAGGTAGCGGATGCGGCCCACGCAGGTTTCCGAACACACGGTCGGCTGGCCGACTTCGATGCGCGGATAGCAAAACGTGCACTTTTCCGACTTGCCGGTCTTCCAGTTGTAGTAGATCTTCTTGTAGGGGCAACCCGAGACACACATGCGCCAGCCGCGGCATTTTTCCTGGTCGATCAGGACAATGCCGTCTTCCTCGCGCTTGTAGATCGCGCCCGAGGGACACGAGGCCACGCAGGTGGGATTGAGGCAGTGCTCGCACAGGCGTGGTAAGTACATCATGAAGGTATTCTCGAACTGGCCGTAGATTTCCTTCTGCACACCTTCGAAGTTGTAGTCCTTGGAGCGATGCTCGAACTCGGTACCGAGGATCTCTTCCCAGTTCGGGCCCCAGACGATCTTCTTCATGCGCTTGCCCGAGATCACCGAGACCGGCCGGGCGGTCGGCATGGTCTTGGTATCGCCCGCGGTCTGCAGGTGGTGATAGTCGTAATCCCAGGGCTCGTAGTAGTCGTCGATGGACGGCATGTCGGGATTGGCGAAGATGTTGGCCAGAATGCGCCAACGCCCGCCCGCCTTGGGCACCAGGTTGCCCTTGCCGTCACGGATCCAGCCGCCGTTCCAGCGGTCCTGGTTTTCCCATTCCTTGGGATAACCGATGCCGGGCTTGGTTTCGACGTTGTTGAACCAGGCGTAGTGAATGCCCTCGCGTGAGGTCCACACGTTCTTGCAGGTGACCGAACAGGTGTGGCAGCCAATGCACTTGTCGAGGTTGAGTACCTTGCCGATTTGCGCTCTGATTTTCATTAGTAGTCCTCCACTCGCATGGCGTCCTCGACCTCGGAGCCGTCCATCCAGTCAATCTTGTTCATCTTGCGCACGATGATGAATTCATCGCGGTTGGCGCCCACTGTGCCGTGGTAATTGAAGAAGTAGCTCTGTTGGGCGTAGCCGCCGATCATGTGCGTGGGCTTGAGCACCGCGCGGGTGACCGAGTTGTGAATGCCGCCGCGCATGCCGGTGATTTCCGAGCCCGGGGTGTTCACGATCTTCTCCTGGGCGTGGTACATCATCGACATGCCCTCGGGCACACGCTGACTGACCACCGCGCGGGCGGTGATCGCGCCGTTGATGTTGAAGGCCTCGATCCAGTCGTTGTCGCGAATGCCGGCCCTTGCCGCGTCCTTTTCGCTCATCCAGATGATCGGCCCGCCGCGCGACAGGGTCAGCATCAGCAGGTTGTCGGTGTAGGTGCTGTGGATGCCCCACTTCTGGTGCGGGGTGATGAAGTTGAGCACGATCTCCTCGTTGCCGTTGGAACGCTTGCCGAGGATGGGCGTGATCGTCTTCAGATCCACCGGCGGCTTGTAGAGGCACAACTGCTCGCCGAAATCACGCATCCACTTGTGGTCCTGGTAGAACTGCTGGCGGCCGGTCAGGGTGCGCCAGGGAATCAGCTCGTTGACGTTGGTCCAGCCGGCGTTGTAGCAGACCTTTTCGGACTCGATGCCCGACCAGATCGGCGAGGTGTAGATCTTTCTCGGCTGGGCGATGAGGTCGTGGAAGCGGATCTTCTCGGCCGAATGGCCGTCGACCAGGTGAGTGTGCTTGCGCCCGGTATTCTGCTCCAGCGACTGCCAGGACTTGACCGCCACCCGGCCGTTGGTTTCCGGTGCGAGCATCAGGATGGTGTCACAGGCCTGGACCGCATTTTCGATTTTTGGCCGGCCCTTGTTGATGCCTTCGCCACGATGGCGTCCGTTGAGATCGCCCAGCGCCTCGACTTCCTCCTTGGTATCCCAGCTCATGCCCTTGCCGGCATTGCCGAGCTTGTCCATCAGCGGACCCAGCGCGGTGAACTTGGCGTAGGTGTCGGGATAGTCGCGCTCGACCGGGACGATCTGAGGCATGGTCTTGCCGGGAATCGGCTCGCACTCGCCTTTCTTCCAGTCCTTGACGTCCAGCGCCTGGGCCAGCTCGGCCGGGCTGTCATGCAACAGCGGCAGCATGACCACGTCGGTCTCGGTGCCGAGCTTGCCTGCGGCCAGGCGCGAGAACTCGTGGGCAATGCCCTTGTAGATCTCGTAGTCCGAACGCGACTCCCAGGCCGGGTCCACGGCCGCGGTCAGCGGGTGGATGAACGGGTGCATGTCCGAGGTGTTCATGTCGTCCTTTTCGTACCAGGTTGCGGTCGGCAGAACGATGTCGGAATACATGCAGGTCGTCGACATGCGGAAATCCAGGGTGACCAGCAGATCGAGCTTGC
>SKSJ01000116.1 GCA_007123055.1 Wenzhouxiangella sp. | reverse complement strand
GGCGGGTTTGCTCATGGTTTGGCTCCGGTCAGTGGCCCAGCAGTTTCTCGGCGTCGGGTTTGTCATGCACGCCGAGACGATCGACCATGGTCCGGCTCGCCTCGTTCATGCCCACAAGGTCGATCTCGACGCCTTCACGGCGAAACTTCAGGATGACACGATCGAGTGCACCAACGGCGCTCAGGTCCCAGAAATGGGCCGAGCTGACATCGATCCTGACCCGTTCGATCACTTCACGGAAGTCGAAGGCGGCAAGGAAGTCGCTGGCCGAAGCGAAGAACACCTGGCCGGTGACGGTATAGCGGCGGGTTTCGCCGTCATCTTCCAAAGACTTTTCGACCACCAGAACCTGGCTGACCTTGCGCGCAAAACCCAGCGCCGACAACAGCACTCCGGTCAGCACTCCCTTGGCCAGATCGTGGGTGGCGACGGTCACCACCACGGTGCCGATCATCACCAGGCTGGAGGTCTTGGGGTGGTGCTTGAGGTCGACGATGGAGCGCCAGCTGAAGGTGCCGATCGAGACCATGATCATGACGGCCACCAGGGCGGCCATCGGGATCATGCCGACATAGTCGCTCAGGAAGACCACCATCAGCAGCAGAAAGACGCCGGCCACCAGGCTGGACAGGCGGCCGCGGCCACCGGACTTCACGTTGATCACTGACTGGCCGATCATGGCGCAACCGGCCATGCCACCGAAGAAACCGGAGACGATGTTGGCCACGCCCTGGCCCTTGGCCTCGCGGTGCTTGTCGCTGGGCGTGTCGGTCAGGTCATCGACGATCTGGGCGGTCAGGAAGGACTCCAGCAGGCCGACCACCGTCAGGGTCAGCGACACCGGCAGGATGATCCAAAGCGTTTCCAGGGTCCAGGGGATGTCCGGGAGCAGGAAAGTGGGCAGGGCATCGGGCAGATCACCCTTGTCACCCACCGTCGGCACCTGGATGCCGAAGGCCACGGCCGCCAGGGTCAGGAATACGATCGCGATGAGCGGCGAGGGAATGGCCCGGGTCAGTCGCGGCAGCCCGTAGATGATGACCAGGCCGGCCACCACCATCGGGTAGACCGCGGCCGGGACGTTGATCAACTCCGGAATCTGGGCCAGGAAGATCAGGATCGCGAGCGCGTTGACAAAGCCGGTGACCACCGAGCGCGAGACAAAGCGCATCAGCTCGGCCACCTTGAAATAGCCGGCAATGATCTGCAACACGCCGGTCAGCAGCGTGGCTGCGAGCAGGTATTCCAGGCCATGATCGCGAACCAGGGTCACCATCAACAACGCCATGGCCCCGGTCGCGGCCGAGATCATGCCCGGTCGCCCGCCGGTGAACGAAATCACCACGGCAATGCAAAACGAGGCATACAGGCCGACCTTGGGGTCGACCCCGGCGATCAGAGAGAATGCGATCGCCTCCGGAATCAGGGCCAGGGCCACGACCAGGCCGGCCAGCACGTCGGCGCGGACGTTCGAGAACCAGTCCCGGCGCGCGGAATACAGAAAACTCATGGGCAAACAACCTTGGGAGTCGACCAGGCACTTGCCGGGCGACCGAATTTCGAAAGCAACGTCAACAGCCGGGCCGAACCAGGGCCGGAAAGGCGGAACACGAGCGGAGTGCGCGGATTATACAGAATAGGTGCGAGTGGTTGGGTGTCTGGGTAGAGTTTGACGACAGGCTTGAATGGCTCCCCTCTCGCGACCCTCCACGGAAGTGGAACCGGGGCACCCATGATTTCTCCTAGACATAGAGAAACCAGCAAGAAACCAGGACAAAGAAACCAGGACACCCAAGAATTTCCCCAAAAGCAAGAAACCAGGACACCCAAGAACTTCCCCAAATAGTGGATGTCCTGAATTTCCCCGAGAAATCATGGGTGTCCCGGATTCCGGACTGCCGGTGAAGCGCATCGGCTTGCTTCCATGAACTGCGAACATTGACTATCGGCCGCACGCGCAACGGCTTCGCTCAGGGGCTTCTTGCCTTCGGCAAACCGCCCCATGGATCTCGCCTGCGCTTCGCCAGGGCGGGCCCGCTGCCACTCGTGCCGGGAGAGGCCAACGCCGGCGAAAGCGGGGCAGGGGGCGATTCGATTGGCCACGACGGGGGGAAATTGGTTGAGATTCGGCCTGCAACCGGGGTCAAACGTCAGCGCTGCACGGCTGCGGATGCCGCTTTGGGCTGATAGAAGTACGGGGCACTGTTGGAAATCAGAAAACCACGCGCTTATACTCCCAATTTCAAGCGTTGGGCATATTCAGCACTTTCCTGAAGAGGGGGTGCTGCTTCGAGGATTGATGTCGGGTTTCATTTCAGAGCTCAAACGTCGCAACGTTTTTCGCGTTGCGGCTGCGTACGCAGTGGGAGCCTGGATACTGGCCCAGGTGGCCGACGTTTTCTTTCCGGCCCTGCACCTGCCGGGTTGGACCGTGACTCTTGTTATCGTGCTTTTGATCTTGGGCTTTCCGGTGGCCTTGTTCCTGGCCTGGGCCTACGAGATCACCCCGGAAGGCGTCAAACGTGAACGGGGAGCAACAAGCAAAGCCCAGCCCCCCGATCGTACGGGCAGAATTCTTGATTGGGCGGTCATCGTGCTGCTCCTGCTTGTCGTCGGCCTGATCGTCGGAGAGCGCTTTTGGTCGGGCGAATGGGCCGCGCCGGAAGAGGCTCCGCCGGCAGAAGAGCAAGAGATCATGGTCGCCGTAATGCCGTTTGATAATCTGAGTCCCGATCCGGCCGATGCATTTTTCGCCGGAGGCATGCACGGCGAGTTGATTTCACAGCTTTCCCAGGTTCGGGGTCTACGGGTCATTTCACGCACCACCATGCTTGGCTTCGAAGACACCGGGCTTTCGATTCAGGAAATCGCCGGCAGGCTCAATGTGGAAACCGTCATGGAAGCGGAGGTCGAGCGCGTCGGGGATCGGGTGCGTATTGGGGCGAGGCTGATCGACGGCCTCACCGATGCGCCGATTTGGTCGGATAACTACGAGGGAGCAGTCGAGGATATTTTCACCATACGTGCCGAGGTCATCGAACAGGTGGCCGAAGCGTTGCGTACCACCGTGAGCCCCGGACACGCCGATGCACTGGCGGTGCGTCCTACCGAAATCCCGGAAGCCTACGAAGGCTACCTGAAGGGACTAGATTACCTGGGGAGGGACATGCGTGCACGGTTTCTTGACGAAGCGCTCCAAGGCTTCCAGCAGGCCGTGGCGCTCGACCCGGACTTTGCCGAAGCATGGGCCAGACTCTCATTGGTTCACCGGAGGATTTACTGGTTCGGAGACGACCCCACGGAATCGCGGCTGTTGAAGATGCGCGAGGCGGCACAGAAGGCGTACGATCTGGCCCCGGACCTTGCTGTCGTTCGCCAGGCCCTTGCCACCTCGCATTACGCAGTACGCGATTACGAAAGAGCCCTTGAATTCACCGTCAGCGTGCTGGCCGATACACCAAACATGACGGAAGCTGTTTTGCTGGCAGGAGCAATCTACCGGCGCCTGGGCCGCTGGACCGAATCAACTCGTCTACTCGAACGGACCGTTGAACTCGACCCCGAGAACCCTCGAATGCGGTGGGATCTGATGCTGCAGTACTGGGCTGTCGGCCGCCTGCAGGATGCCGTGGACCAGGGCAATCAATTGCTGCCACTTCAGATCGACGTTGACCCCGATGCCTACAGTGCGCTCGGCGATATTCACCTGGCCTGGACAGGAGACCTTCACGCCGCTCGGGAATTGGCTGGTCGACTGCCGGATGAGCTGGAAAATGACCGCGCTTTGCTGCTTGCCTGGTATGACGCAATCGATGACGACTACGAACAAGCGCTGCAGCGGCTGGATGGAGTTCCCGACGAGCATTTCATGCCTCATCTCAGCCCGATTCCGGCGGCCCTGGTCAAAGGCGTTTTACTGGGCCGCCTTCACCGACCAGAACAATCCCGGAGGCAGTTCGAAACGGCGGCACGCATCCTGGAGGACATCGTGGATGCACCAGATTTCGACGAGAGAGTGCAGATTCCGTTCCAAACTGTTCTGGCTTTCGCCTACGCAGGCCTCGGACGCGATGAGGATGCCGTTCGAACGGCACAGCGCTCCCGGGACACGTTGCCCATTTCTAAAGATGCGCTGCGGGGGCCGGATCGGGTGCTCTGGCAAGCTCGCGTGTTCGCCGCTCTCGGTTACGAGGCTGAAGCCATCGAGGCACTTGAGGAGCTTGTTTCGGTAAACACATGGTGGAGCGCGGCCTGGCTTCCGCACGATCCACTGCTTAAGCCCTTGCACGGCCATGAAAGCTTTGAACGGTTGATCGATACTCAATGACAGAGAAAACCAGGACACCCATGATTCTTACGGCCGCATCAGAGAAAACCAGGACACCCATGATTCTTACGGCCGCATCAGCATAACCGTGGGTGGCTGCGCGTCGGAATTCTTTTGAAGTTCGCTCGGAATCGCTGAGATCGGGTGTATGGAGGAATTGCGCGTTCAAGTGGGGCCGCGGTGCGCTGGGCGAAGGAAACGGGAAAGCCAGGACGCCCAGGATTCTTGCCCTGATGATGGCGTGAGCCCGGGAGCCAACTCCCCCGCATCGGCCCCGTTGCTACTTCGGGTCTTCGCTGAATACGATCAACGCACTGAGCGCACGCTGATCGTCACCGGTTTCGTCACTTTCTTCGCTACTGGCACGCTCCACCCATTCCATCAATAGGCGATGGAGTTCCTCCAGGCGCTCGGGCGAGACACGATTGAGAATCCGCAGGCAGACCGGGTCCACGCGGCTTCGTGATCGAGCGTCGGCTGAAAGCGATTTGAGAAAAGCGTCGGCCGCCATCTGAAACTGTCCCCGTATAGGCGCGTGGCTCTCTTTGCCCGATTCGCCTTGGAATAGAGACGGTTCTGCCTCGAAGCGCGAGGCAATCGCCTGCAGCGTGCGCTCCACCGTACCGCGCTTTTGTTTTTCTTCAACCACATTCAGCAATCCGGCTTCGAGCAGGGCGTCTACGTGGCGATACAGGCGCGTCTGCTTTTCGCCCAGCTTATCGGCAACCTGCTTGACGGTGGCCGGGCGATCGACGAAGGCCATCAGGACGCGCAACTTGAACTCATCGGCCAGCAGTCGCGCCTGCTCCAGCGTGGTAACCACAAAGGTTTCCTGCTGATTGGTATCTTTTTGTTGAATATTCATGTACGCATGAGTAATATATGTTCACCTTATCGTGAATAATACGCCAAACGGGGAATCGCCGTGTCCAAAGCTTCACCTGCAATACAGGTAACACTCGAGCGTGAGGTCGAGATGTTTCTGAAAAAATCACCCCGCCCCGCCCTCCGAGGGGCTGTGGTGTCAGCGGAGAACCGCTTCGACTTTTCATACGGTCTCGATGAGCACGCGGCAGAGCCGGTGTTCGAGATCGGTTCATTCGGCAAGACTTTCACCACGACATTGCTCTCTATGCTGGTCAGGGAGGGAGTGGTCAGCCTGGATGACCCGATCAGCCGGTTTCGGCCCGACTATGTCTTTGGCGACCAGCTCACCTTGCGCCACCTGGCCAGTCATAGCTCCGGATTGCCGTGCAATCCCGTGCCACTGCGCAAGATGGTGTTTGGGGGCAACCGGCACTTGGCCAGCTTCAGCCAGACAGAACTCGAAGAATTCCTGAGTCGACGCCTTGGGCGTGCGCCAGTTACCGGCCGGTTCAACTACTCCAATCCTGGCATGGCTTTGCTCGGGCATGTGCTGGGTGATTGCCTGGGCATGTCCTACCAACAGGCGGTCACGGAGCGGATTCTGGAACCGCTGGGCATGAGTGAGACCCGGATCGACCCGGGCAGCTACGCGCCTGGCCGGCTGGTCGGCGGTCACAATGCCCGAGGCCGCACCGTGCATGATTTTGCATGGCCGGGCATGGAGCCGGCCGGGCTGTGGCGATCCACGGTCCCCGACATGCTGCGTTTTCTCAGTGCCATGGCGGGCCTGAAGCAGGGATCATGGACCGATCTGGCGGCCTCCATGGTCCGGCCGCAAGTGGCGGTCGGGTCGGACCTGCACATCGGCCTGGGCTGGATGCTGTCCCCGCTCGACAGCCTGGGAACCTACGCCTGGCACAATGGTGGTACGTTTGGGCAGCATGCCATCGGTGGCTGGTTGATCGATCACAAGGCCGCGGTTGTCATACTGACCAACCGCAGACCGCCAATGTGGCATCACCTGTTCGCCTCTCGCCGGCTGGAAGGTCTTGCTGAAAGTCTCGTCGCCATGACGGCCAGCTCCAGTATCCACACCTCGATCCACTGGCGGCGATGCTCGTAGCTTTGTCCGGTCAGCTTGTCCCAGCCGCACAGAAAAGCACGGCGTACGCATCGACTCACGCAGCATAGGCAATGAAGCACTTGCGGTTTGTGCGACACGCGCAAGGCCGAGAGCGATGAGGCCTGATCCGGTCGAGTGATTCGCCGGGGGTGATCAGGCGGACGGCAAGATAGCGGTCGGAGTATTGATTCAGGAGTGATGATCGTGTCCTCGATTTGGCACCAATCGCGTCTTCTGGGGGTACGCACTCAATGAATTCGACTCATGAATCTGACTTCCCGATCGCTGACTCAGGCTACGCTGATCCTGGGCCTGACTCTTGCCGCCGGCAGCCTCGCGGCCCAGACGACCTTTACAATCAACAGCCTGGGAGATAGCCCGGCCATCGACCCTGGCGATGGCGTTTGCTCAACCGGCGACCTGCTGGTGGCCCCACCTCCCATCATCCTGGAGTGCACCCTGCGCGCGGCCATCGAGGAAGCCAACGCCTCGAGCGGGCCGGTGACCATCGATATCGCCCAGGGCATCGAGCTGACGGCTGGCTCGATTTCGATCATCGATGTCGGAAGTGCGCTGCCCTTCCTCACCACCCAGGTCACCATCGCCGGCGACACCCACCCGGAGTGGTCGCACGAGGATGCCTCGCACCTCTACATCCGTGGCCCCGGCACCGGCACGTCCAGTGGTCTTCGCTTCGCGGCCGGCGCGGCCGGATCGACGGTCAGGAACGTCGGCGTCGCCGGATTCGGGGCCAACGGCATCCTGATCTCGGGCGGGGACAATTACACCATTGACTCCAACGTTCTCGGCGGCGTCTGGACTCCGAATGCCTCCGCTTACATCGGCAACGGCTCCGACGGCATCGATATCCGCAATTCCAGCTCGAACCAGATCAGCAACAATGTGATTGCCGCCAACCAGTCCAACGGCGTGCGACTTCGCGACGGATCGGGCACCAATGTTTTCCAGGACAACAAGATCGGTCTGGTCCGGGGCACCGGTTCGGAAGTCTTTCGCCCTGAACACGGCAACGGTGGTCACGGCATCCTCATCGCCAGCTCGGCCGGCACCGGTAACAGCATCGGATTCTTCAGCGGCAACACCATCGCCAACAACGAAAGCTCGGGCATCCGGATCGATGCCGACGAGCAGCTTGTTCTGGGCAACCGGATCGGGGTGCCGCACGAAGGGATCGTGGCATCCGGATACGAATCCGCCGACTATGGAAACGGCTTACACGGCATCCAGGTCACGTCATCGGAAAATACCATCGGCACAAGCGGAGCCGGCCGGAATATCGTCGGAAACTCCCAGACGAGCGGCATCGACATTGCCGGCACCGCCAGCAACAATGACATCGCCTGGAACTGGATCGGCACCGATCCGGACGGCGAAGACCTCGGCATGACAGTCGGTGTGAGGCTGGACGGTGGTGGCGGCAACCTGCTCATCAACAACCGGATCGCCTACAACGAAAGAGGAATATACCTGCTGGATGGTGGCGGCGACATTCGTCGCAACACCATCACCGACAGCCTCATCGGCGTCAACTTTCGGGGACCCGGGCAGCTCGGCTCGTCCGATATCGGCGATGCCAACGTCATCGGAAGCAATGTCACCGGTGTTGCGGTTGGCAGCTATGTGAGTGCCCCAACCAGCACACTGGTGGCAATTCAGAACAACTACATCGGGACCGATGCCAACGGGGCCTTGATCGGCAATGCGATCGGAGTGTCTGTTTTCAGTGAGGACAATACGGTCTGGATCGGTCAAAGCGGACGGGGCAATGTCATCGCCAATGGCACCTCGAGCGGCATCCAGCTCCGGATGGGGACATCCAGCGTAACCGTCGCCGGCAACTTAATCGGAGTGCATCCGAACGGCACTCCCATGGGTAACCGGACAGGCATTAGCTTTAGCGGCGGAGGCGGCACGAACGCGACCAGCCATCGGATCGGCTACAGTGCAGACGCGGTAATCAACCCGGAAACCTGGCAGCCAGGCAACGGAGTCGGAAACATCATTGCCTACAATGGCGATGGAGGCGCAATTCGCTTGGATGAAGCCGATCCTGGTTCGACCGGCAACGTGATACGCGGCAACCGCATCCACTCCAATGGCAATACAAGCACACGCGGCATCGACCTCGGCATGGAAGAGCTCGACGTCGGCGGTGGTGCAAGCGGGCCGAACAATCTGATGAACTATCCCGACTTCGACGCGGCGGCAACGCAATACAATGCGGGCACAGGCGAGATCGACTTCCGCTTTCGCGTCCAGACCACGCCAGCCAACGCGGACTACCCGCTGACCGTCGATTTCTACCTCACCGACGGGGAAACACCTCAGGGCAAGACCTTCATTGGCACGGGAGAGTATCCGGCCACGGCCGCGTTCGAATTCCGAACGGGGACGATCGCCCTGCCGCAGTCGGTTCCCGCGGGGACCTGGCTGGTCGCCACGGCAACGGATTCATCCGGCAACACCAGCCAGTTTTCGAATCAGCCCATCGAACTGGAACTCTCCGACCACGTCTTCAAGGACCGCTTCGAGTGACCAGCGAGTCGCCAGGCAAGCAAGACGCCGGTTCCATGCCCGGCCGTAGCAGCCGGGACAGTGTCACGAAGGCATGCTGTGGTGCTCGAGTGAGCCGGGAAAGGCGGCTCCCGGTTCTCCGGTGCTGAATCTTGCCGCCTTGAGCTGGTTCAGCGATCCTCGACCGCTGCTGTCTTCGTGCCTGAACCTTTCGCGTAGAACCTGGTAGAACACCTTACTGAAAACGCGGGACACCCAATGAAACCACTGATCGCCATGATCTGCCTGCTGGCCCTTTCGGTCGGCAATGCCGAAACCACTATTACTTACCAAGGGCAGCTGCAGGATGCCGGCGGCCCGTTCACGGGTTCGCCCGGAATGGGGTTTCGGCTGTTTGACAGCCTGACCGACGGCAGTCAGATCGGAGATACGGCTTTCTTTACCGCCGTGTCCGTCGACGACGGCCTGTTCCAGGTCGAGCTTGATTTCGGCACGGGCAGTTTCGATGGGGGTGCGCGCTGGCTGGAAATCGAAGTAGCCGGCGACATTCTCCAGCCACGCCAGAAAATCACTGGCTCGCCCTGGTCGCTGCAGGCATTGAGCGTGGCCGCCGGCAGCGTTGGTAGCGACCAGATCGCCCCCGGAGCTGTTGGCAGCAACCAGATTGCATCCGGGGCGGTGGGTTCGGACGAACTGCAAAGCGATTCAGTGTCCATCGGCAGCCGCACCGGCCTGGAGGGCGGGGGTGAAATTTCGCTCGGTGGCTCGGCCACAATCAGCATTGCCGATGGCGGGGTTGGCAGCGCTCAGATTGCGTCCGGGGCAGTAACCAGTTCGACAATAGCTACCGGAGCGGTGGGCGCCGCACAGGCCAATGATACCCAAATCCAATTACGCATTTCCGGAACCTGCGACCCCGGCACAACTCTGACCGGCATCGGGAAAGCGGGACATATATGGACGCCTCCGGTCTGTCAACTTGATGAAGGATACGGTTCGCGGACATATATTCGGCGTCTTTGTGGAGCCTCATTCGAGCCCCGCGCCATGATGAGATCCGTCCCCCGCCGCCTAGACTCCCACTCGGTGTAGTGACCTCTGTCCTTACTCAGGCTCTTGCGAGGGCGGATGACCGTTGTTTCATCAGGTCGAGCAAACTCGTTGGCGTGACTCCTGTTCGCGCCTCAGCGACTAGCTGCTGAAGGCCTTGTTCATGTCGAAGCGCTCGCCTTTGGCGATCACTACCCAGGCGATCCGGGCGAGCTTGTTGGCCAGGGCGACGACGGCCTTGTTGTGGCCGCGTCGGGCCTGGATCTGCTTCACCCACCGGCCCAGCGCATCATCTCGCCGGTCAGCCCAGCGGATAACGGCGCGAGCGCCGTGGATCATCATGGTGCGCAGCTCCCGGTCGCCGTTTTTGCTGATGCTCAGCATGCGGGTTCGACCGCCCGTACCCGTGTGGCGGGGGACCAGTCCCATCCAGGCCGCCATCTGACGACCGTTAGTGAACTGCCGGGCATCACCGACAGCGCTGAGCACGATGGCGCTGACCACCGGTCCGAAGCCCGGAACCTCCTGCAATGCGCTCGCGGCGGGATTGTGCCGTACCAGCGTCTTCTGCCGCTCCTGGGCGGCGTGGATCTTGTCGTCGAGCTGCCTTAACTCCTCGGCCCACTCGGCGATCAGCTCCCGGGCGATGGGTGTGAGTTCATTGTCGCCGTCTTCGAGAACATCGGGCAGCGCTTTGTTCAGCGCCCGATAGCCGAGCGGGATCGAAACGC
>SKSJ01000058.1 GCA_007123055.1 Wenzhouxiangella sp. | reverse complement strand
GCGACAGCCTCAAGCCGCCTTGCCCTCGTCGTACACATGCACGTCGCGTTGCGGAAACGGAATCGAGCAACCAGCCGCTTCCAGCTCGGTCTTGAGTTGTTCGAGCAGTTCGCCCCGCACCGGCCAGAAGTCGGCCGCATTGACCCAGGGGCGTACGGCGAAGTCGACGCTGGAATCGCCAAGATCCATCAGCATGATGGTCGGGGCGGGATCGTCGAGCACCTTGTCATGCTTTTCGAGCACGCGTGAGATGGTGTCGCGTGCCAGCTTGAGATCGTCTTCGTAGTGGACCCCGATGATCAGGTCGATGCGACGAGTATCGTAGGCCGAGTAATTGGTAATGGGGCTGGAAGTGATCGAGCTGTTGGGAACGACCACGTAGCGGTTGTCGGGAGTTTTCAGCTCGGTGTTGAAGATGCCGACTCGCATGACAGTGCCCGAAACGCTGCCGGCCTCGACGAAGTCGTCGCGAGTGAAAGGACGGAATCCAACCAGCATGATGCCGGAGGCGAAATTGCTCAATGAGCTCTGCAACGCCAGTCCGACTGCCAGCGCGGCGCCACCGAGTATCGCGATCAGCGGGGTGATGGGTACACCGAGGTAGCCAATTGCCGCCAGCACTACAGCCACGGTCAATACGGCACCGACGATGTTGCCGAGGAAACTGACCAGCATGGCGTCCATCTCGCGCTTGTTGAGCTGGCGTCGCATGAATGCGACAAGTGCTCGCACGATCCAGCGACCGACGATGAAGATCAGGATGGCGCCGATGATTTGCATCAGTGCCTCCATATAATTCATTTGCTCGAACCACTCGGTGATGTTGTCCATGGCGTCGTCCTCTTTCTTCTGGCGGGGTATTGTTCGGGATGGACGGAATGCCTTGCCTCCGCCCGCTGCGGATACTGCATGCCCGGTGTCGACACTACATCAATTTCGTTGCAGGTGGCAGGTGACGGGTGACGGGTTACGGGTGACAGGTGACAGGTGAAACGGGGGCGCTTGGGGCCTGATGAAAAAATTAGGCCGAAGTCTGCAATCCCACCGCTTGTCGCCGCTGCTATCTCAAGTCCGGGCAACCTGTCACCCGTCACCCGTCACCCGTCACCTTATTTCGGTTCGAGACGCACGGCGCCGTCGAGGCGCAGGGTGGTGCCGTTGAAATAGCTGTTCTCGACGATATGGGCCGCCAGGCGGGCGAACTCCTCGGGCTTGCCCAGGCGCTTGGGGAAGGGGATGGAGTCGGCCAGGGCCTGTTGCACATTTTCCGGCATGATGTCGACCATCGGGGTATGGAAGACACCCGGGGCAATCGTCATCACGCGCACGCCGAAGCGGGTGAACTCGCGTGCCATAGGCAGGGTCATGCCGACCACGCCGCCCTTGGAGGCCGAGTAGGCGGCCTGTCCGATCTGGCCCTCAAAGGCGGCGACCGAGGCGGTATTGACGATCACGCCGCGCTCGCCGTCCTCGCCTGCCTCGTTGTGCTGCATGAGGTTGGCCGCAGCCTTGGCGATGTTGAAGCTGCCGACGAGATTGACCATGACGGTCTTCGAGAAGGTCTCCAGCGGCATCGGCGCCTCCCGGCCCAGCACGCGTCCGGCACCGAGGATGCCGGCGCAGTTGACCGCCACGTTGAGTCCGCCCAGCCAGTTGCTGGCCTCGGCAAGGATGCTCTCGACATCGGTTTCACTGGTCACGTCGACGCGGAAGAACTTCGCCTTGCCGTCGCCGAGCCGGCCGACTGCCTCGGTTGCTTTCTCCTCGTTGACGTCGAGCAGAGCGACCTTGCCGCCCAGCGAGACGAAGTGTTCGGCCACGGCCAGTCCCAGGCCGGAAACGCCGCCGGTGATGACGGCACGGATATCACTGGTCTTCATGTTGAGCTCCTTGGTATTTCGCTTCTTTTTAGAGAATGTAGCGGCTGAGATCCTCGTTGCCGGCCAGATCCTCCAGGTACTTGTCGACGTAGGCCGCATCGATGGACAGCTTGTCGTCCGACTGGTCGGGCGCTGTATAGGAAATGTCTTCGAGCAGCCGCTCCATCACGGTGTGCAGGCGCCTTGCCCCGATATTCTCGGTCGACTCGTTGACCGCGAAACTGATCTCGGCCAGTCGGTCGATGGCGTCATCGGTGAATTCGACATCCACGCCTTCGGTGGCCAGCAGCGCGATGTACTGCTCGGTCAGCGATGCGTCGGTCTCGGTGAGGATGCGCTTGAAGTCATCGGCCGTCAGGGCCCTGAGCTCGACGCGAATCGGCAGCCGGCCCTGCAGTTCGGGCACCAGGTCCGAGGGCTTGGCGACGTGGAACGCACCGGAGGCGATGAACAGCATGTGGTCGGTGTTGACCGGCCCGTAGCGGGTATTGACCGTCGAGCCTTCGACCAGCGGCAACAGGTCGCGTTGCACGCCTTCGCGCGAGACCTCTCCGGAGGATCCACCCTCGGCGCGGCGGGCGACCTTGTCGATTTCGTCGATAAAGACGATGCCGTTTTCCTCGGCCATGGCCAGGGCCTGCTGCTTGACCTCCTCGTCGTTGATCATGCGCGCGGCTTCCTGCTCGATCAGCAGCGGGATTGCGTCCTTGACCTTCATGCGCCTTTTCTGCTTGCGCTGTCCGGACATGTTGGAAAACATCTGCTGCAACTGGCTGGTCATTTCTTCCATGCCCGGTGGTGCCATGATCTCCACGCCCATGTTCTGGTCGACGTCGATCTCGATCTCGCGATCGTTGAAATCACCGTTGAGCAACCGGGTAAACATCTTGCGGCGGGTCTCGGACTGGTTGTCGGCCGGTTCCTCCGGGGAATTGTCGAAACCGGTGGCCTGGCGCTTCGGCAGCATGATGTCGACCACGCGCTCCACCGCGGCGTCCTCGGCACGCGAGCGCACCTTGGCCATGGCCTCGTCGCGCGCCATCTTGACCGCCGCCTCGACCAGGTCGCGCACGATGGCCTCGACGTCCTTGCCGACATAGCCGACCTCGGTGAACTTGGTCGCCTCGACCTTGACGAACGGGGCGCGGGCCAGCCGGGCCAGACGGCGTGCGATTTCGGTCTTGCCGACCCCGGTCGGGCCGATCATGAGGATGTTCTTCGGCGTGATCTCCTTGCGCAGTTTCTCGTCGACCTGCATGCGCCGCCAGCGGTTTCTCAGTGCGATGGCGACGGCCCGCTTGGCGGCGGCCTGGCCGATGATGTGCCGGTCCAGTTCCTGGACGATCTCGCGTGGGGTCATCTGCGACATGTCGGGTTCCTTCAGTTCGAGTCGCCGGATTCGATCTCCAGCGTCTCGACGGTGAAATTGTGGTTGGTGTAGATGCAGATCTCGCCGGCGATGGTCAGCGCCTCGCGGCAGATGGTCTCGGCATCGAGTTCAGTATGGCGTTGCAGCGCTCTTGCCGCCGATTGCGCGAATGGGCCGCCCGAACCGATGGCGATCAGTCCTTCCTCGGGCTCGATGACATCACCGTTGCCCGAGATGATCAGCGAGGCTTCGTGGTCGGCCACTGCCAGCAGGGCTTCCAGGCGTCGAAGCATGCGGTCGGTACGCCAGTCCTTGGCCAGCTCCACCGCTGCACGGGTGAGATGGCCGGAGTGCATCTCCAGCTTGGACTCGAAGCGCTCGAAGAGGGTGAAGGCGTCGGCGGTGGCCCCGGCGAAGCCGGCAAGCACCTGGTTCTTGTAGAGGCGGCGGACCTTGCGGGCATTGGACTTCATCACGGTGTTGCCCAGAGACACCTGTCCATCGCCGGCAATCACGACCTGGTTGCCGCGCCGGACCGATACGATCGTCGTGCCTCGATACTGTTCCATGACTGTGGCTGCCTGTTGCGGGTTGAATGTGCAACATGGGGTCGGTGGTGGCGGAGGACAATCGCCATCCTGGCCGGAGGGCCGGTACGCCTCGGATCGAGGTTCGCTCATGTCATGACTTCACACGACAGTGTATCCTCGCTTCCATGGTAAAAGCTGTGTACCAAGTGAGTTGTCCGACGGGACTCGCGCTGGTCCTCGCGATGTGCCTGGTGAATGCCGGGCTGTTCGCCACACCCCCTGAATCCGTGGCCGAAATATCGCAAGACAGTGCCGGTGAAGCCGCCGGGCATGCCACCGCCCGGGTCAGCGGTCGAGTGGAACTTGTGTCCGAAGATGGCGAGACGGTGCGCGATCGAAGCGAGTTCGCCAATGCCGTGGTCTATTTCGAACCCGATGAGCAGTCGTACGCGGGAAAGGGTGGCGAGACGGTCGAGATGACCACGCGGCGACGTGAGTTTCTGCCCCGGGTACTGGTGATACCGGCCGGTACCGAGGTGCGGTTTCCGAACGAGGATCCGATTCTGCACAACGTGTTCTCCACCTCCGGCGAGAACCGTTTCGACCTGGGCGTCTACGGCGAGAGTCCGGGCAAGACCCATCGCTTCGATCACCCTGGTCTGGTGCGGGTGTTCTGCAATGTTCACTCTCGCATGTCCGCCCACATCATGGTCGTCGATGGTCCGCATTTCACAAAGCCCGACCGCGACGGCCGCTTCGTGCTCGAAGGTCTGCCCGCCGGAGCGGGCCGGCTCATCGTCTGGCATGAACGCGCCAGTGCCGAACGCAAGCACATCGAACTGGAAGGCGGGAAGGAGTACTTTCACGATGCCCGCCTTGAGCTGACCGTTCGCGAAGCCGAATCACCCCCCAGGCGAATGCGTCGTCGCGGCAGGTACTGAATCCAGTGAATTCACTCGCCTCGAGAATCGCCATCGTCACGGTTGTCCTGGTCAGCCTGGCTGTCACCATCGCCATCGGTGTGACCTGGCTGATGAGCCAGCGCATCGCCTCCGAGGCGGTCAGCGACTCGCTGGAAGCCACTCAGGCCATGCAGCGCTACCTGCAAGGCTCGCGAGCGCGCGAGCTGGCGCTGGCCACCGACCTGCTGGCCGCCGATCCGCACGACACCGCCTACCTGGTCGAGGCGACCCGCGGTCAGTTCGACGGCGACGACATCGACCTGCGTTCGATTCTCGACCTCATTGACGACAGGCGCCGGGAAATGGGTTTCGACTTTGCCATGATGCTCGATGCCGACGGACGCGTACTGGTGCATACCGATCGCCCCGACATCGGCGGGCGAATATTCGGCGAGCACCCAATGGTCGCCCCGGTCATAGACGAGTTGATTCCGGAATACGGACCCTGGCGCGAAGGCAGCCGCCTGTTCAACGTCGCCGTGGTGCCACTGGCGACCGCCTTCGAAGTCATCGGCTTCCTCGTCACCGGGCTGGCCGTGGACGACGAAGTTGCCGCAGACATCAAGCGTGTCTCGGGAGTCGATGTCGCTTTCATTACCCTGGAAGAGGAGCGTGAGTCTCTCGGTGCCAGCACGCTCGACCTGCGCCGGAGTGAACAGCTTTTCAGGCAGCTTGCCGAGGCCGGCGACGTCCTCGCCCGGCTGCGTGCGGGGCAAGCCGTTGGCCGATTCGATGTCGATTTGGGGGGCGAGGCCTGGGTCGCGCGGCTCGAACCGATTACCGCACCCGGTGGCGAGGTACTCGGCGCCGCCCTGGCCATCGACTCCCTCGACGCCCGTCTGGCCGGATTTCAGAACCTGCAGACCACCCTGATCGCCGGCGGGGTGGTGGCCGTCCTCATTGCCCTTGGCCTGTCGCTGCTGGTCGCCCGTCGCATCGCCCGTCCGGTCGGAGAGCTCGCTGCGGTCGCCGACCAGGCCGCTCAAGGCGACTATGAGCAATTGACCGACACCCGCCGCAAGGATGAGGTTGGCACGCTGGCACGCGCGATCAATCGCCTGCTCGCCGACCTGCGCGAGCAGCAGGAGATCGCCGGCTACGTCACTGACCTCTCGCGCCAGATGGAAGAACACAGCACGTCACCGTCCGACAAGGCGGCCCCGGACCTCACCGGCGAGGTGCGCCCGGGTCCTGCCTGGCTGGTCGGTATCGAATGGCCGGGCGACCCGAAAGACAGTGAGGCAGGACTGCCCGGGGTGATTCAGACGGCCAGTAAACACAAGGTCAGTCTCGTGCCCGGCGGTGGCGCCCGTCTCATTCTGGTCCTCGAATCCGACCGCGGGAACAGCTTGCCTGACCTGATCGCCAGTGTGCTCGGTCGAATCGGGTCCAACGGCAGCAAGGCGTCCATGGCCCTGGCCTACGGCGATATCGACAGCGCCAGGCTTGAGCTCGGGCCGACTCGCTACCCCGTGCTCGCGGGCAAGCCGGTCATTCACATCGAAGCACTGCTGCGCGAAGCCGCCCCGGGACGAATGCTGGTCTCTCCCACCGCCTACAAGCGGCTTGCACCGCTGATCGAAACCGGCCGTATCGAAACGGCGATTGTCGACGGTCGCTCCGGCAACCGACGCTTTCACCAGGTGCTGACAGCCATCGTGGACGACGATCCGGGCGCTACTGCCACGACAACCGCTCCCCGCGCTGCCGGTTCGCGAAAAGTGCTGAAAGAAGGAGATGTGCTGGGAGAACGCTTCGAGATACTCGAGTCACTGGGCGAGGGCGCCATGGGCAGCGTCTATCGGGCGCGTGATCACAAACTCGACGATGTGGTCGCGCTCAAGTTGCTCAAGCCGGCGCTGGCCGAGGATTCGGAGTATCTCGAGCGCATGAAAAGCGAGATCCGGCTGGCGCGTAGAATCACTCATTCCAATGTGCTTCGCACGCATGATTTCTTCGAGCTGGACGGCTTGCCCGTCATCTCGATGGAATACGTGCGCGGAGTGACTCTTGACCAGTTGCTGGAAAAATCGGGCCGCCTCAGTCTGGCCGCCGGGCTCCGGGTCACCACTCAGTTGCTCAGCGGTCTGCAGGCGGCCCACGATGCCGGTGTGCTCCACCGTGATATCAAGCCCGGCAACATCATTCTGGACCCGCGCGGCAATGCCCGTCTGATGGATTTTGGCATTGCCCGCCAGGCGGTGGACGAAGGCAAGGACCTCACCCGTACCGGCGCCATCGTGGGCACCGCCAACTACATGGCCCCGGAAGTCCTGCTCGGCGAGACCGCCGATGCCCGCAGCGACATCTACTCCACCGGTGTGATGATGAACCAGCTCTTCACCGGCCAGCTTCCGTTCTCCGGCAAGACGTCGATGGAGGTTTGCATGGCCCATGTCCAGAACAAGCCGGCCCCGCCATCGCAGTACTGGCCCGAAATTCCGGCGGTCCTGGAAGCCACCATCCTCAGATGCATGGCCAAGGATCCCTCTCAGCGCCCCCCAACCGCGAAGGCCTTGCTCGAAGATCTTCTGAAGGTGCGTCGCGAAGCAAGGTAATACCGTTCAACGGTCACCGTTTGCGCCACGACGTTCCTGTTCTTGACTCAAGCCCGCAATCAGCGCCCGTGTTTTCGGCGACCTGGCGACTGGGCGATGCCCTCTGTTTCAGGCCATGCCCAGGTCGACGATGCCAAGCAGGATCAGCGCGGCCAGGATCCACACGTAAAAGGCGAAAATCTTGAGCTGGGCCCGGTAAAGGGTCCAGATGACGACCTTCAGTGAGACGATACCGACCGCGGCAGACACCACGAAGCCGACCAGCAGCGTGCCAAGGCCAATGTCGCCCAGACCGCTGGAGGTGAAAACCTCGCGGCTCTGTACCAGTGTGGCGGCGAGAATGGTGGGAATGGCGACGAAGAAACTGTATTCGGCCGCCCAGCGACGCTTGAGGCCGGCGAACAACCCGAAGACGATGGTCATCGCGCTTCTCGACAGGCCGGGTGCCAGGGAAAAACCCTGGGCAATCCCGATAATGGCCGCCGTGCCCCATCCCGTATTCTTCAGGCCGCGCGTACGCGGCTTGAGTCGGTCGGTCCAGTACAGCAGGATGCCGGTGCCGACCAGGGTCAGGGCGATGACCTGCGGGTTGGCGAAGACCCACTCGAAAGTGGCTTTCAGCCCGAGGCCGATCAGCCCCGTGCACAACACGGTGAACATCCCCAGCAGGAACAGGCGCAGGAACACCGCCGGCTTCTGCCGTCCGCCGGCAGCCGCCCAGTCGCGGGCATCGAGTGCGCAATTGACGGTAAAACGACTCAGCGATGGCCAGAACACCACCGCGATCGATACCAGTGTGCCGACGTGCACCACCAGGTTGAACAGGATCATTTCCGGGCTGGCCGGATCGGGCAGCTCGTGCCCGCGGTCCAGCAACCAGTGTTCGGTCAACACCATGTGAGCGGTCGAGGAGACCGGCAGGAACATGAAGATGCCTTGAATGATACCGAGCAGGGCGGCGATCCAGATGGCCATGGGAGATCGTGTTAAGTGTGAGGTGTGAAGTGTAAAGGGTTACGGGGGTGTCTTCTTCTTCGCCCGCGGATGTGTCTCATCGTAGACCTTGGCCAGGTGCTGGAAGTCCAGGTGGGTGTAGATCTGGGTAGTGGCGAGGTTGGCGTGGCCCAGGAGTTCCTGGACAGCGCGCAAATCGCCTGAGGATTCGAGGATGTGGGATGCGAACGAGTGCCGGAGTTGGTGGGGGTGCACGCGCTGGTCCAGTCCCTGGCGCTCGGACCAGTAGGCGACACGTTTCTGAATGGCGCGCACGCCCAGCGGCCGGCCCTTCAGGCTGGTGAAGACCCGCGGCTGGTCCATGCCGGCCACGGTGGTGTGGATCAGGCGCCATTGCTCCAGGGCTTTCAGCGCGTGCCGTCCGACCGGCACCAGGCGTTCGCGCCGGCCCTTGCCGACCACGCGTACCAGGCCCTCGTTCATGTCGATTCGTTCCCAGGTCAATCCGGCCAGTTCGCTCACGCGTAAACCCGAGGCATAGAACAGCTCCAGAATGGCCCGGTCTCGGGCGGCCAGCTCGTCGTCGTGCGGAATATCGAGCAGCGCCAGGACCTGGTCGATGTCGAGTACCTCCGGGAGCTTGCGCCGAACCTTGGGGGCGCGCACGCCGCGGCTGGGATCGTCGCCGATGATTCCTTCGCGGCGCAGGTAGCGAAAGAAGCGTCGCAGCCCCGACAGACGCCGCTGAATGCTGCGTGGACTCAGTCCGCGACGATGCTCGGCAGCGGCGAAGCTGCGAACGTCGTTGACCTCCAGCGTGACCGGATCATGTCTGTCGCGCTCGTTGCACCAGGCAAGAAAGCGCGTCAGGTCGCGTCGGTAGGCATCGAGCGTGGCCTCGCTCAGGCCGGCTTCGTTGGCGGCGTGATCGAGAAAGGCGGTGATGGCAGCTTCCAGTGTATCCTGCCGCTCATTCTGTAACATTCAGCGAGCCGGAAAGCGCTTAGCCGCAAGGCAGGCCTCGCAGGGAATGGCAGCGTCCTTTCCAAGAGGGCTAACACGCGCTGCGGCACTCCGGCCAGGCTTCGTTCGGCTTGCGCAGAAAACCGCCTGGACTGCGTTGCCTGCGCTGCGGATTGCGCCTTGCACTGTCGACTCAGTCACGCTCTGAATGTAACAGAACGAGTGGCGGGGTACACTAACTTCATCAAGCGCTCTTGCGACGGGCGTCGTCGGCCAGCTCGAGACGGTGGCGAATGGTGGTGCCGAGCAATTCAAGGAACAGGGTGCCCATGTCCGGGTTGAATCGACCCGCCGAATCGGAACCGATCGCCAGCAGTCCCGTGTGGTTGACCGGCACCAGCGCGGCCGAGCCGATGGACTCGTGGCGGTTGGGGAACAACACTTCGAGCTTGGCGCGGGTCAGTCGACCGAATACGATCTTGCCACGATTGAGGATATCGTCGAACCAGTCCGGAACCTGGCCTTCGTGAAGGGTGACCGCCTCGGTCTCGCCCAGCTCCGGATGCGGAGTGAACAAGTGCAGGCGAACGCTGCCGGCTTCGAAATCTCCGGCCAGACGGTCGATCAGTCGCTCGATGAACTCGCGGGTATCGTCCGTGGTCATGATCTCGAGGGTGAGCTGGTGCAGGCGTTGCATCAGTCGTTCGTTCTCCCCGGCGATGCCGGCCAGTGTCTGGAGCTGGGCCTTGAGTTGACGGTTCTCGGTGCGCAGGCGGCGTACCTGCAACTCGATCAGTGATTCAGCGCCGGCCTCGTGCACCAGGTCCAAGTCGTCGACCAGTTCCGGGTGACGGCCGAGAAGGTCGGGATGTGCTTGCAGCCATTCAATGACGTCGGCTTCCTCGATCTGCTTCATTTTGCCCATGGAATGACTCCTTCGAATACCTTGCGGGCCGGCCCGGTCATGGCGACCGGTTCGCCTTCTCCGCTCCAATCTATCACAAGCGTTCCACCCGGCTGGACGACTTCCACCGGGCTTTGGACCCGCCCCGTGCGAATCAGGACGGTGGCCGCGGCGCAGGCACCGCTGCCGCAGGCGTGGGTGGGTCCGGCCCCGCGTTCGTAGACCCGCAGCTTGATCCTGTGCCGATCCTCGACGAAGGCGAATCCGATATTGGCGCCGTTGGCGAGATCGGGGTGGCGGCTCAGAATGGTGCCGATGCGATGGAGCTCCTCGTCGCCCGGCGGTTGCCGACACGTCAGCACGAGGTGCGGATTGCCCAATGCCGCGCCATGGGCATTGAATGTTTCGTCATCTGTCCTGAGATCAACCGGGAACTGATCGTGATGTGTCAATCCGCAGGCCGCCGGAGTGAAGTCCGGGGGCGGCAGTGTGGCGGTGATGGCGTCGGCATCGTGCCAATTCAGGGTGACGTGGCCTGCGGCGGTTTCGACCTGCGTCACACGGTCGAACTCGCCGCGCCGGTGCAGCCACAGGGCCACCGCGCGCATGCCGTTGCCACATTGTTCGGCAGTGCTGCCGTCGCTGTTGTAGACGTCGACCCGACACAGCGAGTCTGCCTCGCCAGGTGCCCGCAAGGCCAGGAGCTGGTCGAAGCCGATGCCGCGGTGACGATCGGCGAGTGCGACGATCTCGTCCGGTTCGGGATCGAAGGTGGCATCGCGGCCGTCGACCAGGACAAAATCGTTGCCCAGGGCCTCGAGCTTGGTAAAGGGCATGCGCCCGCGCTTTCTCATCGCCTGACCTGTCCCTGGAGCAGCCAGTGGCGGTCCGAGGGGCGGGAAAGGCTCAGCCCATCAAGCCCCGCCTGCTTGAGTTGTTCGGCCACCTCTTCCACGGTCCAGGCGGCCAGCAGGCTGTTGTAGAAGTCCTGCCTGAGTATCTCGGGTTCACCGGCAGCATGCTCTCTGACCAGGGCGTCAGCCGTTCCATGGTCGGGCGGCCGATGCAGGTCCATGATCTGCACGAAGGCACCGGGCGCGGCCAGTTCGACCACGGCTTCCCAGAGAATCATGGGGTCGGGCAGGTGATGAAGCAGACTGTTGGAGACCACGGCATCGAAGCGATGCGGGAATGGATGCGCCGGCAGTTGTGACAGAACGAATTCGACCCGCGCGCCCAGGCCGGTCGCTTTCAGTGCGTCGTTTGCCAGCGCCAGCATGTTCGGGCCGGCATCAAGGCCGGTAATGTGCCAGTCCGGCAGGCTGCGGGCAAAGCGCAGGCAGATATCGCCCGGGCCGCAGCCGAGGTCGAGTAGTCTTCCGCTGCCGGTGGTGTCCAGATGCGATAATGCCCGCTCGACAAACAAGGCATTGGGTTCGCTGAAGTCGGCCTCGGCGTAGGCGCGCGCCTGTGCCGGCGCGTCCATCAATTCGGGTTCAGGTACCCTCTGCATCGTTTTCCTCCTCGCTGGAATCGGTCGCGGCCGGTTCCTGTTCGGGCAGATAGAGATCGTCCTTCAGGCCGCAGCCGGCCAGGAAGGCAAGACACAGCAACAGGCAGGTTAGACTTGATCGCATGAACGATATCGCCGCTGAAAGACTTGAATGCGTGGTTCGCGAAACGGGCCCGAATCCGCAGCACGCGGTCATCTGGCTTCACGGGCTGGGTGCCGACGGGCATGATTTCGAACCAATTGTACCGCACCTGTCGGCGGCCGCCGCTCGACCCGTGCGCTTTGTTTTCCCTCATGCGCCGGTACAGCCGGTGACCATCAACGGGGGCATGGCCATGCGCGCCTGGTACGACATCCTGGGCATGGACATCGACCGTAACCAGGACCGTTCGGGCATCATGGCTTCGGTTGCAGCGACCGATCGCCTGATCGACGACGAGCTGGCGCGGGGAATCTCCCCGGATCGTCTGGTTCTGGCCGGGTTCTCACAGGGGGGAGCCATCGCTCTGCGCTGCGGATTGGCACGCGACGAGCGCCTGGCGGGCATCATGGCGCTTTCGACCCACTTGCTGGAAGAAGACGGGCTGGACCGGTGGGTCGGTTCGTCGGCACGCGACATCCCCATTTTCATGGGGCACGGCAGCCAGGATCCGATCGTCCCGGTCGGTCTCGGGCAGGGCAGCGCCGACCGGTTGAAGCAGGCCGGATTCGATGTGGAATGGCAGACCTGGCCCATGCAGCATGCAGTCTGCCCGGAAGAGATTGCCGCCATCGATCGTTGGCTGGACAATTGCTGGACGTGAACTTTGCACTGCGGGTCATGATCGTCGATGACGAGCCACCGGCGACTCGCCGCCTGGAGCGGCTGGTCGGCGCGCTCGACGATACCGAGATCTGCGGGCTGGAACACGATGCCAGCCAGGTGGTCGCACGTTGTCGTGAGCTGCGGCCCGACGTGGTGCTGCTCGACGTCGAAATGCCAGGCCTGAACGGGGTTGAGATTGCCGAACGTTTGCGGGCGCTGCCTTCGGCGCCGGTGGTGATCTTCGTGACCGCGTTCGAGCACTACGCCGTCGAAGCGTTCGATCTGGACGCGGTCGATTACCTGGTCAAGCCGGTTCGCAGCGAACGACTCGAGCGCGCGCTCGAGCGAGCCCGGGTGCGTCAGCCCGACGACCAGGCAACACTGGTCTCGCGTATCGGAGATCGCACGATCACCGTGCCGGTTGCCGAGGTCTGTGCGCTGGTGGCCGAGGACAAATACACCGTGGTGCATCACGCCGGCGGCATGGCGCTGATCGAGGAATCCCTGGTCAGCCTTGAAGAGCGTTTCCCGGGGCGCTTCATACGTGTGCACCGCAAGGCGCTGGTGGCCCGCAATTCACTTCGGGGGTTGCATCGTGACGCCGACGGTCAGGAGCGCGTGGAGGTCGACGGCTCGGAGTATTGTCCGCCGGTCAGTCGCCGCAATCTTCCTGTAGTACGCAAGTTGTTGATGAAAAAGGATTGAGATAAGTCGATGCTCAGAATTGCCACCCGTAAATCGTTGCTCGCTCTGTGGCAGAGTGAACATGCTGCCGACCTGCTGCGTCGCCACCATCCCGACCTCGAGGTCGAACTGGTGCCGCTCAGCACCCGCGGTGACGAAGTCCTGGATCGTTCCCTGTCGGAGATCGGCGGCAAGGGAGTCTTTCTCAAGGAGCTGGAGCGCGCGATTCTCGACGGAGAGGCCGACATCGCAGTGCACTCCCTCAAGGATGTGCCGGCCGAGTCGCCTCCGGAATTCGAACTGGCCGCCTACCTCGCCGGCGGCGATTGGGGTGATTGGTGGATCACGTGCGACGGCCGTACACCGGCGGACATGCCCCCCGGCAGCCGGATCGGCACGTCGAGCCTGCGGCGTCAGAGCCAACTGCTTGCCCAGTATCCCGAGCTGGATATCGTCCCCGTGCGCGGCAACGTGCAGACCCGCCTGGCCAAGCTCGATGGCGGCGAGGTTGATGCCCTGATCCTGGCCGCGGCGGGGTTGCAGCGCCTGGAAATACAGCGTGAACACTGGCTGGCACTGCAACCGCCGGAGTTCCTGCCGGCGCCGGGGCAGGGTGTCATCGTGGCCCAGTGCCGTCGCGGCGACGAACGGACCCGTCGTTTGCTCCAGTCCCTCAACTGCCCTCACACCACGACCCGTATTCGGGCCGAGCGGGCCGTTGTGCATGAACTCGGCGGGGATTGCCGTATGCCCCTGGCCGCGCTTGCGAAGATCGAGGGAGACCAGGTTCGCTTGCACGCCCGTCTGGCCAGCCCCGATGGCCTTGAGGTCATCGACTCGACGAGCACAGGCGCGGCTACCGAGGCCGAAGAACTGGGACGCAAGGCGGCTAGATTCATCATTGATAGCGGCGGTTTGAGAATTCTGTCACAATTATGAAAACCCATCGAAATTTGCTGGTGTTTCGGGGTAGACATTCGAATGCGGGTATGCGAGAGTTATTTCCAAGCTTGTTTGAGAAGGGGTATTTCAGACGATTTGCTTTCCGGGCGTCACCCACGGCACTCTCTGTTGAGGTGCGTCCCCCTACTGCCAACGCCAACACGCAAGCCCCCAGCACTTTGGCAGGTTGTGCCAGACGCCCGGAACCTTAATCAAGAACAGGCCTGCCCTCTCGGCAGGCCTTTTTTTTGCTGGAGAGTTGCATGTCCGTCACGCCGCTTGTTCTAGTCACCCGTACCGAGGCTGCCGGGGAGGACCTCGCCGAGAAAGTTGCCGAAACGGGAAAGGACGTGCTCCATTGCGCGCCGTTCGCGCTCGAGCCGCCGGAGCATGCCGAGGAAGTCGCGTCCCAGCTCGAGGCCCTGTTGCCCGCCGACCTGGTGATCATCACCAGCCAGGAAGGCGTTCGCCGCAGCGCGGAACTCGTGGGTGCAAAAAGTTTTGCCCGCGCGCTGGTGGTCGTGCCCGGTGAGGGCACCGCACGCCTGGCCCGGGAGCTTGGTTTCGCAAACGTCATCAACCCGTCACGCCACGGCACCAGCGAAGCCATGCTCGCCTTGCCCGAGCTGCGCGAAGTCGACGGCCTCAATGTACTGATTCTCGCTGCCGAGGGCGGACGTGGTCTCATGGGCCGGGTGCTCGAAGACAGGGGTGCGGCAGTCGATCGCATTCATGTCTACCGCAGGATTCGCCAGGCCATGCCGGATAGCTTGGCGGACCAGGTTCGTGGCGCGGAGTGGGTGATCACGCTGGCGGCAAGCTGGGAGGCAGTGGCCGGATTGTGCGAGGCCGTGGCCGAAGATGTACTGGAATTGATCAAGGCCGGTGCGCTCATCGCGCCGTCGCGTCGTGTGGCTGAACGGGCGGCCTCGATCGGCTTCCAGCGCTGCACGATCGCCGGTGGCGCCGACGACGAGGCGATGTTGAACGAGCTTCACCGTCTGACCACGAAGGGCGAATTGCGTTAATCTCTAATACGTCGCCAATCCGGAAAATGATGCCATGAGCGAAGACCAAAGTCCGCCTGATTCGGAAGTGCGCGGCACCGGTAGCGATTCGCCCGCCGACGAAACCGGGGACGTCGCGCCTCGAAAGCGCTCGCTGGCGGTGCCAACGGCCTTCCTGGCCCTGACAGTGGCGTTGACGGCTGCCGCCGGCCTGGTCTGGTTCTGGCTCGAGGTCGACCAAACGGATACCGACGAATTGGCATCGGCCGAGCGTGTCGAGGCCCTGGAGCAGGGGCAGCGCGAGCGGGACGAGCGCGTGGATTTGCTGCGCTCGGAGTTGGCCGAGTTGCGTGAAACCCTGGCCTCGCATGACGCCGAACGAGCCGATCTGCGCCAGTCGATACGCAGCCTGTCGGAAGATGGTGCGGATAGGGCACGTCGGCTGAGCGATCTCGAAGGTGATTTGTCGGAAGCCGTTGTCCGGCTCGAGGAGACCGCGGGCGATCAGCGCGCAGTGGACCGGGAGCTGGCTCGGAGATTGTTCCTGATGGAGGCTGCGGCATTGCTGCGCAGCGGCCAGGAGCGTGCAGAGTTGGCTGGCGACCATTCGGCAGCCCGTGCGGCCTACCGGCGGGCCTATCGACTGTTGCGGGATTTCGATGATCCGAGGGCCAACAGGGCACGCGGTCTGGTGGCCCAGGAGCTCGAAGCGCTCGAGAGCATGACCGAGCCCGACTGGACAGCGATGACCGCAAGAATCGATCGACTGGTTGCCGGCATCGACGATTGGCCGGCAGTCGCGGTGACCGGCACTGCAGCCGCGGAAGCGCAAGACAATGACGAAGCAGACGGCTGGTGGGCGCGCATGGGGGCAACGCTGGCCGGACTGGTGAGGGTGCAGCCGCGCGACGCCCTGCCGGTCACCGCCGAAGACCTCGACGTGGTGCGCGAGCAGGTTCGGCTGCGATTGACGGCAGCAGAACTGGCCATCGCCCGACGCAACCTCGAGGAGTCCTCTCGCCAGCTCCAGCGCACGGCCGAGCTGGTCGAGCGCTGGTTCGATACCGACGATCGGGCAGTTGCGCGTGGCCTGGGCGTGCTCGATGAACTGGCTGCCATCGAGCCGGCCGAGCTGCCCGAGCTGGGCGGGTCCCTGGCCGAGGTTCAGCGCCTGCTGGAAGATTCGTGAAGCGCCTGCTGCTCATCGTGCTGGCTGCCGTCGGGCTGGTTGCTGCCGCGTTTGTCGCACCGCGGCTGCTCGAGGATCCGGGTCATGTCATGATCGATATCGGCCAGTGGCGTATCGAGATGTCATTGCTGGCGCTCGCCGGCGCCGTCCTGATTGCATGGATTGTCTTGTCCCTTGTCAGCCTGCTGCTACGTTTGCCTGCCCGGGCCATCAGGCGGGCGCGGGAATTGCGGTCCCGGCGTCAACTGGAGAAAGGTTTTCTCGCCCTGACCGAAGGAGACTGGCAACAGGCGGAGCGCTCGCTGCAAAAGTCGCTGAGTTATCGCGGCTCGACCGCCGGCTACCTGGCGGCTGCGCGTGCGGCCCAGGGGCGGGGCGACCGAGATGCGCGTGATCGCATGCTGGCGCTGGCCGATACCCGTTTCGGGCGGCGTCATTTCGTCACCGGTGTCGCGCGCGCCCGCTTGCTGATCGGGGAAGGGCGGCTCGAGGAAGCGGTGCCCGTGCTGGAGGCTTCGCACCTGCGCAAGCCACAGCATACCGGAGTGCTGCGCCTGTTGCTGGAGAGCTACCAGGAAATGGGACGCTGGCGCGACGTCCGGCTGTTGACTCCCGCCCTGCGCCGGGCCGGAGTGGTCGATCGCCAGCGTGCCGATGCATTGGCTGCCCTGGCCGGCAGCCGCGAACTGGAGTCCTGTCCGGATGTGGCACGCCTCGAGCAGTGCTGGAAAGAGTTGGGTCGCAAACACCAGCGCCAGCGTGACGTGGTGTTGGCCTACGCACGACGTTCCTCCGAGTTGGGCCAGACCGCCGAAGCGGGCCGTGCCCTGGCCGGGTATCTGAAGAAGGAGCTCGACGACGAATTGCTACGGGCCTACGCGGACGTGGGCGAGAGCGGGCGGGCCGAGCGTATCGGTCATCTCGAACGCTGGCTGGAGGAACAACCCGGACATGGCGGGCTGTTGCTGTCACTGGGTCTGCTCTACCTGGACGACCGGCAATATGACAAGGCGCGCTCCTGTCTGGAAGAATCGGTACGCAAGCAGCCCGGCAGCGAAGGCTACGCCGCGCTGGGGCGGGTACTCGATCACGCCGGCAAACTCGAGGCTGCCGCCCAGTGCTACCGCAATGCCCTGCGCCTGAGATCCGGCCGTGGCGCCGAGCCACTCCCACCACCAACCGCCGGGTGAATGGATAAAGGCGGTCCCCTTTCCCGTGCTCCGCTCAATCCTCTTTTCCCCTTATCCCCCTTTCACCTTTCACCTTTCACCTTTCACCTTTCACCTTTCACCTTTCATCGCCTCCAACCAATGCATGCTGAACTGCTGATCCGGATCGGTCCAGACTTCCGTTGACTCCAGGCCCGCTTGACTGGCCAGGGTGCGGAATCCCGCCACGGTGTACTTGTAACTGTTTTCGGTGTGGATGCCTTCGCCGGCATCGAAATCGAAATCGTGCTCTCCCACCCTGATCCGGGTCGGTCGAATGGCGACCAGGTGCATTTCGACGCACGATTGCTCACGGTTGAAGCGCGCTTCGTGCTTGAACGCCTCGACGTCGATCCGGGCATCGAGTTCACGTTTCATGCGAACCAGCAAGTTGAGGTTGAATTCGGCGGTGATGCCCTCGTGATCGTCGTAGGCGCGCAACAATGTCGATTCCGGCTTGAGCAGGTCGACTCCGATGAGCACGGCGCCTGTATCGCCGACGATGGTTCGCATTCGCCCGAGGAATGCGATGGCCGAGTCCTTGTCAAAGTTGCCGATGGTCGATCCAGGGAAATAAACCACGCGCCGTCTCGGTGGCGGATCGAGGCGAAAGTGCTGATCCGGAATGTCCCTGGTGTAATCGGCCTGAACCGGCTGCACTTCGATGTGCGGCAGATCCCGTCGCAGCTCGTCGACGGATGACTCCAGGGCGGCAGCGGAGATCTCGATGGGGGTGTAGGCGCGCGGTTCGTGCAGGCTTTCGAGCAGGCGACGGGTCTTGATGCCGCTGCCGGAACCGAACTCGATCACGTGTGCACGCGGCCCGATCCGGTCGCTGATGCGGGGCAGGTGGCGCTGGTGAAGGGCAAGATCGGCGCGCGTGACGTAGTAGTCCTTCGTGCGACAGATCGACTCGAACAGGTTCGAGCCGCGGGCATCGTAAAGGTACTTGCAGGGAATGGATGGCGGGGACGAGTCCAGCCCCACGATGACGTCGTCCAGAAACTGCTGCCTGTCATTTTTCCGGGACATGGTTACGGTCCGTCGGCCAGCCTGATGCCGCTGAACTGCCAGCGATCGCCGGGATAGAAGAAGTTACGGTACGTCGGCCGTATGTGGCCGGCGGGTGTGGCGCAGCTACCACCGCGCAGTACGATCTGGTTGGCCATGAACTTGCCGTTGTATTCACCGATGGCACCGGCAGCAGGCTTGAAACCGGGGTAGCTGGCATAGCACGTCGCCGTCCATTCCCACACGTCGCCGTAGAGTTGTTTCAGACCGTTTCCGGTGCCGGCGCGGCCAGGATGAAAACGACCGGCGTCGGCGAAATGCCCGATGGGAGGCTGGTCGGTCGCCGCTACCTCCCACTCGGCTTCGGTCGGAAGCCGCCGGCCACACCATTGTGCGTAGGCGCAGGCCTCGTAGAAGCTCACGTGCACCAGCGTTTCGTCGGGATCGATTTCGCGCAGGCCGGATACGGTGTAAAGCAGCCAGCGCCCGTCGCGCTCGATCCAGTAGGCTGGCGCGCGAATATCCTTTTCACGCACCCAGTTCCAGCCGTCGGCCAGCCACAGCCCCGGTTCCCGGTAGCCGCCGTCGTCCATGAACCGCATGAACTCGCCGCAGGTGACCGGGCGGTCGGCAAGCCGAAAGTCATCCACGAACACGCGGTGGGCGGGCATCTCGTTATCGAAACAGAAGCCGTTGCGGTCACTGGTGCCAATATGCCGAATGCCGCCTGCATACTCGTGCCAGTTCAGCTCGCCGGCACGTTCCATCGTGGTCGGGCGGGGTTCGGGTTCGATCCAGCGTGGACACAACGGGTTGACCGAAAAACCGTGCTTGAGATCGGTGACGATCAGTTCCTGGTGCTGCTGTTCGTGGTTGAGACCCAGCACGACGAGCTGCCGTATCTCTTGCAGTGCCTCACCGGAGCAGCCCTCGATCAGCGCAAGCATGTGGTCGTCGATGTGTTGCCTGTAAGCGGCGATTTCGGTGATGCCAGGACGCGAGATCAGGCCGCGTTGGTCGCGTGGAAACTGGCGTCCGACGCCGTTGTAATAGGAGTTGAACAGGTAGGCATACTCGGGTTCGAATTCGCGGTAGCCGTTCGCGAACGGGTTGAGTAGGAACGTTTCGAAAAACCAGCTGGTATGCGCGCGATGCCACTTGACCGGGCTGGTCTCGGTCATCGACTGGAGATTCTGATCTTCCGCGCTCAGGCCGCGGGTCAGTGATTCGGTGGCGGCACGTACGGCGCGGAAATTCGAGACCAGGTCGTCGCGGGTCAGTTCAGACCAGGGTTTCCGGTTGAAGTCGGTGTTGGCGAAGTCCGCCTGGGGACTGCTGGACGCTTGGTGCATGTTCCGCAAACCACTTGAAGCCAGATTCCTAGTCTATTTCGTACTTCTTCAATTTGTAGCGAAGGGAGCGAAATGAGATGCCCAGTTGTCGGGCCGCCTCGGTCTTGTTGTATTTCGCCTCGCGCAGGGCGTTCTCGAGAATCCGGCGCTCGATATCCTCGATGTAATCGTCCAGGCTGCGGTCCTCAGGAGGACTGACATCGACACCCTCCTCCGGAAGCGGTGATTTCTCGAGGTCCAGGTCGTCGGTGGAAATCTCGTCACCTTCGCACAGGGTCACTGCGCGTTGCAGGATGTTGACCAGCTCGCGCACATTGCCCGAGAAACGATGGGTCTGAAGCGCTTCCATCGCCCCGGTGCTGAGTTTGCGGGGGGGCTCGCCCCACTGGTCGCCGATTACCTTGAGAAAATGCTCGGCCAGGAGCCGGATGTCGCCGCGACGGTCGCGCAGGCTGGGCATGGGCAGCTCGATGACGTTGAGCCGGTAGTACAGGTCGTTGCGAAAATCGCCACTCTCGACCAGCGGCTTGAGCTGTTTGTGGGTAGCCGACAGGATACGCACGTCGATCTTCTTTTCCTCGCGTCCGCCGACCGGGCGAACGCTTTTTTCCTGAATGACGCGCAGTAGCTTCACCTGCATCGCCAGCGGCAGGTCGGCGACTTCGTCGAGAAACAGGGTGCCGCCGTTGGCCGCCTGGAAGAGGCCTTCCTTGTCGGCATCGGCGCCGGTGAAGCTGCCCTTGATGTGACCGAAAAATTCGCTCTCCATCAGTTCCGACGGGATTGCACCGCAATTGACGGCCACGAACGGGCCGTCGGCGCGTGGTCCCAGATCGTGGATCAGGCGAGCGGCCAGTTCCTTGCCCGTTCCCGATTCCCCGCTGATCAGAACCGGTGCCTGACTGCGCGCCAGTTTGCGAATTGTCTTGCGAACCCGATCCATGGCCTGGGAGCGGCCAACGAGCTGTTCCATCAACTCGCTCTGGCCCTGGGACTCCTGTTCGCCAGCGTCCTTGTCGGTCGCTTCCTCTTTCGGCTTCTTCTTCGCGGGGGCTTCGAATTCCTCCCGGCGCAGCTTGAGAGCCGTGCGCACCATATTGCGCAGCACTTCCAGATCGACGGGTTTGGAGACGAAGTCGAAGGCGCCGTATTTCAGCGCAGTGACCGCGTCCTCGACCTTGCCGTAGGCGGTGATCATGGCCACCGGCAGATGGCTGTGATCGCGGTTGATTTCCTTGATCAGGCTCAGCCCGTTGCCGTCGGGCAGGCGCATGTCGGTCAGGCAAAGCGCGTAGTCATGATTGGCCGAAAGCATTCGTCTTGCTTCAGCGAGATTCTCGGCGGTATCGACGTCCAACCCCATGCGACTGAGGGTGATGTCGAGCAGTTCCCTCAGATCTGGCTCGTCGTCGACAACCAGTGCGCGCATTTCACTCATCGGCCTTCCCCTTCAAGGCAGTCAAATCAATAGATGATACGCTTTTTTGTCGGTCAAGCACGGGACTTGCGTGCCGCCTTCCTGTTGGCGTCGGTGTTGCCGGCAGCGTTCTCCGGGCGTCGCAGCAGGATGCGGAAGCAGGCCCCGGCATTGGGTACCTGAACGTACTCCAGCGGAGCCTGGTTGGCATCGCACAACTGGCGTGCCAGGTACAGCCCGAGCCCCGATCCCTGCTTGTGAGTCGTGAAGAACGGCTCGAAAACCTGCGAACGCTTCTCCAGCGCAATCCCGGGGCCATTGTCGATGATGTCGAGCGCAATCTCGCGGTGGCCGCGAATCGGGCTGACGCGCAAGGTGATATGGACTTCCTTTCCGTCGACGGCCGCATGTTTGAGTGCATTCTCCATCAGGTTCCAGACAGCCTGGGTCAACTGGCTGGCGTCGATCAGGACCATGATCGAGGCGGAAGGAATTTCCAGCTTGACCCGCTCATCGGGCAGCTTGTGATAGCGACGGAAATCGCTTGCCAGTTTCCTGATCCAGGTGACCAGATTGACCGGCTCGATGCGCGCACGTTCCCTGCGCGAGAGCTTGAGTACATTCTCGACGATGTCGTTCATGCGCGCCGAGTGATTCAGGATCATGCCGACCAACTTGCGATCGGCCTTGTCGAGATCTTCCGATTCGTCCAGCAGCTGGGCCGCATGGCTCAGGGCGCCCAGCGGATTACGGATCTCGTGCGCGATGGACGCCGACAGTCGGGCCAGCGACGACTGCGCGAGATCCCGGGCACGCCGGCTGACCACGGACGTGTCTTCCAGGAAGATCAGCGTCGCTTCGGTGCCGTGAATGCCGGGGGTGGCCAGCATTCGCGGTACGACTGCAGCCTGCGTTGCCTGCAGCAGCATGCCTTCATCCTCCGACTTGCCTGACTTGCGCCAGCGCTGCAGGCGCTCGGCCAGTGGCGGCGAGACCTGCTTGAGATTCCGCCTGCCCACAGGCGGATTGCCCAGCAGGTACCAGGCAGCCTCGTTCATCTGCCGGATCTCGTCGTTGGCGTCGACGACCAGCACTCCGGAGCGCATGCGGTGGATGATCAGCTCGTTGACCTGGCCGAGGTTGGCCAGGTCCAGCCCGCGGCGCTCGGCCAGCAGCTGGTACTCGCGGCCCCACCGCCCGAGTAGGGATGCCCCGAGGGCGATGCCGAAGGCGGCAATACCATAGAGTGCCGCCTGCAGCAGGTTGGCCGCATCCGGAATGTCGGTGGCCGTGGCGAAGGCATCGGCCAGGAGCCCGAGGGTGACGATGGCAGCGAACAGCAGGGCGGTTCGAAGATCCAGGATCAGGGCCGAAATGCCGACGGTGAACAAGAGCAGGATGACCAGCGCGCTGGTCATGCCGCCGAAGGTGTGCAGGATGATGCCCAGCAGAATGATGTCGGTAGCCAGCGAGAACGACGCCAACTCGGCCACCCGGTCCTGACGCCGGATATGGCTGACGATGAAGATGATCGCGGCGGTCACGTACATCAGCGCCGCGGCCTGACCAAGGACGCGATAACCGGCCGTCAGACCCTCGCTCAGTGGACTGAATACGATGACCAGCGCGGAAATTGCGACCAACAGCCTGAATGCATTGAGATAATGCAGTGCGCGTCGTACCAGTTTCTCGTCGGCAACCAGATTACCCAGTGCTTTCAAGCTCTTGTCCTCATGGCTTTGTGGTTTGGTTCCGGTTTGGAAGCTGCTGAATTCCGGCAGCAACCGGCGGCATTCCGCCCCCCGGGGAACGCCTTTTCGCCAGTATAAGCGATCCAGCGGATTGATAATTTTGCGGCATTGTTCCAGAATACGCCGGTTCTGGCGCGTTCGCGGCGGTGATGCGCGTCATTTTCCCGATTTCGAAATCCAAACAAACAATCTCAGGACTTTCTAGCATGAACTTTCATGAGTATCAGGCCAAGGAGCTGTTCGAGCAGTACGGTATTCCCGTACCTCGCGGCCATGTGGCCACCAGCGGTGATGAAGCCGTGGCCGCGGCCGAGAAGCTTGGCGGCGGTCAGTGGGTAATCAAGGCCCAGGTCCACGCCGGTGGTCGCGGCAAGGCCGGCGGTGTGAAACTGGTCACGAGCCTCGACGAGGTGCGGGCGGAAGCCGAGCGGATGCTTGGCATGTCCATCGAGACCTACCAGACCGGCGGTCGCGCGCTGCCGGTCAACTCGGTCCTGGTCGCCGAAGCGACCGACATCGAGCAGGAACTCTACCTCGGCGCCCTGGTCGACCGGGCCCACAAGTCGGTGGTGTTCATGGGATCGGCGGCCGGCGGTGTGGACATCGAACAGGTCGCAGCTGAAACGCCGGAGCAGATCATCACGGCAGCAGTGGATCCGGCAGCCGGTTTCATGCCTTACCAGGCTCGCCAGATCGGATTCCGGATGGGGCTGAATGCCAAGCAGGTCGGTCAGCTGATCAAGATCATGGACGGTCTTTATCGCCTGTTCATGGAAAAGGACATCAGCCTGATCGAGGTCAACCCGCTGATCATCGACGGGAATGGAGACCTCAGCGCGCTGGATGCCAAGCTCAACGCCGACGACAACGGGCTGTTCCGGCACAAGGATCTGGCTGAAATGCGTGACGAGTCGCAGGAAGACCCGACCGAGCTGGAAGCCAGCAAGCACGATCTCAACTACGTCACGCTCGACGGCAACATCGCGTGCATGGTCAACGGTGCCGGCCTGGCCATGGCCACCATGGACGTGGTCAAGCTCTCCGGTGGCGAGCCGGCCAACTTCCTCGACGTCGGCGGCGGTACCAATGCCGAGCGCGTCAAGGAAGCCTTCAAGCTGATCCTGGCCGGCGAGAACGTCAAGGCCATCCTGGTCAACATTTTCGGCGGCATTGTCCGTTGCGACCTGATCGCCGAGGGCATCATCAACGCCGTCAAGGACGTCGACGTCAATGTGCCGGTCGTGGTGCGCCTGGAAGGCACCAACGTGGATCAGGGCAAGAAGCTGCTGGCCGACAGCGGTTTCGACATCATCCCTGCCGAGGATCTCAACGATGGCGCGAAGAAGGCCGTCGAAGCGGCCGCCGCCTGAAGGAATCAGTAATGAGTGTACTAGTCAACAAGGATACCAAGGTCATCTGCCAGGGCTTCACCGGGGCTCATGGCACGTTTCACTCCGAGCAGGCCATCGCCTATGGCACGCAGCTTGTCGGCGGCGTGACGCCGGGCAAGGGCGGCAACACGCATCTGGACCGTCCGGTGTTCAACACCGTGGAAGAAGCGGTCGACGAGACCGGCGCCGATGCCTCCATGATTTTCGTGCCGCCGCCGTTTGCCGCCGACGCCATCCTGGAAGCGGCCGATGCCGGCGTGCGCGTGATCGTGACCATCACCGAGGGAATTCCGGTGCTCGACATGCTGCGCGTCAAGGCCGCCCTGGGCAACTACGACGATGTCACGCTGATCGGTCCGAACTGCCCCGGCATCATCACGCCGGACGAGTGCAAGATCGGCATCATGCCGGGCGCCATTCACAAGAAGGGCAAGGTCGGCATCGTCTCGCGCTCGGGTACGCTGACCTACGAGGCGGTCTACCAGACCACCCAGGCCGGTCTTGGTCAGTCCACCTGCATCGGCATCGGTGGTGATCCCATCCATGGCATGAGCTTCGTCGACTGCCTGGACCTGTTCGAGTCCGACGATGACACGCAGGGCATCATCATGGTGGGCGAGATCGGTGGTTCGGCCGAGGAAGAAGCGGCCGAGTTCATCGCCGATCGCGTCAGCAAGCCGGTGGTCGCCTACATCGCCGGTGTCACGGCGCCTCCGGGCAAGCGCATGGGTCATGCCGGTGCGATCATCGCCGGTGGCAAGGGCACGGCCGAGGCCAAGTACGAGGCGCTTGAAGAAGCCGGTGTGACCACCGTGCGTTCGCCGGTGGAATTGGGCGATGCCATCGCCGGACGGTTGAAGTAAGGCCGCGGTCCCGGTTTCCGGCATTCGGGTTCCGGTCGATTCCGGAATGGCATTCGCCTCTCCCGGAAGCCGGAAACCGGCAACCTGATACCGGAACCGATCATGCTTCGAATCGCACTGGCCCAGGATGATTTCCTGGTCGGCCACATCACCGGCAACCGGGATCGAATCATCGCAACGATTGCCGACGCCCGGGATCGCCTGGGCGTCGATCTGGTCGTATTCCCTGAACTGGCCCTGACCGGCTATCCACCCGAGGACCTGTTGCTGCGGCCGGGGTTCATGCGGCGGGCCGAGCAGGCCCTGACCGAGGTGGCCGAGGCGGCACACGGCATCGACGTCATCGTCGGTCATCCGCGTGCCGACGGCGAAAGGTGTTTCAACTCGGTGTCCTGGCTGCGTGACGGCAGCGTCCTCGGCAGTTACGACAAGTGGGACTTGCCCAACTACGCGGTCTTTGACGAGCGCCGCTACTTCGTCCCAGGGGAGGCGCCGCTGGTGGTTGAAGTGGCTGGAGTGCATGTCGGTGTGATCCTCTGCGAGGACACCTGGACCCCGGATGCCGCGGCAGCGGCGCAGGCGGCCGGTGCCCAGTTGCTCCTATCGGCCAACGCCTCGCCGTATTTCGAAGCCAAGCACCTGGAACGCGAACGTATCCTGCGCGAACGTCATGCCGAAACCGGCATGCCGGTCATCTACCTCAACTGCGTCGGCGGGCAGGACGAGCTGGTGTTCGATGGCCATTCGCTCGCCATCGACGGCAACGGTGAGCTCGGCGATCCGGCGCCGCTGTGCGAAGAGGTCCTGCTTGAAGTCGCCTTCGACCCGTCCGATGGGCGGCTGCACTACGGTCATTGGCCGGTCGGGGAAACCGACCGCCTGCCGGTCATCTACGAGGTGCTCAAGCGTGGCCTGCGTGACTACGTGCTCAAGAATGGTTTCGAGTCGGTGGTGTTCGGTTTGTCAGGCGGCATCGACTCGGCCCTGACCGCGGCCCTGGCTACCGATGCGCTGGGGCCCGAGCAGGTGCTGGCGGTCATGATGCCTTCGCGTCACACTTCTGAACTGTCGCTGATCCTGGCCAGCGAACAGATCGCCCAACTGGGGCTTCGCCACGAGAATATCTCCATCGAGCCCATCTACCAGGCTCAGCTCAAGCAGCTCGCTGAAGTGTTTGCCGACACGCGCGAGAACTTCACCGAGGAAAACCTGCAGGCACGTGCTCGCGGCAGCATCATCATGGCGTTGTCGAACAAGTTCGGCCACCTGCCGCTGGCGACCAGCAACAAAAGCGAGCTGGCCACGGGTTATTCCACCATTTACGGCGACATGTGCGGCGGTTACAGCCCGATCAAGGATGTATTCAAGACCCTGGTCTACGAGTTGTCGAACTGGCGCAACACCGTTTCGGAGGCGATCCCGCAGGGCGTGATCGATCGGCCGCCTTCGGCCGAGCTGGCGCCGAACCAGCGCGACCAGGACAAGCTGCCGTCCTACGACCTGCTCGATGACATCATTACCCGTTACGTGGAGCAGGACCAGTCCATCCATGACATGATCGATGCAGGCATCGATGAGCACATCGCGCGGCGCGTGGCCGGTATGGTACTGGCCGCCGAGTACAAGCGCCGCCAGGGCGCACCAGGGCCGCGCATCACGCGCAAGGCCTTCGGTCGCGACCGGCGCTACCCCATCACCTCGGGCTGGCGCGACAGCGGCCTGACCGATTGAGGAGACCACTCCCGGGTGATGATTCCGACTCCATCGGGCGGCGGATGATCATCGGCGCGGTAGAATGGTTTCCGATATGATCATCCGGCTGAGTGCATGACGACATCCGATTCGGGCGGTTCCTCGGTCAGGCGGGCGACCGACCTGGTGTTGACCGGGTTTGACGACTACAACGCCAGCTTTTCCGATCTGTCTCGCCGGGGCAAGCGGCGCTTCGAGGCCGGCGATCGGGTCGGTATGCGGGCCGACGTGGTCGCCCGGATGGAGCTCTACGATGCCAGCGTCAACGAGGTGATCGGTCGACTCGAGGAACATCTGGCCAACCGCCTGTTTTCGCGCTCTTTCTGGACGGAGATGCACAAGACCTATGCGCGCGAGATTCGCGGCAGGCTCGACGCTGAACTTTACAAGACCTTCTTCAATACCATCAGTCGGCGATTGTTCAAGACCCGCGGGGTGGATCCCGCCATCGAGTTCGTCGCGCTCGACATCCAGCCCACCGACCGTATTACCCACCCGGTCTCGCGTCACACCTACGCTGTCGGCAACGATCTGGCGGAAACCTTTCGACGTCTTCTCGGCGATTACCAGTTCAACACTCCTTACGGGGATACCGTGAAGGACGGCAACCGCCTTGCCGAACGCCTGCGCTCGGAGTTGTTCGCGGCGGGGGAGGTCGCAGTGACCAGCATCGAGATGCTGGAGACGGTGTTCTATCGTGAAGGTCGGGCTTACCTGGTCGGGCGTGCCTTCGGCCGTGACCGCTATTTGCCCTGCGTCATCGCGCTGGTCCAGGAAGACAACCTGGTTCGTGTCGACGCCTTGTTGGCAAAGCGGATTCAAGTCTCCATCCTGTTCGGTTACACCTTCAGCTACTTCCTCGCCGACCTGCCCACGGTCGGTGATGCGGTGGTCTTTTTGCGAACCCTGCTGCCCGACAAGCCCATCGACGAGCTCTACACCGTGTTGGGGCGGGCCAAGCAGGGCAAGACCGAGCGTTATCGTGCTTTCGTCCGTGAGCTGCTGGCGCGACCGGAAGAGACCATGGTCGAGGCGGACGGCCAGCGCGGGATGGTGATGGCGGTATTCACCCTGCCTTCCTACCCGTTGGTGTTCAAGCTGTTGCGCGACCGTTTCGCGCCGGTCAAGACAATTCGTCGGCACGAGGTCATCGAGCGCTATCGCCTGGTTCACCGCCATGACCGGGTAGGACGACTGCTGGATGTGCAGGAATTCAAGGACCTCAGGTTTCCGAGGGACCAGTTCTCGCCGGAATTGCTGGACGAACTCATGTCCGAGTGCCGTCGCATCGTCCGTCTCGAAGACGATACCGTCGTGATCCGGCACAGTTTCGTGGAGCGCCGGGTGCGGCCGCTGGACCTGTACCTGAAAGAAGTGGATGAAGATGCGGCGCACCATGCCGTGATCGACATGGGGCAGGCGCTGAAGGACCTGGCTCGCTCCAATATTTTCGCCGGTGACCTGTTGCCGAAGAACTTTGGCGTGACCCGCTCTGGGCGAGTGGTCTTCTACGATTACGATGAACTGACCCTGCTGACCGACTGCCATTTCCGCCACATGCCGAAAGCAAGCAACGATTTCGATCTCTACAGCGACGAGACCTGGTTCCATGTCGACGACAATGACGTCTTTCCGGAGGAGTTTCCGCGTTTTCTCGCGCTGAAGCCGGATCTTCTCGCAGTCTTGACGGACTCGCACGGAGAACTGTTCGACGCCGACTGGTGGCTGGACGTGCAGGCGCGCATCGGCTCTGGCGAGTCCCTGGACGTGCCGCCCTACACTGAAGAGGCGCGTGTGCGGGAGGTTGTCAGGCCCTTGGCAGGGTGACGCCGCGCTGGCCCATGTACTTGCCGGCACGGTCGGCGTAGGAAGTTTCGCAGGTCTCGTCCGATTCCAGGAACAGGAACTGGGCCACGCCCTCATTGGCATAGACCTTGGCGGGCAACGGCGTGGTGTTGGAAAACTCGAGCGTCACGTGACCCTCCCATTCCGGTTCCAGGGGAGTGACGTTGACGATGATCCCGCAGCGCGCGTATGTCGATTTTCCCAGGCAGATGGTCAGCACGTTGCGTGGAATGCGGAAATACTCGACCGTGCGTGCCAGTGCGAAGGAATTGGGTGGAATGATGCAGACGTCGCCCTTGAAGTCGACGAAGCTCTTGGCGTCGAAGCGCTTGGGATCGACGATGGCGGTGTTGATGTTGGTGAAGATCTTGAACTCGTCGGCACAACGTCCGTCGTAGCCGTAACTGGAGGTGCCGTAGGAGACCAGCTTGCTGCCGTCGTCGGCCTGCCGGACCTGGCCGGCCTCGAACGGCTCGATCATGCCGTGTTCCTCGGCCATTCGGCGAATCCAGCGGTCGGACTTGATGCTCATCGGATTACCCGGCTTGAAAATCGAAGCCGCATTCTAGACCACTGCAGCCAGTTTGTCGCCAGCCCGGGGGGGGGTGATCAGCCCGGTTGCCCGGTGGTCTGGTCGGAAGTCGGAAGTCGGTACGTCGGAAGTCGGCTGACGATCTGCACGGCCCACAGACGCACAGACGCACAGACGCACAGACGCACAGACGCACAGACGCACAGACGCACAGACGCACAGACGCACAGACGCACAGACGCACAGACCTCAGACCTCAGACCTCAGACCTCAGACCTCAGACCTCAGACCTCAGACCTCAGACCTCAGACCTCAGACCTCAGACCTCAGACCTCAGACCTCGGATCCTCACCCATGCAGCGGC
>SKSJ01000054.1 GCA_007123055.1 Wenzhouxiangella sp. | reverse complement strand
CGATCGAGCGGGTGTGCGGCAGCAGGCCTTCCTCGCATCCGGGCAGCCACACGCGCGAAAACTCCAGCCCCTTGGCCGCATGCAGGGTCATCATGCGCACCAGGTCGGCGCCGTCGTGGCGATCGTCGTCAGGGCCGGAGGCCAGCGACACGCGCGCGATCAGCTCCTCGCCCGAGTTGACGCTGTCGGCCAGGCGACCGATCCAGCCGATCAGGTCGTCCATGCTCTTGCGCCGGCGTTCGCGCTTGCGCGGGTCATCTTCGGATTCGCAGATGAAGTCGAAGTAACCGATGTGCTCGGCCAGCTCACGAAACAATTCACCGAGCTCGTTCATGTCGCCGCGTTCGAAGCGGTCGTTGAACTCGATGAGCATGTTGGTGAACGAGCGCAGGCCGCGCTGGGCCGGGGTCGGCAGCTCGGCCTGGAAGCGCGCGTCGGTGGCGGCCTCGAAGAGGCTGGCGTGAATGGCGTCGGCGTAGGTGGCCAGGCGCGACATCGCCCCCGAACCCAGGCCGCGCCGGGGCACATTGGCCACGCGCATGAACGCCGGGTTGTCTTCGGGGTTGATCAGCAACCGGAGGTAGGCGAGCAGGTCGCGGATTTCGCGCGCATCGAACCAGCTCGGGCCGCCGGAGACCACGTAGGGAATGCCGTATTCCCTGAGTTGTTGTTCAATGGCGCGGGCCTGGTAGTTGGAGCGGTAGAGCACCGCGCAGTCGCCGAAGCGAACACGGTTGCCGTGAACTTCCGAGAGAATGCCGCGGGCGATGCCCTCGGCCTCGTCGGCCTCGTCGACATACTCGACGATTTCGATGGGATCACCCGGGCCGAGCTGGCTCCAGAGTTTTTTCTCGATGTCGTGCGGATTGCAGGCAATCACCGCGTTGGCCGCCGACAGGATGCGCCCGGTGGAGCGGTAGTTCTGCTCGAGCTTGATGACGGTGAGGTTGGGCCAGTCGGTCTTCAGGCTGGCCAGATTCTCGGGCCGCGCACCACGCCAGCCATAGATCGACTGGTCGTCGTCGCCCACCGCCGTGAACGCGCCGGTGCTTTCGGTCAACTGGCTGAGCAGGCGGTACTGGGCTTCGCTGGTGTCCTGGTATTCGTCGACCAGCAGGTACTGCAGGCGCCGGCGCCAGCGGGTGCGGATTTCCGGATCCTCGAGCAGGCGCGCGGGGATGGTGATGAGGTCGTCGAAGTCGACCGCGTTGAGCGCGGCCAGGCGCTCGGCATAGCCGGCGTAGATTTCGGCGGCGCGCGTGGCGTTCTCGTCATCGGCCGTGGCCAGGGCCCGGTCGGGCGGGATGCCGGCATCCTTGAAACGGCCGATTCCGGCCTGCACCCCCCACACCATGTCGTTGGGCGCGCCCGAGGGCAGCAGTTCGCGCACCAGATCGCCGGCGGTGTGCTGGTCGAGAATGCTCATGCCCTTGCGCCGCCCGGCCGCTTCCGGCTCGGACTTGAGGATCTGCCAACCCAGCGAATGGAAGGTCGAAATGGTCAGGCCTTCCACCGCCTTTCGCCCCAGCCGTTTGCCGATACGGCTGCGCATCTCGCGCGCGGCCTTGTTGGTGAAGGTAATGGCGGCGATGTGGCGGGCCGGGAAATGACCGCGGTCGATCAGCCAGGCGATCTTTTCGGTGATCACGCGCGTCTTGCCCGATCCGGCGCCGGCCAGCACCAGCAGTGGCGAGTCGACGTGCACGACTGCGGCGCGCTGCTGGGGATTGAGGGTGTCGAGTGGGCGGGCCATGGGGTGCGAGATTGTAGCCGATGACACGACAGGAAGGACAGGACGATATACTCTCATGCATGCGAAATCTTATGCTTGTCGTCATCCTTTTCCTCCTCTCACCGGGCCTTCCCGCCGCCGACGAGGTCGTGTCCGAACGCCTCGACCTGATCCAGCGCCAGTCGGTGATCACCGACCACCAGCGCCTGGTCGGCAATATCCGCGCCCAGGCTCGCCGCGAGGGGGTGGTGGTGGACGTGCCGCAACTCTACGTCTATCTCTACGACCACTCGGCGTCCTGGCACCTCGACGGGTTTCGCCATGGCTTCGAGCGCGAACTCAATCTCACCGTCAACCGGCAGCGTCGCGCCCGCTCCATGGTGCGTCTTGATCGCCTGCTCGAGCGGGTCACCGACCCGGCCGGGCAGGAAATGGAAATTGCCGACCTGCCCGACGGCGACGTGTTCATCCTGCTCTACCGCCGTGACAACTGCGAGGAATGCGAGCAGGTGGAGCAGGCCGTCGGCGGCTGGCTGGCCGAGGAAACCGAGCTGTCGGTGGTCTGGATCAACGTGTGGATGGACCGGCGACCGGAAGACTGATGGCCAAGCTGCACTTTTATTACTCGACCATGAATGCCGGCAAGACCACGGTCCTGCTGCAGTCGGCCTACAACTACTCCGAGCGCGGCATGCGGCCCTTGCTGATCAGTCCCGGCATCGACGATCGTGCCGGGCATGGCGTGATTCGTTCCCGGGTGGGCATGCAGGCGCCGGCCCTGGCCGCCGGCCCGGACGATGACCTGTTCGAGCGGGTGCGCGGCGAACTCGACGGCGGCAACATCCATTGCGTGCTCACCGACGAGTCTCAGTTCTTCACCCGCGACCAGGTCTGGCAACTGACCGAGGTGGTCGACCGGCTCAGGATCCCGGTGCTCGCCTTCGGCCTGAGAACCGACTTTCGCGGGGAGTTGTTCGATGGCAGCCGTCACCTGCTGGCCTGGGCCGACGAACTCAAGGAACTCAAGACCATCTGCCACACCGGCGCCAAGGCCACCATGGTGGTGCGCGTCGACGAGCACGGCTACGCGGTCACCGAGG
>SKSJ01000258.1 GCA_007123055.1 Wenzhouxiangella sp. | reverse complement strand
TCTCATCGGCCCAGAGCCGGCGGCCAAACAGGGTTTCGACGTATCCGTCCTCGCGCGCCTGCTTGCGAATGCGTTCCATGAAGTCCTTCACCCCCGGGTAACGTTCGAAGTAGCGCTCGATGTAATGCTCGGCCTCCGAGCGCGGCAGCTCGAGCTGGCGCGACAAGCCCCAGGCACTCATGCCGTACATCAGGCCGAAATTGATCGCCTTGGCCGCGCGCCGCTGCTCGGGTTCGACCTCGTCGATGGCCTGGCCGAACACCTCGGCGGCCGTGGCCTGGTGAATGTCCTCGCCGTCGGCGAAGGCCTGGAGCAGGCGCTCGTCGCCGGACAGGTGCGCCATGATGCGCAGCTCGATCTGCGAGTAGTCCGCGGCCAGCAGGGTCGTTCCCTCGGGAGCGATGAAGGCCTTGCGGATGCGCCGCCCTTCGGCGGTGCGGATGGGGATGTTCTGCAGGTTGGGATCGGTCGACGACAGCCGGCCGGTGGCGGCGATGGCCTGGTGGTAGTGGGTATGCACGCGACCGGTGTCGCGGTTGACCTTCTCCGGAAGGCGGTCGGTATAGGTGCTCTTGAGCTTGGCCAGGCCGCGATGCTCGAGAATGATGCGCGGCAGTTCGTGTTCGGCAGCCAGTTCCTGGAGCACGTCCTCGGCGGTCGACGGCTGTCCGCCCGGCGTCTTGCGACGCGGTTCGAGACCCAGCTTGTCGAACAGGATCTCGCGCAGTTGCTTGGTCGAGCCCAGCTTGAACTCCTGGCCGGCCTCGCCGTGCGCCTGCTCGATCAACTCGTCCATGCGTTGTTCGATTTCCCTGCTCTGGGCCGCGAGCTGGTCAACGTCCAGCGCCACGCCGGTACGCTCCATGCGCGCGAGCACGGGGATGAGCGGAATTTCCAGCTCCTGGTACACGCGCCGGGGGCCGTCGAGCGCCTCGAGTTTCGGCCACAGGTGCTCATGCAGCGCCAGGGTGACCTCGGCATCCTCGCCGGCGTAGTCGGCCGCCGTTTCCACCGGGACCTGGTCGAAAGTGACCTGTTTCTTGCCCTTGCCGGCCACCGCCTCGAACGAGGTCGTCTGGCGGCCCAGGTAACGGGCGGCCAGCGAGTCCATGTCATGACGCGTGGCGGTGGAATGGTAGAGGTAGGACTCGAGCATGGTGTCGTGGGCGATGCCGGCCAGGTTCACACCGGCGCGCTCGAGTACGTTGAGGTCGTACTTGAGGTGCTGACCGACCTTGGGGTGATCCGCATCCTCCAGCACCGGCCGCAGGGCCTCGATGGCCTCTTCGGCAGAAAATTCGTTGTCCTGGTCGGCATGGGCCAGCGGCACGTAGAACGCGCGACCGGCCCCGACGGCAAAGGCGAAACCGACCAGGTCGGCCTCCAGCGCTTCCAGGCTGGTGGTCTCGGTATCGAAGGCGATCAGCTCGGCCTTCTCCAGCGTCTCGACCAGTGCGTTCAGACCGGCCCGGGTGGTGACTGTCTCCACCTCCAGCTCGCTGTCGCGAATCTCGTCGGCCTCGCTGTACTGCTTGAGCCAGGTGGCGAAGCCAAAGCGCTTGAGCAACTCGATCATGCGCGCCTGGTCGGCCCCGGCCGGACGCAGTTCGTCGAGCTCAATGCCCAGCTCGACCTGCTCGTCAAGCGCCACCAGTTCGCGGGACAGCGGGATGGTGTCGAGCGCGGCACGCAGGTTGTCGCCGATCTTGCCGCCGACCTCGTCGGCGCGCTCGATCAGCGCGTCCAGGCTGCCAAACTGTTTGAGCCACTTGGCTGCGGTCTTGGGTCCGACCTTCTCCACGCCCGGGATGTTGTCTGAGCTGTCGCCGGTCAGCGCCAGCAAATCGGCGATCAGGGCGGGACCGACGCCGAACTTCTCCTCGACCGCGGCCGGGTCGTAGCGTTTGTCCTGCATGGTGTCTTCGAGCACCACGCCGTCATCGACCAGTTGCGCCAGGTCCTTGTCACCGGAGGAAATCAGCACATCGAGACCGTCGCCGCGTGCCCGCCGGGTCAGCGTGGCGATCACATCGTCGGCCTCCACGCCCTCGATCACCAGTCGCTTCAGCCCCATGGCATCGACCAGCTCGTGCAGCGGCTCGATCTGGCTTCTGAGCTCGTCGGGCATGGGTGGGCGGTTGGCCTTGTAGTCCTCGTAGGCCTCGTGCCGGAAGGTCTTGCCGGGAGCATCGAACACCACGGCAACGCGCTCGGGATCGTATTGCTCGGTCAGGCGCCTGAGCATGTTGGCCACACCGAAGATCGCGCCGGTGGGCTGGCCCTCGGCATTGGTCAGGCTGGGCAAGGCGTGAAAGGCGCGGTAGAGGTAGGAGGATCCATCGACCAGGCACAGTTGCGGCGACTTCGACATGGGGATTCCGGAGACATCAGTTGCGTAAAGAGCCATGATAATTGAATCGGGCGGAATGACGACGCATCAGGGTGGTCAAACCATAGAGTTTGCTAGACTGCCCACATGATGCTTCTGCCCGGAGACGCCTGCATGTTTCGTTTCGTCACCCTGTTTGCGACCCTGTCGATGATCGCCGCCGTTACCTTCGCCCAGAGCGAGGCGCCACCGGAAAGGGACGCACCACCCCCGCCGCCCATGCCGGAGCACGAGCCCCTGCCGCCGAAGGTGCAGGATCCCGACGAGCAGATCGAGCCACAAGTGATCATCCGCCGCGAGGACAGGCGTATCGTCGAGGAGTACCATGCCGGGGGCGTTGTCTACATGATTCGTATCATTCCGGAAGTCGGTCCGCCCTACTACCTGATCGATACCACCGGCGACGGCAACTTCGATTCGCGCCATGAACACATGGAGCCGGTGCG
>SKSJ01000022.1 GCA_007123055.1 Wenzhouxiangella sp. | reverse complement strand
TGGTCGAGGCCGCCGGCGGCTACCGGGACGATGTCACCCGCCTCGTTCTCGGCGGACCGATGTCGGGCACCGCGCTTTCCACTGACGAGATCCCCGTCAGCCGTGGCAGCAACTGCCTCCTCGCGCTCACTGCGAAAGAAGTGCCCCCGACCGCAGCCACCCTGCCCTGCATCAATTGCGGCCAGTGCGTGAATGTGTGTCCGGCCAGCTTGTTGCCGCAGATGCTCTACCGTCACCTCGAGGCCGAACAATTCGACCGTGCCGCCGAACTGAACCTGGCCGACTGCATCGAATGCGGCTGCTGCGCACAGGTCTGCCCCAGCCATATCCCGCTGGTCGACTTCTTCCGCCACGGCCGCCAGGAGCTGATCCGCCGCGAACTCGACGAACGCCGCGCCGCGCTCGCCCGCCGCCGCTTCGAGGCGCGCGAGGCAAGGCTGGAGCGCGAAAAAGCCGAACGCGCCGCCCGCCGCAAGGCCCGCGAAGAAAAGCTGAAAAAACCCGACAAGGCCAAGGACGAAATCCAGGCCGCCATAGAACGCGCTCGCCAGAAGCGACGCGGGGAATGACTCTGCCATGTTTTCGCGGAAAGCTCCAACACGAAGGGCGCGAAGAGGTCACGAAGAGCACGAAGAGAATCCCTTGAAATCATTGAAAAGTCTCAAACCATCAGGTTTTGGCACGTCAAATAAAAATTCTTTCTTCGTGTCCTTCGTGCCCTTCTTCGTGTGCTTCGTGATGAGCTTTCACTCACGATCCACCAGCAACCTGAAAACAAGTCATGAAATTTGAGCTGGGCGGGGCACCGCATATCCCACCGTCGGTGACGGTGGGCGATGCCATGCGCCAGGTGCTGTACGCACTGGTGCCGGCCATTGCCGCACATGTCTGGTTCTTCGGCTACGGCATCCTGTTCCAGATCGTTTTGGCGGTGGCGTTTGCCGTCGGTTTCGAGGCCATCATGCTGCGGCTGCGTAACCGGCCGGTGCGACTGTTTCTGGGCGACTGCAGCGCCCTGGTCACCGCTGTACTGTTCGCGCTGTGCATGCCGCCGCTAGCCCCCTGGTGGATCACGGCGGTGGGGATGCTGTTTGCCATCGTCATCGCCAAACATCTTTACGGCGGGCTGGGCTACAACCTGTTCAACCCGGCCATGGTCGGCTTTGCCGCCGTGATCATCGCCTTTCCACTGGAACTCAGCCAGTGGCTGGCCCCGCGTCAGCTCTCGCCCGGCCTGCCCGGATTCATGGAAACGGCCCAGGCCATTCTCACCGGCGCCCTCCCGGCCACAACGAGCTGGGATGCCATCACCATGGCCACGCCGCTCGACCAGATCCGCACCGGCGTGCAGCAGGGGCTGAGTCTGTCGGAGATTCACACGGATCCAGTCTTCGGCGACTTCGGCGGCCTCGGGTGGGAATGGATCGCCAACTTCTACGCCATTGGCGGCATCTATCTGATGTGGAAACGGGTGATTTCCTGGCACGTCCCGGTGGCCGTCATCGCCACCACCATCATCGTGTCGGCCCCGCTGTGGATGCTCGGCCCCGACATTCATCCCTCACCCCCGGAACGCCTCTTCGCCGGCGGCCTGGTGCTGGCCGCCTTCTTCATCGCCACCGACCCGGTCTCCGGCCCGGCCACCTTCCGCGGCAAGCTCGTCTTCGGCGCCGGCATCGCCATCCTTACCCTGGCCATCCGCCGCTGGGGCGGCTACCCCGACGGCGTCGCCTTCGCCGTCTTGCTGATGAACATGGCCGCCCCGCTGATCGACCGGCTGACACGACCGCGGACTTACGGACACTGAGCCAACCAATGGATACCTGACAGGACATATTTCGACGTCCCGATCGCTACGGCACCCCGCTACAATGGCTTCAGCCCCGCACTCCTGTTCTGCCCGATGAGGCTGCCAAGCAAGAACCTGCGACCCGTGCTGACTTTGGTGGTCATCGGCCTGGTTTCCGCGCTGACTCTGGCCGGTCTCGATCAATTGACCGGCGAACGCATTGCCAAGGAGCAGCAGACTCGGGCACTGTCTGCGGTATCCGGCATGCTGGCCGACAGGGACTTCGACAATAATCTGCTCGAGGACTGGATCGAGTTGCCCATCGAAGGCTTCGAGCAACCGGCCACCGCCTACCGGGCTCGCCTGGCCGGAGAGCCGGTGGCGATGGTCATCGATGTCACCACCCCACGGGGCTACAGCGGCGATATTCGCCTGCTGGTTGCAGTGGACGTGGACGGCACGGTCAGACAGGTGGGCGTGCTCGAGCATCGCGAAACCCCGGGGCTGGGCGATCGTGTCGAGGCGCGCCGCAGCGACTGGCTCGAGCAGTTCCCCGGGCGCAGCCTGCGCGATCCGGAACCGGATGGCTGGGCGCCGGACCGCCGCGGCGGAGATTTCGATACCCTGACCAGCGCAACGATCACCGTGGCGGCGATCGTCGAGGCGGTCAAGCGCACGCTGCAGGTGATCGAAGCGCAACCCGAAAACATATTCTCGCAACAGGCTGAACATCCATGAGGGGCGTGACGACCCGGACCACGACAATCTGGCGCAATGGACTGTGGGACAACAACCCCGGCCTGGTGCAGCTGCTCGGCCTGTGCCCGCTGCTGGCGGTGTCGAATACGGCCGTCAATGGACTCGGCCTGGGCCTGGCGACCATTGCCGTGCTGGCCATCACCAGCCTGGCCGTCTCGCTGCTGCGTTCGACGCTGAACGCGGAGATCCGGATCCCGGCGTTCGTGCTCATCATCGCGACGACCGTCACGGCCGTGGATCTCGTGCTGCAGGCCTGGCTGCATGATCTCAGCCGCGTGCTGGGTATTTT
>SKSJ01000208.1 GCA_007123055.1 Wenzhouxiangella sp. | reverse complement strand
TGACCTCGAGGTAGACATGCTGGTTTTCACCCTCGCCGCTGACGACTTCATCGAACGTGCTCTCCCCGTTCAACACCAACTGATCGACGGCTCGCAGATGCCGAACCGTGTCGGCCGGAAAGAAGGCGGCATCATCCCGACCGCACAGATCCTCCGGCGCACATCCGAACAATTCCAGTGTCTTGAGGTTTGCATAGACGTAGCGGGATTGCCGATCCTTCATGTAGACGTAGATCGGGAGCCGATCGAGCGTTTCATACAACTGATCGAGCCTGAGGTTTCTGAACCAGTCGTCGCTCGTTTTGGCATCTGGCATGACGGCGTCCCGTTTACCCCGGGGAGATCAATGAATTGCACGGAAAACCCGAGCGGGGCCTGCTGTGCATGGCCGTTCAGCATACCACATAATGTGACTTATAGCACATTAATAATGCATCAATGTGACGCATCTGCACTCTTGAATTGATCGATCACTCGTCGGAAGGTGTCGACATCCGCCACCATCTTGCGCAAATCACGCTCCAGTCTGGATTCATTGGCCAGCACATGACCCACCTGGGGGAAGGGACGCGGACGCTGGGTACGGATCGGCCCGAGTGAGCAGCCCTCTTCCTCGAGAGTCAGCGCCAGGTAGCAAGTGTCGTACTTGAACCCGGCGCGCAGCCGCGGTTGGCCGTAGGGCAAGGTACCCAGCTCTTCATGGAGCGCCAGCAGGGCATCTTGCCAATCGGGAGTAAGCGCACGGCTGAGCTGCTCGGCGTCGAGATCGCTACCATCGTCCGTGCTAACCAGGAAAACAGAATCGAATTCCTGGTTGCCGGTGGGTATTGCGCGCTTGCCGAATGCTTTCGAAAACCAGCCGAAATTGGGCCGGATGCTCAGTCCGGGGTCGAAATGTGTGTGCACCTGTATGCGGAACAGGAATCCATCGAATACCTGGGTGTCGCTGCTGTCCTTGCCGCTGCTCCTGGCACGCAGGGCAGCGTGAACCATCTCGAAGCGTCGCCCGCCATATTCGCCTCGCACCAGGTGTTGCACCTCGCCACGGTTCCAGCGCCCTATCAGTTCCAGTGCGTTGAAGGGCTTGACGAATGAGTGATTCGCTTCGGCACGGTATTCGATGTCGCCATCGAGTGCCTGACAGATCTCCGGCATCAGCGCATCGGTCACCCACTTTTTCCAGCGTCTCTGGTAGCGAGATCCTGAGATCACGATCCAGACAACACCGCCGACCAGCGGGAACACGCCGATGCCTGCTGCGTTGGCTCCAGCAGCTGTGGCCATGGCCACAGCCGCGGCGATGGCCGCGACGAGAGTCACGGTACCGAGGAGAGTGAACCAGCGCAGTGCAGATCGTCGCATGGACTGGCGGTCCTGCTCCAGATCGTCCAGCTTTGGTCGCAACTCCTCTACCAGGTGGTCCAGGTCGGGGGTCTTTGCTGTCCTCTCCACTTTCATGCCTGTCCTCTGATTGATTGCAAACCCAGGTCAGTCCCAGGTTCTGAAAACGTCGCTGTCGGCACGGCCGGTCTCCCGCTTGCGCTCCTCGGCTGCGTTACGCTGGCGATGCTCGCCAACGTGAGTGACCACATCGATACCGATCTTGAGCACGACCAGCAGCACCAAGGCGTAGGCCGGTTGCCCCAGCGCACTCACCAGGAAGCCACCGGCCAGGATGGTGACATGAAGGATGGCCACCCGCTTGTACGGAGCCACCATGACTTCCTCGCCCTTCATGCCCCGGTACTCCTGCTTGCCCAGGAAGTTCATCGTGTAGGAGGCGCCGTGGCTGATCAGCAGGGCCAGGAACGGAACCCAGAGGCTCATGCCCGTCGCGCCGGCAACATGATCCTCAGGCCGGAACATGGCCATCACGAAGAGGCCGTGCACCAAGGTGAACACGCCGAAGTGAAAGCAGAAGAAGGGGATCAACAGCAGCACCCGGCCATCGCCGTTGCGCCGATACAAGGTCACCATGCGGGCAATCGCATACAACCCCAGCACCAGGTTCTCGGCCCAGAACAGCAGTACCACCTCGTAGACCGACCAGCCGAAAAACAGCACGCCGGCCAGCGGTAGCAGATTGACGGCCACCAGAAAGGCGCTGGAAAGGAACAAACGGTTGTTCATCGGGACTCCATGTGATTCGAATCGCCCGGCTGTGGATCAACACACACCGGCCGCCCGCCACAATCTACGGATTCAATGCCGAGAACGTGACAGGCTGCCGCGGGTATTTCATCCCCATGACCCGGCACTGCTATCATCGACCTCCAGAGAAAAGCCGACCAGGAAACATTCATGCCATCGACAGTCCTCCAGATCACCCGTACCGTTGTCATAGCCGGTCTGCTCACCACCACCGTCCTCGGGCAGGTCAGCGCACAGGACACCACTCGCCCCATCCTTCACGGCAAGGAATGGGTGGCGGTGACCGGCAAACCGCTGGCGGCGACCGCCGGGGCGAAGACTTTCGAGCGCGGCGGCAACGCCGTAGACGCGGCGGCAGCCATGCTGGCGGCCACCGCCACCATGTGGGACGTGCTCGGCTGGGGCGGCGAAACCCAGGCGCTGATTTACAACCCCGAAAGCGGCGAAGTCATCGGCATCAACGCCCTGGGCGTGGCACCGACCGGCGCCACCCCGGAATTCTTCCGCGAACAGGGGATGGTCTATCCGCCGGAATTCGGTCCGCTGGCCGCCACGACCCCGGGGACACCAGGTGGGCTGATCGTGATGGTGGCCGAGTTCGGCCGCCTGAGCCTGGCCGAGGTGCTGGCGCCGGCCATCGACATGGCCGACGGCTACCCCATCGAGGCGCAGACGGCCAATGCCAT
>SKSJ01000220.1 GCA_007123055.1 Wenzhouxiangella sp. | reverse complement strand
GCTCAGAATCTTCGGCATTCGCCTGCAAGCCAGTGGGCGCCTGCCGGACGGTCCCTGCCTGGTGGTGGCCAACCACATCACCTGGCTGGACATCGTCGTTCTGCATGCGTTGTGGCCGATGTGGCTGGTGGCCAAGTCCGAGATCGAGCGCTGGCCCCTGGTGGGCATGCTGGCGCGGCTGGCCGGAACCATATTCATCGTGCGCGGCAGCACCGAATCGCGCCGGCGGGTGGCGCGCCGGATGAGCGCACTGCTCAAGCGTGGAGATCGCGTCGGCATCTTCCCCGAGGGCGGTATCCGACGCGAGCGCGGCGTCAAAGTCTTTCATGCGCCGCTGTTCGGGCCGGCCATTCGCACCGGAGTGCCGGTGGTGCCCGTGGCGATCCGTTACCAGCGGGCCGGGGAGGGTGATCTCCACGACACCATGGTGTTCGCCCCCGGCGAGAACTTCCTCATGAACCTGTTGCGCGTGATGGCCGAGCCACCGCTGGAAGGGCGCTTGCTGATCGGCGCACCGCTGACCGATTACGAGGGTGGGCGTCGCGGCCTGTCGCGTCGTGCCCATCGCGTTGTCACGGAGGCTTACGATGCCTGAGCGAGACATCATGCCGTATCAGCCGCGCGGCCTGCTGGCCCATCGCCATGTCCAGTCGGTACTTACCTCCGGCCCGTGGCGTCGGCGCCTGGTCCGCCGCGCCGCACGCGATTACCTCAGGCGCAGTCAGCGCCGTATTCACGAAGCCGCCGACGGCACCCGCCTGCTGGGGTTTGCCAACCGTGCGCGCGAGCATCGTCGCAACGCGCTGGTCATCCTGTTGCACGGCTGGGAAGGCAGCGTCGATTCCAACTATCTGCTGTCGTCGGCGGCGGCGCTGGATGCGGCCGGATTCGACACCTTCCGCCTCAACTTCCGCGACCACGGCGATTCTCACCATCTCAACATCGACCTGTTCCACTCCTGTCGTCTGCCCGAGGTGCTGGATGTGGTCGGCCAGGTGCAGGCCGGCTACGAAGACGGGCCCGTGTTCCTGGCCGGATTCTCGCTGGGTGGCAATTTCGCACTGCGGATCGCGCGCCAGGCGCCCGACAGCGGGGTGGATCTCAAGCGAGTCGTGGCGGTGTGCCCGGTGATTCGGCCACACCATGTGCTCGATTCGCTCGAAACCGGCATGCCGCTCTACCAGGCCTATTTCGTCCGCAAGTGGCAGCGCTCGCTCAAGATCAAGCAGACGCTGTACCCGGAGCGCTACGACCTGCGCGACTGGTTTCGGCTCAAGGACCTGCGCAGTCAGACCGACTGGCTGGTCGAGCACCTGACCGAGTTTCCGAACCTGGAAGCCTACCTGGAGGGGTACTCGGTGGCCGGGGATTACCTCGAGGGGCTGGAGCGCTCGTCGCTGATCATTACTTCCGAAGATGATCCGATCATTCCGATCGGCGACATTCGCGCGCTGCCCAAGCTCGACGCGCTGGATCTGGAGGTGCTGCCACACGGTGGGCATTGCGGGTTCCTGGCCAACTGGCGCCTGGAAAGCTGGATTGAACGACGACTGGTTGACGAGCTAAGCCGCCATGTGTCGTGATCATTGAATGTGGTCACCGACAGGTTGGCGGCGCTGCGTCATGCATTCGTCATCTTTTGCCGGCGCGAATCGGCTAGCATGCACGCTGGTTTTTTCGTGGACGGACCCTTGCGCGCTATCGCCCTGATTGGCCTGGCCGTGCTGCTGGTCGCCTGTTGTCCGGGCGAACAGGTCGACGAACGCGGCTGGCCGACGGAACTGGTGTTGGGCCTGGTGCCGGCGCTGGAAGCCGAGGCCCTGGTCGACAACCTCGGGCCGCTGACCGATCATCTGGAAGCCGAACTGGGCATGCCGGTGCGTTCCTTCGTGCCGCAGGACTACACCGGCCTGGTCGAGGCGCTGGGCTCGGGGCGGGCCGATATCGGCATGTTGCCGCCGTTTGCCGCCATGCTGGGGCAGCGCCGCTACGACATCGAGCCGATATTGATTTCGGTGCGTCGCGGCGAGACGGGCTACCGGTCGCAGTGGTTTACCAACGATCCATCGGTGTGCGACACGCCGATCGAGATCGTCGAACGGCGCTGCGACAGTCGCTCCCCGGGGCGGCCGTCGGAGACGAGAAAGTTCGCGCATTGCCAGGGCGACCTCGAGATCCTGCGCGGCGAGAGCATCGCCTTCGTCGATCCCAACTCGACCTCCGGCTTCCTCTTTCCGGCGGTGCAGCTGATGGAACTCGGCATCGACCCGGAACGCGATATCGACAGCCTGTTCGTCGGCGGTCACGATGCCGCGGTGCTGGCCGTCTATGCCGGCGATACGCGCTTCGGCGTGAGTTACGATGACGCGCGCAACATGATCTGCGGCCAGTATCCCGATATCGGCGAGCAGGTGATCGTGTTCGAGCACGCGCCCATGCTGCCCAATGACGGCGTCCAGGTGCGGCCGGGCCTGCCCGATGATCTCAGGCAGGCCATCATCGATGCCTTCATCGACCTGGCCGAGTCGCAGGCACATCTGCCGGAGGAAGAGAAGGTGCTGTGGATCCTTTACGAGATCGACGGTTTCGCACCGTTCACCGAAGGCTTGTACGAGCCGGTGCGCGATGCCTACGAATTGATGCGGCGCTGAGCCGCGATCGACCAGGGGAATCGAGAGACATGAGCGACAGGAAAGGTTCGATCCGTTTCACCGATGCCAACATCGTCTACCCGAATGGTGCGGTGGGGATGAAGGATCTGAACCTGGAAATCGAGCCCGGCGAGTTCGTCGTCATCGTCGGCTCCTCGGGTGCCGGCAAATCAACCCTGCTGCGCGCGGTCAACGG
>SKSJ01000156.1 GCA_007123055.1 Wenzhouxiangella sp. | reverse complement strand
CGACGGATCTCGTCCATCATCGCCTCGTCCACGGCCAGCCGGCCGGCGGTATCGACAATCAGCACATCGGCAAACTGCTTGCGCGCCTGTTCGTGGGCCTCGCGGGCAATCACCACGGCGTCATCGACGCGCTCGGAACGATAGAACCCGGCCTCGACCTGTCCGGCCAGGGTTTCGAGCTGGTCGATGGCGGCCGGACGATAGATATCGCAACTGGCCAGCATCACTTTCTTCTTGTGACGCTCTCGCAAAAGATTGGCCAGCTTGCCGGCGGTGGTGGTCTTGCCTGCACCCTGCAGGCCCGCCAGCAGAATCACGACCGGCGCCTGGTGCTCGAGGTTGAGCGGCGCCTGCTGTTCACCGAGGACCCGCTTGAGCTCCTCGTGCACCACCTTGACCAGCGCCTCGCCCGGCTTGAGACTGCCGACCACCTCCTGACCGACGGCCCGTTCGCTGACCTGGGCGATGAAATCCTTCACCACCGGCAAGGCGACATCGGCCTCGAGCAGGGCCACACGCACCTCGCGCATCGCCTCGCGAATATTGTCTTCGGTCAGCCGTCCGCGGCCCTTGAGCCGCTCCAGGGATCCGGTCAGTCGTTTGCTGAGTTGGTCGAACATGGGTCAAACACTCGGGATTGAGGCCAGATGTGCCATTATACTTGGGCCTTACTCAACATCAGACAAGCTTCTGCCTGAATCGTGGACCCGATGACCCTGCTCGCACCTTTGGCACTGGTGCTCTATCTGGCTGCCGGCGGCCTCATGGCGTTGGGCTACTACCGCTCCGCGCCGACACTGCGAAAACTCGGCACTGCGTCTGCCGTCATCGCCGCGCTCGTGCACGCCAGCGTGATCTGGCAGGCAATGGCCACACCGCTGGGTTGGGATGTCAATTTCGTTCATACCCTGTCACTGGCCGCTCTGATGATCGTCGGCGTTCTGCTGGTCACCAGCCCCTGGTCGAGGACCGTCGAGACCGGCATCATCGCCTTTCCCGGTGCCGCATTCTGCCTGGCCCTGCAATGGCTCATGACCCCCGAGCCACTGGTGTTGACCCAGGTCTCGGCGATGCTGGAGATCCACGTCTTTACCTCGCTGCTCGCCTACAGCCTGATGTCGATTGCGGCCATCAATGCCCTGATGCTGGCGGCCCAGGACTATGCCCTGCGGCATCCGCGCCCGCTTCGCCAACTTGAACTGTTGCCGCCACTGGCCGTTATAGAAACCGTGATGTTCCGCCTGATCGGCGCCGGCTGGGTAGTGCTGACCGCAAGCCTGGTGACCGGACTGGTGTTCATCGACAACCTGTTCGATCAGCATCTGGTCCACAAAACCGGATTGTCGCTGCTGTCCTGGGTGCTGTTCACCGCCCTATTGGCCGGACGGCACTGGCTGGGCTGGCGCGGGCGCCGTGCCGTCAACTGGACCCTGGCGGCAATGGCCGTGCTGGCACTGGCCTACTTCGGCAGCAAGCTGGTACTGGAAGTCTTCCTCGACCGCAGTTGGATGATCTCCGCCGGCGCCTGAGCAATGGCCCAACTCCCCCTGACGACTCTCTTCATCCTGCTGGCGGTTCTGATCGTGCTGTCGGCTTTCTTTTCCAGTTCCGAGACCGGGCTGGTGGCGCTCAATCGTTACCGCCTGCGCCATCAGGCCAACAGCGGTCACCGCGGCGCACGCCTGGCACAGGGGCTGCTGGCCAGGCCCGACCGCATGTTCGGGCTGATCCTGCTGGGCAACAACCTGGTCAATATCCTGGCGGCTTCGATTGCCACGGTGATCGCCCTGAGGCTGCTCGGCGAAGGCGGTATCTGGGTCTCGACGCTGGCGCTGACCCTGGTCATCCTGATCTTCGCCGAGGTGGCCCCGAAGACATTGGCGGCAATCTACCCCGAACGCATCGCCTACCCGGCCAGCTACGTCCTCACCCCGCTGCTCAAGATACTTTATCCGGCCGTCTGGTTGACCAACCTCATGGCTGCCACCCTGCTCAAACCTTTCGGAGTGGACAAGCGGGGCCTGCACCAGGATTCACTCAGCCGGGAGGAACTGCGCACCCTGGTCAAGGAAGGCGGCAAGAAGATCTCACTCGATCACCGCCAGATGTTGATCAACATCCTCGACCTGGAACATGGCACGGTTGACGACGTCATGGTGCCGCGCCAGGACATCGTCGGCATCGATCTCGACGCCGAATGGGACGACATCATGCAGGCGCTGACCGAGAGCATCTACACCCGCATGCCGGTCTGGCGTGGCGACCTCGACAATATCGTCGGACTGCTGCACATCCGCACCATTCTTTCACGCCTGATCCAGAACCGGCTGGACCGTGATGGCCTGCTCAAGGCCGTGCGCAGCCCTTACTTCGTGCCCGAAGGTACACCGCTGACCCAGCAGATGCTGGAATTCCAGAGCCGTGAGCGCCGACTGGGGCTGGTCGTCGACGAATACGGCGACATCCAGGGCCTGGTCACTCTCGATGATATTCTCGAAGAAATTGTGGGCGAGTACACCACCGAGGGCGGCGGCCGCCAGAAACTGATCCGCAAACTCGAAGACGGCAGCTGGATCGTCGACGGCGGTGCCACCCTGCGCATGCTCAACCGCCGCATGGACTGGACATTGCCCACCAGCGGCGCCAAGACCCTCAACGGCCTGATCCTGGAACACCTCGAATCCCTGCCCGACGGCCGCACCAGCCTCAAGATCGGCGAGCACATCTTCACCATCGCCGACATGGTCGACAAGCGTATCCGCAAGGTGAAGGTGCGGGAGATTGGAGATGAGGATTGAGGGCGTTTGATCGTTGGCTGGTTTACTGTTGTCGCTTCGTCGTTTTGTCTTTTCACCTTGAGCCTTG
>SKSJ01000254.1 GCA_007123055.1 Wenzhouxiangella sp. | reverse complement strand
CACGCAAGGGATTCTTCGACTGGCTCAAGGGGCAGAAAGCTGATTTCGTCTGTATCCAGGAGACCAAGGCCCAGCACTGGCAGCTCGCCGACCGCCATTTCTTTCCGGTCGGCTACCACTGTTACTACCACGATGCGGAGAAAAAGGGCTATTCGGGCGTGGCGCTGTACACGCGCCATCAACCCGACCGGGTGACCTACGGGCTGGGTTGGGACGAGTTCGACAGTGAGGGGCGCTGGCTGCAGGCCGATTTCGGCGAGTTGTCGATCATTTCGCTGTACCTGCCCTCCGGCACCTCGAAAGACGAGCGCCAGCAGTTCAAGTACCGCTGCATGGACGATCTCAAGCCCCGTCTCGAGGAGCTGGCGAACAATGGGCGTGACTACATCATCTGCGGCGACTGGAACATCGCCCACAAGGAAATCGACCTGAAGAACTGGAAGGCCAACCGGAAGAACTCCGGTTTCCTGCCCGAGGAGCGTGCCTGGATGGACGAGGTATTCGGCCCCGTCGGCCTGCACGATGGGTTTCGACTGGTCGATCCGCGTCCGGACCGCTATACCTGGTGGTCGAACCGCGGCCGCGCCTGGGACAACAACGTGGGATGGCGCATCGACTACCAGGTGATCAGTTCCGGGCTGGCTGACCGCGTGCGCGGGGCCGACATCTACACCGACGAGCGATTCTCCGACCATGCGCCGCTGATTCTCGACTATGCGGACTGATCGCGCCGCGGCGGCCGACAAACCCCTTCGCGAGCCGATCTGGAAACTGTTCGCCGATCGGCGCTTGATCTACATCTTCATCCTCGGTTTCGCCAGCGGGTTTCCATGGGCGGTGATCGGCAACGCTTTCTCGGTGTGGCTGAGCGACGCCGGCCTGACCCGCACCAGCATCGGGGTGCTCGGGTCGGTGACCATGATCTTTGCGCTGAACTTCACCTGGGCGCCGCTGCTCGATCGCGTGAAGCTGCCCTATCTGTGCACCCGCTTCGGTCAGCGGCGCGGCTGGATCCTGCTGGCCCAGGTCGGGGTGCTCATGGGCACACTGGCGATGGCGGCGACCGATCCCACCGTGGGTGTAACCGCCGTGGCACTGGTCGCCGCCTTCGTCGTGTTCGGCGCGGCCACCCAGGATGTGGGCATCGACGCCTATCGCATCGAGACCATTCCCGCCTCGGAACCGCGCGGCATGGCCGCGGCGGCGGCGGTGACTGCGGCCGGCTGGTGGACGGGTGCGGGCCTTCCCGGGGCTGGCGCCTTCTGGATCGCGGGCACGGCACCGGGCGGCTGGTCGAGCGCGTTTCACTTTCTCGCCCTGGTCATGGCGCTGATCGTGATTGTCACGCTGCTGTTTCTGCCCGAGCCGGAATCCGACCGCGAGTCACGCCAGGCCGAAGACGAGGCACGGGTGCGTGAAGCGCTGAGCAAACGCCGCCAGCCGGGGAGGATCAGCACGGCAGTGGCCTGGTTCACGGTCACCGCCATCGCCCCGTTCGCCGAGTTCGTGCGCCGCAACGGCCTCCGGCTGACCATCTCGATTCTCGGCTTCATCGTGCTGTTCAAGATTGGCGAGGCGTTCATGGGGCGCATGGCCGCGGTGTTCTACCGGGAGCTGGGCTTTACCCACCAGGAGATTGCCCTGGTCAGCGGTGTCATGGGATGGTTCACGATGACGCTGTTCATGCTGCTGTCGGGCGTGATCAACGTGCGCATGGGCATTTTCCGCGGTCTGCTGATCAGTGGCGTGGCCATGGCCCTGGCCAACCTGGTCTACTCGGTCATGGCGATGGTCGGGCCCAACATGCCGCTGTTTGTTTTTGCGGTGGTCGCCGACAACTTCACCACGGCCTTCTCGACGGTCGCTTTTGTCGCCTTCATCTCATTCCTCACCAGCCAGGTCTACACCGCCAGCCAGTACGCCGTGATGGCCTCGATGGGCAACCTGAGCCGTACCTCGCTGGCCGCGGGCAGCGGCTGGATGGTCGACATGCTGGCGGGGAGTTGGGCGATGTTCTTTTTCATCACCACCATCATGGTCACGCCCAGCCTGGTGCTGCTGTGGTGGATCCGCAAGCAGCTCTACGACCGGCTCGGCGAAGTGTTTTACGCCCGCAAGGAGTAATGGAGAGATGCCCGGGAGCGGCACCGCGCCGATCCCGGGGCATGTGTCGGTAAACGCCGGCCTACCGGCCTTCGTTGCCAGGTTCCGGCAGACGGTCGATGCGCTCTTCCAGCGCTTCGGGTCGCGCCGCTTCGAGTAGTTCGAGTTGTTCGGGCTCGAGGATGCCTTCGACATCCGCCCGCCAGTCCTGATCAATCGATTCGCGTTCTCGCGTCAGACGCTCGCGCAGTGCACCGGTGTCGGTCTCATCGGGGACGGCATCTTCCGGGTCGGCGGCATCGCGCGTCATTTCGCGCCGCAGCTCGATCATGCGGTGGCGCACATCGCGCCGCGCTTGGTCCCGTCGCTCGGCCGCCTGGTCGAGGGCGTGGACCTGCTCCTCGAGCAGACCCAGCTCGACAACCAGCCCTTCGTCATGCCACCACTCCGACTCCGTTGGAGTCAGCGCGCGACCGCGTTCAGCAAGGCTGTCGCCTTCGGCGGCCTGCCGACGGTGCTCACGCAATTCCTCGCGCAGGCGTTCGCGTCGCTGGGCAACCTCCTCGACCGCATCGTTTTCTTCGCGGGTGGCAACTTCCGGTTCCGACACTTCCGGTTCGGTCTGGAATTCGGGTTGGGGAGCGGCTTCTTCGACCGGTGGATCGTCGGCCTGGCAAGCAGCCAGTCCAAATACGAGAATCAGGCAGATCGGAATGAGTCGCATGGATTTGTCTCCTTGCATATCAGCTCAGGGGATTGGATGGCGCACACGAGGCGATTGTTCCTGCCAGTATGGGAACCCGTGCCCCGGTCACCGGTCCGGTCTCCACCGGTCGTTCGGCCAGGCGTTCACGCGCCAGCCAGGCAAACAGTATCGCCTCCACGTAATCGGGGTCGACGCCTTCATCGGCTGTCGAGCCAATAGCCACCGACGGTAACCGATGGGCCAGCCGCTCGAGCATGTGGTCGTTGTGCACGCCACCGCCGCAGACCAGTAGACGTGTCGGTGGCGAATCGTGGCATTCCTCCATGGCACTGGCGACACTGCGAGCGGTCAGTTCGGCCAGTGTGGCCTGAATGTCGCCCGGGCGTTGCCGAGCCCAGTCCGGCAGGCGCTGATCGAGCCAGTTCCGGCTGAAATGCTCGATACCCGTGCTCTTCGGAGGCTGGCGGGCGAAGAACGGTTCGTCGAGCAGTTCCTCGAGCCAGGTCTCGTTGACTCGACCGCTGGCCGCCCAGCGCCCGCTGTCGTCGTAGCGGCCTGCATGGTGGCGCCGATACCAGTCGTCGAGCAGGCAGTTGGCCGGTCCCGAATCAAATCCGCTGATCGTTCCGTCGGCTGCCAGGAATGTGAGATTGGCGATGCCGCCAAGGTTGAGCACTGCGCGCGTCTCTCCTGCACGTGCGAACAGGGCGCGGTGCAGCAGGGGCGCAAGGGGAGCGCCCTGGCCGCCGGCGGCGATATCGGTACGGCGAAAGTCGGCGACCGTGGGAATGCCGGTGATCCCGGCGATACGGTGCGAGTCCCCGATCTGCAGGGTGTATGGCCAGCGCTCGTCGGGGCGGTGAAGCACGGTCTGGCCGTGAGAGCCGATGGCGGTGATGGAGGAGGGCTCGACTCCGGCGGTGCCAATGATCTCGAGAGCGCACCGTCCCAGGGCATCGCCAAGGCGGGCGTCGGCTCTCCCAAGGCTGGCGATGGGAAAGCTGTCGGGATCGAGCCGCAGTTCATCGAGCATGTCGCGCAGCTCCGAATCGAACGGCTGCGTGGCGGCGGCGAGGACGTTGGGCCGCGCCTGGCCGAAATCCACCACCACCGCATCGATACCGTCCATGCTGGTGCCGGAGATCAGGCCGACGTAGAGGTCGCGCGAGGGGTCTCCGGCCGTTCGCCGCATGGTCGCCGCGGTCTCAGCAGCTGTCAGTTGACGGCGAGCAGCTGTCCTCGGCGCTGGCCAGCATCAGCGGCGGCTGGTCGACCTCGTCGAGGCGAGCGAGCAGGGGCCGTCCCGTGGAAAGGAACTGCTCCATCAGATCGTCTGGCAACGGGTCGGCCGGCGGCAGATCGACGGTGCGCGGGTTGCGGTGCGCGCCGTTGACCAGGAATTCGTAGTGCAGATGCGGGCCTGTCGCCATGCCGGTGGCCCCGACACGGCCGATGGTTTCGCCCTGCCGCACGCGGTCGCCGACGCTTACGTGGCGCCGCGACAGGTGCAGATATCGCGTTTCGATGTTGTTGCCGTGCCGGATGAAGATGTAGTTGCCGTTGCGGTTGTTGTAGCCCGAACGGGTCACCCGACCGTCGCCGGACGCCCATACCGGTGTGCCGGTCGGCGCCCCGTAGTCGGTGCCGTTGTGCGGACGAACCTGGCGGGTAATCGGGTGGAAGCGACGCGGATTGAAATTGGACGTCACCCGGGTGAAATTCAGCGGTGCGCGCAGGAAGGCCTGGCGCATGGGGCGGCCGTCGGGTGCGAAGTAGTCCGGACCGTTGCCGGCGTCGAAGCGCACCGCCTCGAAGGTTTCGCCCTGATTGACGAAGCGTGCCGCGAGGATCGGCCCGTCGCGCAGGTACTCGCCGTCACGCCAGACCTGCTCGTAGATGAGCGCAAAACGATCGCCGGCGCGGATTTCGAGCGCGAAGTCGATATCCCAGCCGAAGATATTGGCCAGGCGCATGGTCAGGTTGTCGGACAGTTCGGCCTGCTGGGCGGCGCGGTAGAGCGACGTGGTGATCGTGCCCTGGGTTTCGACGACCCGGTAATCGAGTTCTCGCGGCTCGGTGCGTGCCGAGATGCCGTCTTCGCCGCGCTCCACGAACAGCCAGCTTTCCTCGTCGAATTCGGCACGCAGGCTGCGAAAGCCTTCCTCGTCGTCAAGATCGAAGGCGAATTCGTCACCGGGCCGGATGCGGGCCAGCTGTTGTGTTTCCTCGCAGGCGTTGACCACTTCGTGCAGCAGACGGGCGCTCAGGCCCAGGTCGCGGAAAATGCGCTCCAGGGTCTGGCCGGGGCGAACCTCGACCACCGTCCAGTCGCTGACAGAGGTCTGACCGGAGAGGTCTTCGTCAGCCCCGGACACGCCTTCGAAATCGATCCCGTCGATGAGTTGGTCGCTGACCGGCATGTCGGCACTGACCATTTCCGCCTGCTGCTGCGGAAGCGTCAGTGGTTTGATCTGCGCTGTGGGTTCGGATTCGTCAGGTTGCGAGGGGATCAGGCCGATGACCAGACCGATGCAGATCAGGGCAACGGCCGTGCCGCCGATGCGCGGATGCTCGCGGAATGCCGACACGATGCGCTCGATACCGTTCAATGCGGCTTTGCGGGCCACGGCGACGATCTGGGCGAGTTCGGGGCGGCGCGATCGCGCGCGTCGGGAGGTGGCCATGGTTTTTCTTGTCATGCACGCCGGTCGGTTGCCAAAACCCGGTAACATTAACGAGTTCCGACATGGCAAGTCAATGCCGCACGTCGGCCCGGAACGATTTTTCAGGACACTAAAACAGCGCCCTGAATCAAGGTTTTCGCTACAGATATTGAAGTTCTGCTAGAGGCAGACCGCCATAACCCGGTTTCGATCAACCACCAGCTCCAGGCATTTGAATTCGATGAGCAACTACGATGAACTGATTCGCGGCGCGGCCGAGGTCATCCAGGCCGACGAACTGACCGAGCGGCTGGCCGAAGGCCGGCCGCTCCGGGTCAAGGTCGGTTTTGACCCCACCGCCCCGGATCTGCACCTTGGCCACACCGTCATTCTCAACGCCATGCGCCGGTTCCAGGACGCCGGTCACGTGGTGGTCTTCCTGATCGGCGATTTCACCGGCATGATCGGTGACCCGACCGGCAAGAACGTGACCCGCAAGCCGCTGTCGGAGGCCGACATTCGCGCCAACGCGAAAACTTACGCCGAGCAGGTGTTCAAGATCCTTGACCGTTCCCGAACCGAGGTTCGGTTCAACTCGGAATGGTTCGGCGATATGAGCGCTGCCGACATGATCCGGCTGGCCTCGCAGCACACGGTGGCGCGAATGCTCGAGCGCGACGACTTCGAGAAGCGCTACCAGTCCGGCCAGCCCATCGCCATCCACGAGTTCCTTTACCCGCTGGTTCAGGGCCACGACTCGGTCGAGCTGAAAGCCGACATCGAGATGGGCGGGACGGATCAGAAGTTCAACCTCCTTGTGGGCCGCCAGCTGCAAGGACAGGCCGGCCAGAAGCCCCAGGTCATCATCACCTGGCCGCTGCTCGAGGGGACCGACGGCGTGCAGAAGATGTCGAAATCACTGGACAACTACGTCGGCATCAACGAGTCGGCCAACGAGATGTTCGGCAAGATCATGAGTATTTCCGACGAGTTGATGTGGCGCTGGTTCGAACTGCTCAGTTTTCGTGCCATCGACGACATCCAGGCGCTACGGGCCGCCGTGGCTGATGGCCGCAACCCACGCGACGTCAAGTTCGAGCTGGCTGTCGAGATTGTCGACCGTTTTCACGGCCCGGGCGCCGGAGAGAGCGCACGCCAGCAGTTCATCGCACGCTTCCGTGGCGGCGAGATGCCCGAGGACATGCCCGAGAAAAAGTTGCCGGCCGGTGATGAGGGCATCGGTATTGCCGCGGCACTGACCGCCTGTGGCCTGACCGCCTCGAACTCGGAGGCCTTCCGCATGATCAAGCAGGGCGCGGTCAGGATCGATGGCGAGCGGGTCAGTGACCGCGACCGGCTACTGTCGGCCGGTTTCGAGGGTGTCCTCCAGGTCGGCAAGCGGAAGTTCACGCGCCTGACCGTGCAATGATCAGCGTCTGTGGGCCCGGGGCCGATGGGCCAGCCAGGGCGGCCGGCCTTTTCCGGCTGCCAGGCGCGGATTCAGCGCTTGGGGCCGAGCAATAACCAGATGATCAGCCCGACGAGAGGGAAAAGCAGCAGGATCAGTATCCATAGCACCTTGGCGACGGGGCCTGCCGAGCTCTGGGCGGTCTTGATGATGGCCCAGATGACAATGATCAGCCAGATCAGGCCGAGAAGACCGGCAACTTCGATTCCCATGCTTGCATCCTCATTGTTATTGATCGGGAGTCATCAGCTTCCGCGACTTGCACGCCGGGGTCAAGCCCTGCCGGGGGCGCGGCGCACAACAGGCTTGCCAAGAGCGACCTCATGTGGCAAATTCGAAACCATGAAACGGATTCCCGCTCTCGCATTCGGCCCCACCGCAGCACGTCGTACGCCGCGTCGACGCCGAATGGTGTCCGCCGCCCGTGGCTGGTCGAATCGTTAGCGCCCGTTTTCAAACCGAGAGCACTACTTGACGAGAAACCCAGCCCGCCGGCTGGGTTTTTGCGTTTCAGGACCCTGGAAACTGCGACGAAACAGGACATGCACCGATGCGACATTTTCTCAATACCGTGGACTGGAGCCGCGACGAACTGCAGGCCATGCTGGACCGAGCCACGAGCTTTCGTGACGGCCATGCCGGGCAGCCGCTGGCCGGGCGGAGCGTCGCCCTGCTGTTTCTCAATTCCTCGTTGAGAACCCGCGCATCCTTCGAAGTCGGCATCTTCAAGCTCGGCGCCCATGCAGTGGTGCTCGAACCCGGCAAGGGTGCCTGGGGTATCGAGTTCGAACCGGGCGTGGTCATGGACGGCGATGCCGAGGAACACATCGCCGAGGTGGCCGGGGTATTGTCGCGCTACTGTGATGCCATTGCCCTGCGTGCGTTTCCGTTGTTCAGGGACTGGAGCGAGGACCGCCAGGACCGCGTCATCAAGGCACTGGCCGCTCACGCCTCGGTGCCGGTGATCAACATGGAGACCATCGTGCACCCCTGCCAGGAACTGGCGCTGATGCGCACCATCCAGGATCACCTGGGTCAGCCGGACAAGAAGAAGTTCGTGCTGACCTGGACCTGGCATCCGCGTCCACTCAATACCGCCGTGGCCAATTCGGCGCTGCTGATCGCCAGCAAGTTCGGCATGGACATCAAGTTGCTGATTCCGGACAACGCCTACCTGCTCGACGAGCAGTTCATGGATGCCGGTTTCGAGCAGGCCGAAGCCTCCGGCGGCAGCCTGGAAATCACCACCGATATCGAGGCCGCCTACTCGGGTGCCGACTTCGTCTACGCCAAGAGCTGGGGCGCGCTGCCCTTCTATGGACGCCCGGAAGAAGAGGCCAGGTTGCGCGAGCCGTTCCGGCATTTCATCGTCGACGAGAAGAAGATGGCGCTGACCGACAACGCCCGCTTCAGCCACTGCCTGCCGTTGAGGCGCAACATCAAGGCGACCGACGGCGTGATGGATGCCGATTACTGCGTCGCCCTGGACGAGGCCGAGAACCGGTTGCACGTGCAAAAGGCGATGATGGTGGAGTTGATGGAAAGAGGGATAGAAGAGTAGAGGGATAGAGGGAAGAGAATGGAGAGGGCCGGAGTTTTCCCTCTCTTCCTCTTCTCCTCTCCCCCTCTACCCAAGTCATAAAGGAGCAACCATGTCAGATAAACAAGCCATTGTTCTCGCCTTTTCCGGAGGACTCGACACCAGCTACTGCGTGCTCGCGCTCAGGGAGCAGGGGTTCGAGGTGCATACCGCCTTTGTCGATACCGGCGGCATCGATGCGGACCAGAAGGCCTGGATTGCCGAGCGCGCGCGTGAGTTGGGCGCGGCCGAGCATCATGAGCTCGATGCCGGGCAGCCGCTGTGGGATCAATTCGTGGTGCCGCTGTTGTGGTCGGGGGCTCGCATGCTCGAGCAATATCCGATGCTTTGTTCGGACCGCTATGTCATCGTTCAGCAGTGTCTGGCGCTGGCTGACGAGTTGGGAACGAAGCACTTCGCTCACGGCTGCACCGGCATGGGAAACGACCAGCTCCGATTTGATCAGTCGGTACGCTCGCTGGGTGATTACGAGATCCATGCCCCGATTCGCGAGCTGCAACGCCAGACCAGCCATGTACGGGCCCATGAACTCGAGTTGATGGCCGAGGCGGGCATTGAGGTGCCCGAGTCGGCCAGCCGCTACTCGATCAACGAGAACCTGCTGGGCGTGACGCTTTCGGGCCAGGAGATCGACGAGTTTGGCGTCCCCGGTGACGATACCCATGTCTGGTGCCGGCCGCGCAGCGAATGGCCCGCAAAGCGCCTGGAGTTGACCATCGGCTTCGAGCGGGGGCGGGCTGTCAGTCTCAACGACCAGGCCGTTTCCGGTCCCGAGTTGCTGGCCACGCTCAACCGCCAGTTGGGGGCCTACGGGGTGGGGCGCCACATCTACACCGGCGATGTGTCGATCGGGCTGAAAGGGCGCATCGTGTTCGAATGCCCTGGCATCGATGGGTTGATGATTGCTCAGCGTGCGCTTCGCGAGGCAGTCAATACCCGTCTGCAGAACCAGTTCCATCAGACCATTGCCAATCGCTGGGCCGAGCTGGTGTATACGGGGTTTTTCTTCGAGCCGCACAAGGCCGATCTCGAGGCCTACCTGGAAAGTGCCAGCAGCCATGTCACCGGCGTGGTGCGCCTGGCGACCGAGGGTGGTGCGATGCAGGCCGTGGCGGTCGGGTCCCGTTACCTGTTGAAGGATCCCGACGCGGTTTACGCCCAGTCGGCCGGCTGGACGCCGGAAGAAGCCGAAGGCTTCGTCAAGCTGCTGGGGCAATCGTCGACGCTGGCTGCCCGCGTTCGGAAGTAGCGGTTCGGTGATATGAAAATGATGGATCGTTTACTTGAACACCTGTCAGCGCTGATTGCATGCGACAGCCAGAACCCGCCGCGTGCCTTCGGACCGGAGGCGGCCATGTTCACGCACTGTCGTACAGTGCTGGAGCCGGCTGGTTTTACCGTCGAGATGACCGACTACGGCGATGGCCATGTCAACCTGTTTGCCTGCCGTGGCGAGCCGACGGTGCTGTTCAACTGCCACCTCGATACCGTGCCGATCGGAGACGGCTGGAGCAAGCCACCGTTGGAGCTGACCGTGGCCGACGGGCGGGCCTACGGGCGCGGGACTTGCGATATCAAGGGTGCGGCCGCCGCCTTGCTGGCGGTTGCCGAGACCACCGACCAGCCCATGGCGATCCTGTTCTCGTCTGACGAGGAAGGCGCGGAAGGCTGTTGCGTGAAAAACTTCGTGATGTCCGATCGTCTCGGCGGCTTCACCCAGGCGGTCGTTTGCGAACCGACCCGCGGCGAGGCGATTCTTGGCCACCGCGGCTTCTTGTCGGTCAAGGGCCACTTTTCGGGCGTAATGGGGCACTCTTCGGAACTGCGTGCACTGGATGACAACGCCAACCATCGCCTGGCCTGCTGGACGGCCGCGGCGCTGGAGTACTGTCGTCACGAGGCGGCCGCGGGCCGACCGACCTGTTTCAACCTCGGGCTGATGTCCGGCGGCACCAAGTCGAACGTGATTGCCGGCGACGCCAGCCTGCATTACTCCGCGCGGCTGGCGCCGGGGCAGAGCAACGAGGTCCTGTTCGAGGCACTGAAAGGCCTGGCCGGAGCCGATCAACATGCCGAATGGCTGATACCGTTTGCGGGTTCGCCCTTGCCGGCGGCCGGGCGTGACCAGCAGGCTTCGCGCGCCTTCTGCCAGCGTCATGGCCTGACCATCGGACGTCCGGTGGATTTCTGGACCGAGGCCTCGCTGTTTTCCGAGGCCGGATTGGCCGCGCTGGTGCTGGGCCCGGGCGATATCGCCCAGGCCCACGCCGTCGACGAATGGGTGGCGCTCGATCAACTTGAACACGCCCTCGACCT
>SKSJ01000179.1 GCA_007123055.1 Wenzhouxiangella sp. | reverse complement strand
CGCCCGGAGGGGTCTGGCGCAGGAAGCGATTGAGCGACCAGGCGAAGGCCATCTGGCGGTAGGTGAGTGTGCGCCTGACTGCGCGAGTGGCTTCATCGCCGTCGATCAGGCCGCGCACCAGGAGCGCGAAACTGCGCGAGTCGTACTTGAGTTTCGACCAGATGCGGTGACCTTCCCACCAGCGCCCGTAAGCCGCGTTGTTACGAAAGCCGATGAGGAAGGCCAGCGCCGTGCCGAGAAAGCCGGCTGCGTAGGACAGTGCACGCAGCAGTTCTCCGGCCAGGAGTTCCATTGCGAGGCAGGCAGTGGCGATGAACACGGCCAGCACCAGCAGCTTGGGCCAGGTGAATGCCAGCAGCTTGCCCAGGGAAATGCGGCGGGTGACGATCATGGGTTGTCAGTCCTCGTGAAGTGATTCAAAGCCTTCGGCCAGGAAGTCGATCAGTCCGCGCACCGCCGGCAGCAGGCCGCGACGCGAGGGGAATACGGCATGGATGATCTCGCGTGGTGGCGCCCAGTCGGGAAGAACCTGCACCAGGCGTCCGTCGGCCAGTTCCTCGGTCATCATCATGGTCGGCAACTGGACCACCCCGATCCCGGCCGTGGCGGCAATACGCAAGGCGGTCATGCTGCGAGTCACCAGTCGCGGATGGTGGGTCACGCGTGCTTCGGAGTCATCCGGGCCGATCAGGTGCCACTGGTGCTTGTGCTGCGGTCGGGCCAGCGCCAGGCTCGGGAAGTTGGCCAGGTCGGCGGGCACTTCGGGTCGGCCATGGGTTTCGAGTAGATCGGGGCTGGCGACCAGGCACTGGCCGCGATCGGCCAGGGTACGCAGCACCAGGTCGCTGTCCTCCAGCGGCGGCGGGCGCACCCGAATGGCGATGTCGAATCCTTCTTCGATCACGTCGACTCGGCGGTTGGTGGCTTCCAGGTGCAATTCGACTTGCCGATGACGCTTCTGGTAGTCGGCCAGCATGTCGGCCACGCGCGCATCGAGCAAGGCCACCGGGCAACTGACGCGCACCGTGCCGCAGGGCTCGCTGCGCATGCTCTCGATGGCTTCCTCGGCGGCAGCGGCCTGCACCAGCATGGCCTTGCAGTGGTTGTAGTAGATGCGGCCGATCTCGGTGAGTCCGACATGCCGGGTCGAGCGGTTGAGAAGCCGCACACTCAGGCGTTCTTCCAATGCGGCGATGCGCCGGCTGAGCTTGGACTTGGGCTCGCCCAGCGCCCGGCCGGCCGGCGCGAAGCCGCCGTGGTCGACCACCTGGGCGAAGTAGTAGAGGTCGTTGAGATCCTGCACGTGCTGATCGTTCTCCCAGTGGAACGGTGAGTATAAATTCTGCCTACTACCGGCGCCAGCGTTCTGGCATCAGAATGTCCTCCAACCTGATCAACCCGTTCGCAAGGAGGACGACATGAAAAACATCTCTGGCATCTACAGCGCCCCGCCGCGTCACTGGGTGGGCGATGGTTTCCCCGTCCGGTCGCTGTTTTCTTACAACAGCCACGGCCGGCATGTCAGCCCGTTCCTGCTGCTCGACCACGCGGGCCCGATGGATTTCGAACCAGCCGATCGGCCGCGTGGCGTGGGCGAGCATCCGCACCGCGGCTTCGAGACGGTCACCATCGTCTATGAAGGCGAGGTCGAGCACAAGGACTCCACTGGCGCCGGCGGCAGTATCGGGCCGGGGGATGTGCAGTGGATGACCGCCGGCAGCGGCATTCTGCACCAGGAGTTCCACTCCCACGAGTTCACTCGCTCTGGCGGCAAACTGGAGATGGTGCAGTTGTGGGTCAACCTCCCGGCCGAGCACAAGATGACCGATCCGTCGTACCAGACGCTGCTCGATGCCGATATTCCGGCGGTCGATCTGCCCGATGGCGTCGGAAAGGTGCGGGTCATCGCCGGCGAGCTTAACGGCCACCGCGGCCCGGCGCGCACCTTCACGCCCATGCACGTGTGGGATCTGCGGCTCAATCGAAACGGCAAGGCGCGCCTGGACCTGCCCGATGGCTGGAGCTCGATGCTGGTGGTCCTGCACGGCACGATCGAAGTCAACGGTAACGAGATCGCCCGTGAGGGTCAGCTGGTTCTACTCGGCGCCGAACGCGAGGGCGTGGTCGTGGAGTCGAACAACGATGCCGTCGTGCTGGTGCTCTCCGGGCAACCCATCGACGAACCCATCGTCGGTCACGGCCCGTTCGTGATGAACACCGAAGAGGAGATCCGGCAGGCCCTGCATGACTTTTCCACCGGACGTTTCGGCGGCATCCCCGCCTGAGTCCGATCAGCCCGCAACCGGCCGGTTGCGGGCGTTCATTCGTCCCGCGTCGGGACACAACTCAAACCACACAGGAGAAAACATCATGAGCCAATCATTTACCTACAATCGAATTGATCGGGACAACGCCGCCGTGCTGCTGGTCGACCATCAGACCGGCCTGCTGTCACTGGTACGCGACATCGATCCGGACAAGTTCAAGAACAATGTCCTGGCGCTGGCTGATCTGGCGAAGTACTTCGGACTGCCGACAATCCTTACGACCAGTTTCGAGGACGGTCCCAACGGCCCGCTGGTGCCGGAACTGAAGGAAACCTTCCCCGATGCCCCCTACATCGCTCGCCCGGGCCAGATCAACGCATGGGACAATGAGGACTTTGTCGAGGCGGTTCGAGCCACCGGCAAGAAGCAGTTGATCATTGCCGGCGTGGTGACCGAGGTCTGCGTCGCCTTTCCCGCCCTGTCGGCGCTGGAAGAGGAGTTCGAAGTGTTCGTGGTCACGGATGCTTCTGGCACCTTCAACGAGCTGACCCGTCACTCGGCCTGGGACCGGATGTCGGCGGCCGGCGCGCAGTTGATGACCT
>SKSJ01000174.1 GCA_007123055.1 Wenzhouxiangella sp. | reverse complement strand
GCACGGCGCGCTGTGCACAGAAAGTGGGAGAAGAAGGGGTGGAAACGGCGCTGGCGGCGGTGGCCGGAGAGACCGCGTCACTGAACGACGAGGCCGCCGACCTGCTCTACCACCTGCTGGTGTGCCTGCGCTCGGCAGGCAGCGATCTCGATCAGGTCATGGACGTACTGATCAGGCGGCACAGAGGCTGAAAGCGGGGGCTTCGTAGTCTTCGGGCATGGCCCGACCGGTCGGCGTCGATTCGGCTTCCGGCTGCGCCAGCTTTTGCGGCCGGCCGAAGAAGTATCCCTGAAACTGTTCGATGCCGACAGCGGCCAACCAGTCAACCTCGGCAGACCGCTCGACACCGGCGGCGATGGGGGTGATGCCCAGCGCCTTGCTGGTGGCGACGATGCCGCACACCATGGCCTGGCGACGCGAGCTGGTGTGGACGCTGCTGATGAGTTCCCGGTCGAGCTTGACGAACTCCGGGCGCAGGACCGCCAGGCGCTTGAGGCCGGCCTCGCCAACCCCGAAGTTGTCGGCCAGCACCCGGAATCCGTAGCCGTTGGCCTGTTGACGAACCGCCGCAAGCTGGCGCGGATTGCCCAGCCGTGCCAGGGTCGAAAACTCGAGCACGATCTGTGCCGGGCTCAAGCGGCTCGCGGCCACCGCCTGCGCGGTCGCCTCCAGCGCCATCGACAGCGTGGCGGCATCGACCTCGGTACAGTTGAGGTGCAGCGCGCCCTGCATCCCGGCCCGGTCGGCATCGGCGATCGCTCGCATGCGGCAGGCCTGGTCGAAATAGAACAGATTCTCGGGACGCACACCCGCGATCAGTTCATGTGCCGACTCCCCGTAGAGACCACGCACCAGCGCCTCGTGCCCGAGTGTGGCATTGCCGCCGGCCGTCACCAGGGGCTGGAAGGCAAAGCGAATCCCGACATCGATGACATCGGCGTAATCGTTGAGCCTGGTTCCGTAATTCGCGGTGTAGTTGAAGTCGGTCATGATGCTTTCCCTTGTGTTGTCGACGCTGGCGCGTTTGTTGTACTTGCCATTCATCAAGCAATTTCCGTGCCACAAGGAAAAGATGTGATCTCCATGCCGCAACATCAGCGAACTGCGCGATTGTGTTCACGCAAATCCGGACAGGCGCCGATACGCTGCCGACACGCCTACTTACCCTTTGCGTCGTCGGACTGCGCAAATTGTCGGTATTCGTCCAGCGCATCGGCCAGGCCGGCCTCGTAGAAGCGGGAGCCGAACTCCCGACTGGCGCGCTGGGGCTCCGACCCGATACGACCGTCGGCAAACGTGGCGCGGTAGCCGGCGGCATCGCGAATGGCCCCATCGGGGGCGCGTTCGGGAACGAGTTCGGCGTCGCGCTGCTGGTCGGGCCAGGCGTGCCAGGTCAGCGACACCTCGGAGGCGGTGGCATGCTTGCCGTCGGCCTCGCCGAACAGTTCCCGTGACAGCTTCGTCACCCGGGGCCCGGCAAACCAGTTGCCCAGCTTCAGGTGCAGGGATGATGCCCGTCCCGCCAGGCTGGCGTCGGCCCAGAGCTCGGCGAACGCGGCCTGGACAGTGGCGATATTGCCGCCGTGACCGTTGAGGAAATAGAAATGGGTGAACCCCTGGCTGGCCAGCGAACCGACCACGTCACGAATCACCGCGATGAGTGTCGACGGCCGAAGCGTAATGGAACCGGGGAAGGCCAGGTGATGCTGGGCCATGCCGATGCTCAGCGTGGGGGCGACCAGGATCCCCTCCTCGGCCATGCCCACGGCAATGGTTTCGGGGCAGATGGCATCGGTGCCGATCAGGCCGGTCGGTCCATGCTGTTCGGTTGATCCGATGGGAATGACCACGCCGGTGGATCGATTCAGGTAGGCCTCGACTTCGGGCCAGGTGGACAGTTGCAAACGCATCACTGGTGTTCCTCGAGTCATGTAAACGTCAGAGCGGCAAAGGGCAGGGGGTGATTACCGGCCCATTGCCGCATATCTCCTCATCGGCTGACCACGGTGGCGGTCAACCGGTTCCAGGCTGTGCCAGGCCTCGATCTCGACCAGCAGGTCGCGCCGGCAGATATCGCCGCGCAGACCGGCCAGCCGCACGCCCGGCCAGCGTGCGCGCAGTCGGGCCTCGACCGCGGGCCAGTCGGCCGGCTGGCGAACATAGACCCTCAAAAGGCTGGTCTCCCCGGGCAAACGGGGGCCGGCAAGATCGAAGCGATCGGCCGTCACCGCGATCAGCGCCTCGACGTTGGCGGCCGCTTCGTCGGTCTGGGCCAGCACATTACCGGGGTGGGCCGTGGCATGTCCAACCACGCTGGCGGTGCCGGAAATCAACAGGCCGGTGCGGTTGTCGGCCAGCGGAATCGCTGTGGCGCGTGCAAAGGCCGGGCTACGCGGGCCGTAACGCCGTGGGTACGCCCAGGCCGGCACCTGGCGCGGGTTCTCGATCGCCAGTCCGCGACGACTCCCGGCCAACGCAATCAGCCGAAACCGCTCTTCGTCACCGCCGATGGCGGTCGCCGCACACATGGCGGCATCATCCAGCCCGGCCTCGGCCAGCGCCCGCCCGCGGCCGATGCAGAAACGCCGGTAACGTTCCGCATCGTCGCTGCCGTGATTGATCCCCGGCAGGTAGTTCCATATCCGCAGGAATTCCGGACAACCGACCGAACGCACCCGTTCGATCAGATCACGATAGAGGGCATGAGCCAGCGGTTCGGGGTCATCGCCGCAACGGTCCGGGCGCGACATGACAACACCCATCAGCCCGGCGCCGCGGGCCCACCAGCCGTCGGTTGTCGTCCCCGACTCGACGACAGCGGGCAGCAGCCACTGTTCGCGCTCGAAATCACCGCCCAGCCAGACCAGGCCCGTGCCCAGCGCTCCTCGCTGCATGCCTCGCCCGCCCAGGCTGAAACCCAGCAGTGGCACTGTCGAGTCGGCACCGGCGGATACTGTCAGTGCCGGAGGCCACGCAACACCCGGCGATCGCGTCATGGAACAGGACATGATTGCATTCTACCGCCGGACCGGCACATGTGACCTCAAGCAGATGACCGGACGACGCCAATAGCCTACTCTGTTGCCAGACCCGGAGGGAATGCGCATGAATCAGCCCATGCAACCAGCGACCGACCGCCTCGTGCATCTCGACGTGCTGCGCGGCTTCGCCCTGCTCGGCATCCTGCTGGTCAACATCGAATGGTTCACCCGACCGCTGCAGGCCATCGTACTGGGCGCCGAGGCCGACCTGGCCGGTATCGATGCCGCCGCCGACCTCTTCATACAGGTACTGGCTGAAGGCAAGTTCTACCCGCTGTTTTCCATGCTGTTCGGCGCCGGCTTTGCATTGATGGCCGAACGTGCACTGACCCGTCGAACGCCGTTCTGGGGGATCTATCTCAGGCGGCTGGTCGTGCTGGCGTTGTTCGGATTGGCCCACATGGTCCTGGTCTGGGCCGGAGACATCCTGCTGGTCTACTCGCTGACCGGTTTCATCATGATCGGGCTTTTTCGCAACACCCCGGCCAGGCGGCTGTGGAAATGGGCCCTCCCCTTCATCTTCCTCCCCATGATCGTGATGTGGCTGGGCACGGCCGCCATAGAGGCCAGTCGCTTCGAGCCCGAGGCCCACCAGCAATTGATGGCGGAATTTGCGCAGGACGAAGACACCCACCGCAAAAGGATCGCCCAGGCCGCGGCCATTCACGCCGAAGGCAACTGGCGGGACAACGTCGGCCAGCGCCTCGAGGACATGCGCTTCACCCTCACGCACTTCATTTTCTGGACGCCTCCCGTGCTCGGCTTTTTCCTGATCGGGCGGTGGCTGATCGTCAGCGGACGGCTGACACGACCGGCGGAGCACCGCATGTGGTTCCGCCGCTGGCGCTCGCGCGGGCTGTTGATCGGCTTGCCGCTGGCGTTGGCGGGGGCGGCACTCACCCGCGAGGCGAACATGATGGTGCCCACCTTCACCGCGGCGCTTGGCCTGTCGCTGACGGCCGTGGCCGGACTGCTGCTGGCGCTGGCCTACCTCTCGGCCGTCACTCTGGGAGCGAGCCGGCTGACTTTCCTGGCGCCGGCCGGGCAGATGGCGCTGACCAATTACCTGGTCCAGTCGCTGTTCTGGACCTGGCTCGTCTACGGTCACGGCTTCGGACTGTGGGAGCAGTTGCCACGCTCGCTGCAACTGCTGCTGGCGCTGGGCTTCTTCGCGGTTCAGGTGGTCGTCAGTGCCTGGTGGATGGGTCACTTTCGCTTCGGCCCGGCCGAGTGGCTGTGGCGCAGCCTGACTTACTGGCAGGCCCAGCCAATGCGGCGGTGACGGCCATCGTCGACTCCGGGCAGTTTTCGCCCCGCCGTTGTCCGCAACCCGGCCGATCGGTGCCACGCGGTACGCATTCGACGGCTGTCGGCGTGCCCGACTGCTGGCCAGCACAAGACTGGAATGGCGATTGCCTGTATTCTGTTCAACAGGCGTCAGCGGCCGAAAGGTCGCCACACTGCCAACTGCCACCATCACTGCCGAACAATACGGACCTTGCCAGAATCACACGACCGACCATTGCCCCCGGGAGATGACCTGGCTAGCGTCGCGCCGGTCACCACGGCCGAATCATCGTCGACAAGCGAGGCGAAGTCGGCGCTGTTCGAGAAATTCTTCAGTATTTCACCCGACGGCATCGTGCTGCTCGACAACCGGGACCGCATCCTCGAGGCGAACCCGGCCTTCCTGACCCTGTTCGGCTACAAGTTCGACGAGGTGCTCGGCCGACCGATCAACGAACTGATTGTCGACCCGGCCTTTCATGAGGAAGCAACCGAACTCTCACACCGTGCCCTGGCCGCCGACGTCGTGCACCGGGAAGCCTTGCGCTGCCGCAAGAACGGCGACCTGATCAGCGTCGAGATCTTCGGCACCCCGCTGATGCTCGACAAACGCCAGGTCGGCATCTACGCCATCTACCGCGACATTACCGCCCGCCGCCAGGCCGAGGACCTGCTCGAACAAAGCGAGGCCAAGCACCGCACCATCGTCGAGTGCATGAATGACGGCTACTTCGAAATCGACCTGGCCGGCAATCTGCTCTTCTACAACCTCGCCCTTGCCCGTGCCTTCGACATCGATCCCGATCGCATGGCGTCGCTCAACGTACGCAGCCACTTCGATGCCGAGACCAGTGCCCATCTGTATCGTGAATTCAATCGCATCTACCGCGAAGCCGACAACGACTCCCGCGTGACCTGGCAGTTCCTGCCGTCCGACGGCAAGCAACGTCACCTGGAGGCCTCCGTCTCCCTGGTGGTCGCCGAGCACGGCGAGCCGGTCGGTTTCCGCGGCGTCGTCCGTGACATCACCGATCGCGTGGAGGCCCTCAAGGCCTTGCGCCATTCCGAAGAACTGTTCCGCCTGGTGACCGAGCATACAGGGCAACTGGTCTACGATTACGACCTGTCCACTGGACACATCGACTGGTCGGGCGCCACGTCATCGGTTCTCGGCATGTGCCGCGCCCAGGCGGCGACTCTGAATATCGACCGCTGGGCCGAACGCCTGCATCCCGACGACCGTGCGCGCGCCCTCGAATTACTCACCAACACCGGCAGGAGCGGAAAGCCCTACCGCATCGAATACCGGCTCAGACGACGCGGCGACGACTACATCCACGTCGAAGACCGCGGCGCCTATCTGCTCGACGATGAAGGCCGGCCGGTCAGACTGATCGGCACCCTGACCGACATCACCCAGCGCAAGCGCCAGGAAGAAGCCATTGCCTATCAGGCCAATCACGATGCATTGACCGGTCTGGCCAACCGCTTCAAATTCGAACAGAAGGTCAACGAACTCAGCCGCGACGCCACCCGATCCGGCCGCACCCACACCTTCCTCTACATGGACCTGGACCAGTTCAAGGTGGTCAACGACACCTGTGGACACAACGCCGGCGACGATTTGCTCCAGCAGGTGAGCGAGCAGATCGGCGGCCTGGTTCGTCGCGACGACCTGCTGGCACGACTGGGCGGCGACGAGTTCGGCTTGCTGCTGATCGACTGCGATGCCAAGGCCGGTGTCCGCATCGCCGAGAAGATCATCGCAGACATCAACGCCTTCCGGTTCGACTGGAACGAGCATCGATTCAGCATCGGCATCAGCATCGGCATGGTCGCGCTCGACGGCTCACTGGATTTCGTCGACCTGCTCAAGGCCGCCGACCAGGCCTGCTACGTGGCCAAGGACCAGGGGCGCAATCGCTACCACGTCTACCACGAAGAAGACCGCATCCTGCGCCAGCGCAGCGCGGAGCTGCAGGCCGTGGCCGACGTCAGTGCCGCCATCGCCGAGAGCCGCTTCGAACTGCATGTGCAGCGGATCTTCGACCTTCACGACGAGGACGCCCTGCCCGGTCAGGAAATCCTGTTGCGCATGCGCAATCGCATGGGCCAACTGATCCCTCCCGGCGAGTTCATCCTGGGCGCGGAAAAGTACAACCGCATGCTCGATATCGATCGCTGGGTGGTCGACCATGCGCTGGAACACATTGGCCGCCTGGCGCGCGAGGATCATCCACAGGGCTGGTACTCCATCAATCTCTCGGGCGGCACCGTAGATGACTCCGGCTTCGGCGAGTTCGTATGCGGCGCCCTCCGTCGCCATGAGGTCGATCCGTCCCGGGTCTGTTTCGAAATCACCGAAAGCGCGGCAATCACCCATCACCGCAACGCCCTGCGCTTCATTCACTCGGTTCGTGCCATGGGTTGCCGGGTCATGCTCGACGATTTCGGCAGCGGCCTGTCTTCCTTCGCCTACCTCAAACTGCTGCCCGTCGACTTCATCAAGCTCGACGGCACGCTGATCCACGACCTGGCGCGCTCCGACTTCAGCCAGGCCGTGGTGCAGGCCATCCACGACGTGGCCCGGGCACTCGATATTCCCCTGATTGCCGAGCATGTCGAAACCCGCGACGAGCTCCGGCAATTGCGTACAATTGGCGTCGAGTACGCTCAGGGCTTTCTGCTGCACAAGCCGGAACCATGGGTGCGCGAACCAGGCTGATTCGTTACCGGAAGAGACAGGCGTTGGACGCCTCGCCCAACTCAACCAATGCCCTGCGCGAACGATTCCCACCCGATGCGGTCGATTGCTCGACGCCGACAGACCATGACATCCCGAAACAATCCATGAAGACACCCACATCAATCCTCGCTCTTGGTGCGGCACTGCTGCTGTCGATCGGGCATTCAGGCGTGCAGGCGAGTACCTGGCCGTTCGAGCCGGGTGAGATGGAAGTCGTCGGCGAGATCCAGCACGAGTACGCCCGGCGCAGCGACACGCTGATGGACATCGCGCGCTGGCTGGGCATGGGATATCGCGAGATCCGCCGGGCCAATCCCGACGTCGACCTGTGGATTCCCGGCGAAGGCACCCGGGTTCTGATCCCCTCGCAATTCGTTCTGCCGGAAGGCCCGCGGCAAGGGCTGATCGTCAACCGCGCGGAAAAGCGGCTGTACTACTTCCATGCCGATACCGACAACGGCGGCCCCGTGGTGACCACCTACCCCATCGGCATCGGCAAGGCGGGAAGGGAAACACCGATCGGCCGCGCCACGGTGACCCAGCGGCTGGAGAATCCGGCTTGGTATCCGACCGAAGGAGTACGCGCCGACTATCGCTCCCGCGGCATCGATCTGCCGCGCATGGTGCCGCCGGGGCCGGACAACCCGCTGGGCCGCTACGCGCTGATCCTCGACATGGACGGTTACCTGATCCATGGCACCCATCGACCCGACGGCGTCGGCATGCGGGTCAGCCAGGGATGTGTACGCCTGTACCCGGAACATATCGAGCGGCTGGTCTTCGACGTGCCCATCGGTACGCCGGTCGCGATGGTCGACCAGCCGGTAAAGGCCGGTTTTCGCGACGGCAAGCTGTTTCTGGAAATCCATCCGGGCCATGACGACAGCGTGCCCGAAATGGCGGAAGTCAGGGAAGTGGTGGAAAGGGCCTGGCAGCGCAACCTGGAGCGGCTCGACGGGACTGTCGACTGGCAAGGGGTGGAAGAAGCCTGGCGCAACGCCGACGGCGTACCGCGGGTCATTACTACGCGCTCCGGATCCTCGTGACGGCTGCAACGGCCGACTAAAAAAAACGGCGGCCCTTCGAAGGGCCGCCGTATATCGTCTGTTTGAAGACGGTCTTACTTTTCCTGCATGCGCTCGAGCGCACGATCCAGCTTTTCATGCGCTTCGTCGCAGCAGCGCTGCGAGGCATCGGCCGCCTGCTGGGCGGCACGGGCCGCTTCCATGGCCTGGCGTGCGGCATCGGCCGCTTCCTGGGCCGCCTGACGCGCCTGTTCGGCGGTCTGATTGGCCTGCTCGGCCTGCTGCTGAGCGCGTTCAACCGAAGCCGTGCTGGCGCAGCCGGCCATCAGCGCGATAACGGCGGCGGCCAGGAACAGCCGGGTACTCGAAATCAAGCTCTTGTTCATCATGGTTCACTCCATCTGCTTCAAGGTTGTTGTGTTTGCTTCCGGTCAGCAAACCGGCACCGGCACTGCCGGGCGGGATCGTGACCGACCAGATCCGGCCAACGCCCTCCCCCAGCGGGCACAAAGCCGCTTGCTCACATATCTTACAGCAGTTTTCACAAATGTGCCGCCGTCGACCCGTCGTTGTCTTCCTCGGAGTCGTCGGCCTCCTCGTCCTCTTCGGCCGCTGCATCATGCTCATCGACCTCCGGCTCCGCTTCGCCCGATCGACGCTCGCGCGAGTCGATCAGCCCGCGCAGCAACTGTTGGCCGATGCGCTCGGGTTCGCGCCCGGGTTCGTCATCGGCGGGCGGGGCATCGGGATCCTCCTCGCGCTGTTCCACTTCTTCTTCAGTCCGGTCTTCGGCGCGCGGGCGATCGATTCGCTCCAGCAGGCGTCGTCCCAACTCGTCGCGTACCGCCCGCTCGGCAATGCCGGCCAGGTCGACACTGACCACCGGCGCACTCACCGGGCCGGCGATGGCCAGCGGGATGGTGCCGCCAGTGGCTGACCGCAATCGCGACGGCAAGCGCTCGAGCAGGTTCTCACCCAGCTCGAGATCGATGCGGTAGTCGACCTGGTCGGCGGCAAAGTCTATACGACCACTGCCGTGCGCGCCGAACCCGGCCGCGGTCAGATCCAGGTCGGGCAGGGAGATAACGCCGTCCTCGGCGCGCAGGCTGCCGCTGAGCGACCGGAACGGCGTCTGGCCACTGAAGGCCTGGCGCACGTTGCCCAGGCTGGCGACGGTGAGCTCCTGTTCGATCAGCGTTTCCAGGTCGATGCCGCGCACTGCGCCATCGCTGAGCAGGAACTGCCCGCTACCGTCGAGGGAAGCCAGGATGTCGCCAGGAGAGAGTCCGCGAAAACGAATGTCGAGCGACAGATCTCCACTGCCGGCTACCGGCGCGTGGTCGCTGAACAGGCCGGCAATCTGCTCGACCAGGACACCCGACAGGCGCGGCTGAAGGTGTACGGCCGGCGGCGTTTCATTGAAATCGACCTGCGCATGCCCCTCGAAACCGCCGCCGAACAGGCGTGCGTCGAGGGGATCAAGGCGCAGCACACCGTCAACCAGGTGAGAGCCGGCCCGGACCTGCGTCAAAACCAGGCCCTCGGCCAGAACGAGTTCGTCCAGGCGCAGGTCGGCACGAAAATCGACCCTCGTCAGGGGGGCAAAATCCGGTGTTTCGCCATCGGCGACCGGCTGCTCGTCCTCCCCGCCCAGGGCCGCGAGTGCGCGCAGATCAAGGCGCTCGCCACTGACATCCAGCCGCCCCCGAATCGGGTCGGCCAACACCAGCTCGGCGCCCAGGTCCAGGTGCTGGCCATCGAGGCGGAACTCGGCACCGGGCAGATCCACCCGTACCGGATCGGCAATCGTCACCGACAGCGCTTCGGTCAACGTCAGCCCCATCTGCATGTCGGGCAGGTCGATGTCGATATCGGCGCCCGCCATGACCAGCCGCCCCGGATCGTCAAGGGTCAGGGACAGCGTGTCGGTCAGGACCAGCGCCACCTGCATGTCCGGCAGGTCGAGGTCCAGATCGAGGCGCGGCATCTCGACCGAGAGAATGTCACCGGCCAGATCGACCCAGGCATCGCCCCTGGCGCGAGCACGGGCGTCGGCCGCGGGCAGATGCAGGCTGGCCCGCCAGTCGCCGAGGTCGATGCGTGACAGATTGGCGGCCACACGCAGGGTCCCGCTGAAATCCAGGTCTTCGATCACCACCTGGTCGCCATCGATGACGCGAGCACTCAGGGAAATGTCGATGTCGCGATCGGCCGCGAACGCGGCCATGTCGAAGGAATCGACGACGATCTCCCGGCGGGCGTCGTCGGCCAGATCGAGCAACACCACCGACACCGAGCGCAGACCCACAGCGCCAGTCTGCAGCATGGACAGGTCGGGCTCGCCGGGATCGGCCGCGTCGGGGTCGTCGGCAAACAGCCCCGCGAGGTTGCTGCGGCCCTGAGGATCGGTCACCAGAGTGAAAGTGGCCTGCTCGAAGTCGATGGCCCCGATCTCGAGTTCACCACGAATCAGCGGCCAGACCCGGACCGCGGCACGGGCCACGCCGATTTCGGCCAGGGGGGGCGCGGGGGCGAAGTCGGGGGGGTTGCCGACCGAAGCATCGCGGATCTCGAACGCCAGCCAGGGGAACAGGCGCAGTTCTATGGGGCCATCCAGGCGCACCTCCCGACCGACCTGGCCGGAGGCACGCTCGGCAATCTGCTCGCGGTAGTCATCGGGATCGATGAAAACGACCGCGGCAATGGCGGCCAGGACGACCACCACGACCAGGGCGATCAGGACTAACAGGATTCGACGCAACATCGGCCAGGCCTCCAGGCAATCTCCGTCGTGCAAGCTTAGCAGCCCGGCATCATTTCATGCGCATTTCGTCGCCCGATTGCCTACCCATTAATCCGTTAACCCGTTAGACCATTGACCCGCTCACAACCCGAACCAGGCAAACGCGTAGCCCTCGAGCAACTCCTCGCGATGCGGGGCGACCATTTCGACGGTCTCGTCTGGCACCTGCCAGGTCCGCTCCTGCATGGCCGAATCGCCGTAGGCGGCCACGGCAACATCCTGGCCAATGGCCCGGTAGGTCTGGTTGCGCACGTACATGTACTCCTGCAACGAGAAGTTGTAGCGATTGAGCGCCTCCACCTGCGCACGCTTGGCCTCGAGCAGCAGCTCGCCCAGTCCACGGTAGGCGGTCACGATCTCGGCAATGTTGGCTTCGCGATCCTCGCGATCGATCTCTTCCTGCATGGACTCGAACTGTTCCTTCAGCTCGGTCATGCGCCCCTCCATGGACTCGCGCATGGCGCGCTGGGCCACCAGGAAACGCTGGAACTGTTCTTCCGTAACCGAACCGTCGCCCGGCGGCTGGTAACGCTCGGTGCGATCGACCTGCTCGTTGAGCTCGGCGTACTCACGCACGAAACTTTCGACATCGGTGACGAATTCGTAGGCCGGCTTGATCACGAAGAAATAACCGGCAATGCCGCCACCACCGACCAGCACCACCAGAACCACCAGGCATCCAACTAGAATCTTCGGCATGGAAATTTCCTTTCAAATCTTTGATGTTTGCGCGCTGTCCTTCAACAACGGGAAATCGCAAGCAATCCTGCCACGCGCACCGTCACACGGCTGCAGTCGAAACCACTTAACATAAGCGGCTGACTTGCCACCGTCCGGATGCCAGTTCATGCCAGTCGCATCGATGCCTGTTCAACGTAATCTGCCGGCCACCGTTTTTATTACCACCCTGCTGGTCGGCCTGCTGGCCGCCTGCCAGCCAGCACCGGCCGATCCGGTCGGGCAACGCCCGCCACCGTTGTTGCTGATCTCCATCGACGGCTTTCGTCACGATTACTTCGAACTGATCGACAGCCCCAATCTCGACCGCCTCATCGACGAAGGCCTGCATGCCGACAGCCTGCACCACGTCTTTCCGACCAAGACCTTTCCCACCCATTACACGCTGGTCACCGGCCGCCACCCCGGCACCCACGGTGTGGTGGCCAACAGCATGTGGGACCCCGAGCGGGATGCCCGTTTCTCGCTCGGCGACCGCACCGCGGTGGGCGACGGCTACTGGTACCAGGGCGGCGAACCGATCTGGGTCACTGCCGAAAAACAGGGCCTGACCGCGGCGACGTTCTTCTGGCCCGGCTCGGAGGCGAAAATCCATCGCGTCCGGCCCACCTACTGGCGCCCCTACGACGGCAGCGTGCCGCACATGGAGCGAATCGAGCAGGTACTGGAATGGTCGACCTTGCCGGACGATGAACGCCCCGACCTGATGACGCTCTACTTCAGCCGCGTCGATTCGCTGGGACATTCCCGCGGGCCGGCCGCACCGGCCGTTCTGCAGGCGGCCGAGGAACTCGACGCCGAACTCGGCGAGCTGTTCGACGGACTCGAAAGCCTGGGGCTGCTCGATACGATGAACATCATCCTGGTCTCCGACCACGGCATGAGTGCCGTCGATATCGAGCGCTACATCCGCCTCGACGACTACCTCGACCTGTCGAAAATCCGCGTGTCGGACTGGGGTCCGGCTGCCCAGATCTGGGCCACCGACATGGATCCCGATGCCATCGTCGAGGCACTCGACGGCGCCCACCCCCGCCTGCGCGTGTGGGCGAAAGCCGACATTCCCGACCGGTACCGTTTCGGCAGCCACCACCGCGTACCCGACGTACTGGCCGAAGCCGATCCCGGCTGGATGATCTCCTCGGCACCCTTCCTGGCCCAGCGTCAGCCGCCTCGCGGCATGCACGGCTGGGATCCCGCCCACGGCGAACAACACGGCATCTTTGTCGCCCGCGGGCCGGCCTTCGCGCCGGGCAGCCGGGCGCCGGCCATGCGCAGCATCGACAGCTACGCGCTGCTTGCGCATCTGCTCCGCCTCGACCCCGCCGAACACGAGGGTTCGCTCACACCCTTCGAACCCTACCTGGCCGCGACCCCTCCCGAGCCGTACCGAGTCGAGCACTACCATTGTGATTCGGCCGGCCCGGTCGAGATCCGCATCGGCCCCGCCCACATGGCGCTGCATATGGACGGTTACATTCATGTCCTCGATCGGGTGGAAAGCGAAGAAGGTGAACGCTTCGCCGAGGTCGACCTGGTCTTCCACATTCAGGGCGAACGCGCCCAAGGCAGTGTCGATGGCACCAACCTGGGGCAATGCGTGCGCGCGGACTGACCAGTGCCTGCGATCGGATGAATACCCGCACCTGAGGGGTTTCCCCTCCACCTGCTGAGGAAAGCACCGGATTCCAGGCGGAACGGTGACATGAGAGTGTGTCCTGACCGGTTCAAATCATCAGGTGACACCATGAAACGCGCGGCACTCTCCATTGTTCTCGTCCTGTTCTTTCTGCATGCCGAAGCCGGTCCCAGCGTCGATACGGAACTGGCTGCAGCGATCAGCGCCAGTCCGCTGGATCTGCACCCGGTGGTCATCACGTTCGACTCCCCACCCACGGGCATGACCATGACGCGCCTGAACCTGCTGGGCATTGTCGATGGCTACGTGCTCGAGGAGTTGCCCATGGTGCTGACCCGGGTCACCGCACTGCAATTCAACAAGCTTCAGAATGAGCCGGGCGTGGTGTCGCTTTACGGCAACCGCATTCACCAGCCGCTGACCAACGCCAGCCGGGATTTCATCGGCCAGGCCGCACTGCAGCGCGATGCCGAGGTCACCGCCACCAATGGCGGCGTGCCGGTCAGCGGTCGCGGCATCGGCGTGGCCGTCGTCGATACCGGTCTCGATGCCAGCCACCGCGACCACGAGCTCGGCGGCAACGTCGTCCAGAATGTCTATTCGCCGCTGGCCGACGTGCCGCTGAACTTTCCTTCCGGGCTGGTCCCGCCGGTGCATCTAGAAGACCAGCCGATGACCGACATCGAGGGCGGTCACGGCACCTTCGTCACCGGCGTGGTCGGTGCCACCGGTGCAATGAGCGGCAATTTCTACGGCGGCGTGGCACCGGGCGCGGACCTGATCGGCCTGGTCGCCGGCAACGACGCCGGGCTGTCGACTTTCGCCATCGTGCAGGCCTACGACTGGATCCTGGTCAACCAGTTTCGCTACAACATTCGCGTGGTCAACAACTCGTTCGGCTCCAATCTCGGTGAGGCCGACAACTACGACCCTCTCGATCCAATCAACGTCGGCACCCGCAAAATGCATGACCGCTTCATCGCGGTCGTCTTTGCCGCCGGCAACAGCGGCGATGTCCCGGGAGCGATCAATCGCCTGGCCGTCGCCCCCTGGGTGATCTCGGTTGCCGCCGGCCAGAAAGAAGGCCTGGGCTCGCCGGCCGGATTCTCCTCGCGCGGCGAAGACAACGGCTCGGGCATCGACTCGGCCGGTCATCCGGCCGATCCTCACCAGGCGCCCAACCTGCGCCCGGACATCACCGCACCGGGCGTGGCGATCAAGTCCACCCGCTCCAAGGGACCGGGTCTGACCAACCTGCTGGGCACAGCACTCGGCCAGGATCTCGACATCCCGCCGGCTTTCCTGCCCTTCTACACCACCAGCCAGGGCACGAGCTTTGCCGCACCGCACGTGGCCGGAGTCGCCGCCCTGATGCTGGAGGTCAACCCGAGGCTCACGCCGCAGGACATCATGGAGATTCTGCGCGAGACTGCCATGCCCATGCCCTTCGAAGAACGCGTGGTCGGGGCCGGCTACGTCGACGCCCACAATGCCGTGCGCCGCGCCATGGCGCTGGCCCCGGTCGATCCGCCGGCCGACCTGATCCCCGGCCCGGACACCCCGGAAATCGTCGATGCACGCGGCGACCAGCTCGGCACCCAGTCACAAGACATCATCAGCGGACGCTTCGAATATGCTGTCGACAGCGACCGCCTTGTCTATACCCTGGAGCTGGCCGATCTCGAGGAGATCGCGCCCAACAGCCGCTGGACGCAAAGCTCGCAGTTCGGTGACGTGCGAGTCTTCGTCTCGACCAACGTCACCGAGCTCGGGGAGATTACCCACACCTGGGGCACCATCGCACCCGATCCCGACACCGGCGTGAACACCCAGACGAACCTGGGGGAGGCCGACGCCGGGCGCATCGAGGACAACTTCATCATCGTCGAGCTTGGTCTCGACCCGATCAGCCAGGCTGCCGGTCACGACGTGTTCGGTACGGTCTCGACCTCCACCGCCGCGCAGTCGCAGATCCTCATCGGCACCAGCGTGACCGGCGGCCTGCTGCTCAATGCCGATTCCGCTTCCGGCCGTGAATTCACGGTCGGCCCGGACGACAGCGACGAGGATTCAGACAACGGCGACCATGATGAGAACGGCGACGACGGCGAAACGCGTTGCGACGGGCCGGGCGTCAACGAGCGCCACGCCGACGCGGCCGAACCCGGCGAACAACCGCTGGTGGTCTTCACCCAGCAATGCAGTGAGTTGTCTGTCCAGCTCACCTACAATCCCGGCAAAGTCGATCTGCATCTCACACTGCACGACAGCGAAGGCAACCCGATCGCGGCGGCCGGACACGGCAACGGGCGACGGCTGAACGCATCGGGCCTCGAGCCGGGTGACTACGCGATACAGGTCAATGGCGATCTCGACCAGGCCATCGACTACGTCCTGCAGCTTCGCCAGCGCGACTGAATCTCAGGAACAATCGGCACGGGGCGCGGGCGGCATTCACCAACGAATGCCGCCCGCATTTTCTAGCCCTGACGTTGCAGCAGATCGACATAGGCGCCCGAGACCAGGTCGACCGCCGAGATCCCCAGCCGCTCCATCAACTCGCCCGCGACCTCGTGGCCAGCATCCGCATCCAGTTCCTCGTCGAGCACCACTTCCAGCTCGATGTATTCCCCCAGCCCCTCGACCCGGTCGAAGTGCATGCGCGTGTTGCCGGTCAGCCACACGCGGCGCTGCTTGCGCACCACCGAGCGCACACCCAGTGCCGCGGCCAGGGCCGAGCGCAGCGTATCGGGCTCGCCCGTGCGCGAAATCACATAGCTGGAGGTTTTCGGGCCGGTCTCGTCGGCACGCTGGTACTGGATCAGCTCGCCGCTGCCATCGCCAAACTCGCGCAACTTGAGGCGGCCCTGCGCCACCTCGAAAAAGGTATCGGTCTGATCAAGCACCTGACAGGGTCCATCGGCCAATGCCGCGGCCAGGCGAGCCTGGGCCTCGAAATCGCTGGCGCGCGCCTTGATCTCGATATTGGCCGGCATCAGCCCACTGCCGCTTGTGCCTCTTCACCGATGGCAAAATCCACCGCGGCCGCGGCGTGCAGTTCGGTGGTGTCGTAGAGCGGAAACGGGATATCGTCGGGACCGACCAGCATGCCGATCTCGGTACAACCGAGAATTGCCGCGCGGGCACCCCGCTGGCTGAGGCTGGCGATAATCTGCAGGTAGCGGCGACGGGAATCGTCCCGGATGACCCCGTGGCACAACTCCTCGAAGATCACCCGATTGATGGTGGTCATCTGCTCTGGGTCCGGGACGATCGTCTCGATGCCGAACCGGCGCTGCAGGCGCTCGGACCAGAACCCGTCTTCCATGGTAAAGCGCGTACCGAGCAGTCCGACCCGCTCGATGCCGTCGCGCTCGAGCGCGGCCGCGGTCACGTCAACCACGTGAATCAGGGGGATGTCGATGGCCGATTCGATCTCGTCGGCGACCTTGTGCATGGTGTTGGTCGCCACGACCAGGCCCTCGGCCCCGGCCTGCTCGACGCGCCGGGCGGCATCGATCAGCAATTGCGTCAACGCCGGCCAGTCACCGCTGACCTGCAGCGGCTCGACCTCGGCGAAATCGAGGCTGTTGAGTATGATCGGGGCCGAGCGGAGTCCGCCAAGGCGTGCACGCACCCCCTGGTTGATGAGGCGGTAGTAGACCTGGGTCGACTCCCAGCTCATACCGCCGAGAAGACCGATGGTTTTCATCCTTCTAGTATCCCCCTTTTTCCTCCGGCGCGATCAAGTTTTTCGGCCAGACGGCCGGGTCCCGGAGTGCGGTTCCGGGCCCTGGCCGACTGGCCGAGGGTCAGACTCGCCGGCGACGCAGCCCGAACAGCCCCATGAGCGCGAGCAGCCCACCGCCGATGATCAAACCGATACGATTGAGGGTGGGTACCGGCACTGGCTCGACCGCCTGCACCCCGGTGCCCGACAGCGGGAAGCCGAACGGCTCCGCCGTGCCGGCGACAATGAACTCGGCGCTGCCCTGGAAATCGCCTTCTTCGTTCGGCGAGAAGCCGAATACCAGGGTGCAGGACTGACCGGGCTCGAGCACAAAGGGCACATCGGCACAGTCGCCGCCGATCAGGCTGAACGGAGCGTTCGGGCCGACAATATCGTCGATCTGCAGGTCGCCGTCACCGTCGTTGCCGACCGTGAGCTCGAATTCTCCAGTGTCGCCGACTTCGATATCGCCGAATGCTCCGGAAGTCGGCGAAAGCACCAGGTCACCTTCAACGCCCTGGCCACTGAGCACGAAACTGTCGTCTCCGTCCTGGGCATTGGATGCCACGGTCACGGTCTGCGCAAAACTACCAACCCCATCGGGTGAGAAGGTGACCGCCAGGTTGCAACTTTCACCGGGATTGAGTTGGAACGGCAGGCTTGCGGCACAATCGGAAAAGTCGAGCGCAAACGGTGCGTCAACGCCGGCGATGTCCTCAACCGTCAGCGTAATGTTCCCCTCGCTGCTCAGCACCACTTCGAGGGGCCCTGCGGCGCTGCCGACCAGGACATCACCGAAATCCAGATCCGGCGTCAGCCGGATACCGGCCTCGGGAATCTCCTGGAGCTCGACGCTACCGGCATCGCAACCCTCGCTTTCGGATCCCGGACGAGGGAAGCCGCGCTGGTCGATATCGAATCCATCGTCGCAACCGGACTCACCCAGGGCCACCAGGTTGACCACCGGGCTCAGCAGCGCCGGCAGGTGCGTGGGAGTCGGGCCGCCATTGTCGCCCAGGGCTCCGAGCTCGGGATCGAGCCCCAGTACATCGCTGGTCGCTGCATCGGGCTGGAAGTTGCCGCTGTCGGGCTCGCTGCCGATCAGGCTGTAGCTGACCTCGAACGTCGTGTTGTCCGGATCGCGTTCGCCACGGTCTTCACGACTCGCCAATCGCTGTCCGAATCCATCGGGTGTGCGTTCATTGGCACGAATCCGCTCCATCAGGCTGCTGACGGCCGCATCGAGACGACGATCCATTGATTCGTCGCCAACCAGTCCGCCGGCTGAGAGATCCGGCGAATCCACCTCGGCGGTGTTGCCCGCAATGATGCTGTTGGCGATGAACAGCGTGTTGGGGTCCTGAAAGTTGGTCAGCACACCACCGCCATAGGAATACGTTGCGGCATTGGCGGTAATGGTGGTGCCCAGCAGGCCGGCCAGGCTGTCCTGGTTCAGGCCGACAGCGATTCCCCCTCCAACCGGCGCGGTGTTGCCGCTGATGGTCGAGTTGCTGATCACGGCCTCGGAGGAGTACTTGGAGGCCAGGAACATGCCTCCGGCAAACTCGTCACTCTGGTTGTTGCTGATGGTGCTGGCGACGAGATCGAACCGGCTTTCAAACGCGGCAGCCATCAGGCCGCCGACCGGACCGGTGGCCGTGTTATCGGAAATCAGCGTATCGCTGACGTGGCCGTTGGTGTTGACAGCATAAAGGAAACCGCCAGCCGCAAAATCCGCGCTATTGCCCGAGATCTGTGTGTTGCGGATCTCAAACTGCGAATCGGCCTGACGGGTCGATACCGGCCGTGGCTCTTCTTCGCCCACGCTCAGCTGCACCAATCCGCCCCCGAAGCTGGTGGCCGTGTTACCACCGATAACCGAGTCTTCGAGGATGAACTTCGTGCCGGTCGATTCACGCTGACCGTCGCCACGCATCAAACCGCCGTCGAAATTGTAGTTGAGCAACCCGCCGGCCATGCCCGCGGTATTGTTCTCGACGCGGGTGCCTGAGTGCAGGTGCAGGCCGCCGAACGAGGCGATGCCGCCGCCGTCTCTCTCGGCCGTGTTGTCGTCAACGGTGACGCCGTCAAGACTCGCGCCGGCAAAAGTTTCCACGAACAGTCCACCGCCGTCGCCACCGGCGTTGTTGCCACTGATGGTGGAGTTGACGATGGAAACCTCGTAACCGTACTTGACGCTTACGCCACCGCCATCGTTGCTGGCCGAGTTCTCACTGATAGTGGAACCGATGATCGTTGTGCTGAACACATCGGTGACAGCGACACCACCGCCACCCTCCTCGGAGGAGTTGTTGGAAATCACCGAGTCCTCGATCCACAACGAGTCCCCATTGAACATCTCGATGGCGCCGCCATCATAGGTTGCCGAGTTGTTGGTCAGGGTGGCATTAGTGATGGTCAGGCTGCCCCCGGCGCCATAGATGGCCGCGCCGTAGCTCGAATAGCATTCCTGGATCGTCAGGCCATCGATCTCCAGGTCGACTGAGTTGAATCTGAGGCAGGCATGTTCACCGGCACCGCTCAGAGTCACTTCACTGCCCTGCAGCGAGAGGTCCTCCTCGATGGTCGGCAAGTCCGATGCCAGGCTGATGGTCTCGCCGACCAGATCCGACGCAAACGTGATCGAATGCGGACCATCGAGTGCATTGGCGTCAAGGATGGCCTGGCGCAGGGAGCCTGGCCCGCTGTCATCGGCGGAGGTGACCTCGAAATCATCGGCATGCACGGCACCGGAGGCGAGGCCCAAACCGACGGCCACGGTCAGTGCGTGACGGCGAGGCACGGCACGAAACTTGCGATTTGCTTGCATGGGATTCCCTTTTGATTGTTCGGAAGCGGCCGCGCACGGAGACCCCGGCGGCGCTGTACCCTTTATTGAGTGGTCCATAATATGGCAAACCCCCTTCACATGAAAGCCCCCGCGGCCTGATCAGCGGCCAGCTCGGAATCGGGCGGCAGAGCAGGCATAATTGGCCACTCACTTTATCACCCGGAACCACCCATCCCCATGCCACCGGACCCAACGCAGAGCGCGGCTGCCGGCACTGCCGCAAACAACTCGGCCGAGGCCCTTCGCAGCGTCCATACCCGCAGTTTCGTCGATCTGCTCCGGAAACTCGGCTGTTCTGTCCTGGTCACCACCTACCAGGCCGGCAAACTGGCCATTCTGCGCGAGAACGACGGCGTCATCAACACCCACTTCCAGGTCTACCAGCGACCCATGGGACTGGCTCACAACGCCGGACGACTGGCGCTGGGTACGGCAACCACGGTGGAGGAGTACCGCAACATGGCCGACGTGGCCGCCAAGCTCGAGCCCCCCGGCCGCCACGACGCTGCCTACCTGCCGCGCAACAGCCACATCACCGGCAACATCGACATCCATGAAATGGCCTACGGTGACGAGGGGTTGTGGATCGTCAATACCCGCTTTTCCTGCCTGTGCACCCTCGACGGAGAGCACAGTTTCGTGCCGCGCTGGCGCCCGCCATTCATCTCGGGCTATGCCCCGGAAGACCGCTGCCACCTCAACGGCCTGGAAATGGTCGACGGCCGGCCGAAGTACGTCACCGCACTCGGGCAGACCGATACCGCCGGCGGCTGGCGCGATGACAAGGCGGCCGGGGGCGTGCTGCTGGATGTCGACAGCGGCGAAGCCATCTGCTCCGGCCTGTCCATGCCCCACTCGCCACGCTGGCATGACGGCCGGCTGTGGGTGCTGGAGTCCGGCAACGGCACCCTCGCCACCGTCGATCTCGATTCAGGCAGGATCGAAACCGTGGTCGAGCTGCCTGGCTTCACCAGGGGCCTGGATTTCTTCGGCCCGTTCGCCTTCGTCGGCCTGTCGCAGGTGCGCGAATCGGCGACCTTCTCCGGCATCCGGCTGACCGAGCGTGAATCCGAGCGTCACAGCGGCGTGTGGGTGGTGGACCTGCGCAGCGGCCGTATCGTTGCCTTTCTCCAATTCGAGGAAGCCGTGCAGGAGGTCTTTGCCGTCGCCGTGTTGCCGGGCATGCGCTTTCCCGACGTACTCGCCAGCGACGCCCCGCAGGTGCCGATTTCCTTTGCACTGCCCAGCGAGGCCCTGGCCGAGGTCCAGCGCCCCGCTTCGCCACCGGAGAGCTCCCGATCATGACCACCGCCTCCGCTCACACACTGCAACGCGTCCACGGACAACTCGACGACGCCCTGTCGCAGGAGTTGCTGAATTTCTGGAGCGCCCGCAACGCGCTGACTCCCGAGCAGGGCCGCGAACGACTCCCCGAGGTGCTGGCTCTGCTTCGCGACGCTGCCGGCGAGATCGTCGGTGTCAATTCCGCCGGTTCGGCGCGGCTGGCGTTGTTCGCCAACCAGCCCTTCCACATCTACCGCTGCCTGCTCACCGAACAGGCTGCCGAGCCGGCCGACTGGCTGGCGCTGTTGTCGGCCGGTTGCGAGATTCTCGATGAAGGAGTACAGGCGCAAGGGAATTCCGGGGAGATCGGGCTGTTGGTGCAAATCGCGCGGCCCGACCTGCAGCGCGCCTGGCCCGAAGCGGTCTGGCCACACACCGGCCTGGTTCATGCCGGTTACACCGACCGCGGTCACCAGCTTCGAGTTCGCTACTATGACCACGCCCGCATTCATCCGGAGGGCCAGCCATGAATGATCGCCGACTCGACGAGTTCGACATCGACAACGTGCGCGAATCGGGCAACCGGGAGTTGATCGACGGCGCCTTCGAGCTTTGGCTGGCCGAGCGCGCGCTGCCGCGGCAGGAGGCCGAACGCCGGCTCGACCAGTTGCTGCTGGTGGCCAGGGAGCAGTCTTCGGGCCGCATCGCCGGCATGGTCACCACCTACCTGGAAACCAAACCGCGCCTGCGCGTGCCGTTATGGAGCATGCGCGCCTACGTGGCAGAAGGTTTCCGCCAGCGCGACATCGGCTTCCACATGCTGTTCGCCACCCTGGACTACCACCAGCAACGCTTCACCAGCGGCGAGGACCCCTCGGGGCGCGGCCTGTACATGGAGATCGAGAACCCGATCATCCAGCGCGCCCGCAACGAGGCCGTGTGGCAGCGTTCGGGCTTTGTCTTCATCGGCCTCAACACACGCGGCGACCACTGCCGAGTGCGCTACTTCGACGGCGCGCGCCTCGACTGACCCATCTCCGGTCCGGGGATGCGTTCGGGCCTCAGCGCTCCTGCCAGGGCGGGGTGGGGTAACGCGCCTCGGCGGTTGCCAGGTCCCCGGGCCACACGACCACCTTCTCGCCGTCCTGCCACTGGATGAACAGGCCCTGGTTGGCCGTCTGGTAGCCGCGCTCATCGACTTCGAATGGGCCGAACACGGTTTCGGTTTCCAGCGCCAGCAGTTCTTCGCGAATGGCGTCCTGGTCCAGGCTGCCGGCTCGTTCCACTGCCTCGACGAACAACTGGCAACTGCCATAGGCGCCGGCGGCATGAAAACTCGGCATGCGGCCATAGGCCTGCTCGTAGGCCGCGACGAACTCATCGCTGCCGGGATTGGGCAGCCCCGGCTCCCAGGCCGACAGCCCGTAGACGTACTCGGCATCCTCGCCGAGCGCCTCCTGGAACTCGGAGACCGCACCGGAGGTGCCGAACATCTCCACGTCGACGTTCATCGCCTTCATCTGCCGGGTCAGGCCGATAAAGTTGTCGAGCGCCGAGGCGGCCATCGCCAGCACCTGCACCTCGCCTTCATCGAGGGCCGTGACTATCGCAGCAAAATCCTCCGTGCCGGAGGGATAGGTCTCGTGAAAGACGACCGTCATGCCGCGTTCGGCCGCCATTTCCGCCGCGCCGGCCGCGGCCGCGCGGGGAAAGAGTTGATCCTCGGCAATCACCGCCACGCGCTCGAGCCCGCGTTCGTCGGCCATGTCGATCAGCCCGGCCAGGAACAGCTCGGCGGGCGGCAGCACCATGAACAGGTACTCCCGGCCCTGCTCCCAGATCGAGCTGGTCGCCGCCAGCGGCGAGATCTGCACCATGCCGTGGCGTTCGGTCACCGGCGCCACCGCCTCGGTCAGCGTCGAGCCGTAAGGGCCCATGACCGCATCGACCAGCCCCTCGGCCAGCATTTCCTCGTACAGCGCGATGGCGGTATCGGTAGCCGAACGGTCGTCGTAAATAACGAACTCGATCTCGCGCCCGAGCAGGCCGCCGGCGGCATTGACGTGTTCGGCACACAGCCGGTAACCGTCACGTGCGGGAATGCCCTGGGTGGCGTAGGCGCCGGTTTCGGACATGGTCGCGCCGATGCGAATGGGCGTATCGTTAGGCCCGGCCACGGACAGGCCCATGGCGAAGACCAGCAACAGCAGCAAGGGTGTTACAAACCGGCAGTTCATGCGTTGGCTCCCTGGAAAGGCAAACGGTTTTCCCCAGCATAAGCGAAGCAGCCCGCCGGCTGCACGCCGCGGGCTGCTTAAATGAATGAACCGAGCCGGTTCTTGAACGTCGTGATTCAGGGGTCGCCGACGCCGGCGTACGGCACGCCCGAAAGCCGGGCCATGTCGCGGTGCCAGGTGGCCAGGTCTTCGCGGTTGAATCCGGCCAGCGAGGAATGACCGCAGGCGCGCGCCATCACCTGCATCAGGCCGACAGATACGTCGAAGAAGTTTTTCAGCCGATCGGCGGCATGATCCACATCGAGCCGCTCGCGCAGGTCCTCGCGCTGGGTGGCAATCCCGGCCGGGCAGTTGTTGGTATTGCAGATGCGCGCGCTCACGCAACCGATCGCCTGCATGGCGCTGTTGGCCAGGGCGATGCCGTCGGCGCCGAGCGCCATGGCCTTGACGAAATCGATCGGCATGCGCAAGCCCCCGGTGATGATCAGCGTCACCCGCCCGCCGGCATTCTGGTCGTCCAGGTAGCGGCGCGCCCGCGCCAGGGCCGGAATGGTGGGCACGCTGATGTGGTCGCGGAAGATCTCCGGCGCCGAGCCCGTGCCGCCGCCGCGGCCGTCGAGAATGATGTAGTCGGCGCCGGCATCGAGCGCGAACTGGATGTCGCGCTCGATATGATTGGCGCTGAGCTTGAACCCCACCGGCACGCCGCCGCTGATCTCGCGCACCCGGTCGGCAAACTTGCGGAAATCGGCCACGCTGGAAAGATCCTCGAACGTCGGCGGCGAGATTGCCGGCTCGCCCTCGGGAATGCCGCGCACCTCGGAGATCTTCTTGGTGTTCTTGCTGCCCGGCAGGTGGCCGCCGGTTCCGGTCTTGGCACCCTGACCGCCCTTGAAGTGGAAAGCCTGGATATCGGCCAGCAGGTCTTCCGAGTAGCCGAACTTCGCACTGGCCAGTTCGTAGAAATACCGGCTGTTGGCTTTCTTCTCCTCGGGCAACATACCGCCCTCGCCCGAGCAGATGCCGGTACCGGCCTGTTCGGCCCCCTTCGCCAGGGCCACCTTCGCCTCCGGCGACAGCGCGCCGAAACTCATGTCGGAGACGAACAACGGAATATCGAGCTCGAGCGGTTTCCTGGCTTCCGGGCCGATCACCAGCCGGGTATCGACCGCGACGTCCTCCATCAAGGGCTTGGTCGCCATTTGCGCGACCATCAACTGGATCTGGTCCCAGTGCGGCAACTCATGGCGCGGTACGCCCATGGCCACCATCGGCCCGTGATTGCCGATCTTCTCTGGCCCTTCCTCGGCCATGCGATGGATGATCTCGACAGTCGGCTCTTCGGTCGTCGCTTTCGGCTTCGGCGCCTTGTTGTCGTCGGCGTCTTCATCCGAACCTTCCGGTGCCTCCTTGCCGACGTCATCGTCACCGAACTGGCTGTGGGTGCCGTCGCAGTAGGGTGCATCGGCCGTCTGCTTGCATCGGCAGAGCACCGCTTCGCCATCCTCGTCGGCGGTAAACATCTTCGGCTCGATGCCGGTTCCGGAATGCGAACCGTCGCAAAACGGCTGATCCTTCGAGCGCCCGCAGCGACAGAAGGCATATTCCTTGCCTTTCTCCAGATTGACCTTGATCGGCTTGTTGTCGGCAATGATGGGTTGGCTCATCTCGCACTCCCGATTTGAATGAATGGCGTCATGCGCGCGGACGGTGCGCCGGGCACGGCACCGACCGAACGCAACGCGTGAACGTTTTCCACCATAACGAATGCATGTGAACTATCAAGCATTTCCCATCGGCATCGCGCCATTCAGTCGTCCTTATCCCGGCGACGTCCCGCCTGGTCGCGGGCCGCAGTCGGATCCTGTCGGCGAGACCGTGCATCGTCCTCGCCCGGCGACTCCGAGAGCCGGATGACCATATCCTTCAAACGCAGGAAAAACAGCGGGAGCAGCGCGAGAAATGCGACCAGCAGTGCCACCCACAACACCTGCTCCAGAAGGGACGCCGGCTCCTCGGCCGGCACCAGCATCAGGGCAAACAACGACGCCAGAAAAATGAACGCCCCGCTACCCGCCAGGTACACCGACCACCTCGGATAATGACTGGATCTCATTAATAGCTACCTCGCAAATTCGACGTAACGCCCACATTCACCGCTCCCGGACACCGGGCACCGGAATCGAGGGGCTCACTGAGTCACGCCTGGACCCGAGCGATCGTTCGAATTCTTGATCAGGAGAACGATCCCCGTGATGGGGGCGAAAAGCCACCCGCAAAAGAACCACAGCCAGGGACTCCGATTCGTTGTCTGCGTCCAGTATGCACAGAAGATCCCGAACAGGTAGAAAACCATCCCGGTACTGGCGAAGTTACCTTCCATACTCATTCAACCCTCCAATTCATTATCGACAGGCAGCCGGCTTCTCTATCTGGTCGGACCGGGAATGTCGCCGGATGATCGCCAGTACAGGCCTTTCATTGCCGCTTTTTACGCATTGCCGCCATATGGCGTTCCTCGCGGTAGAACCTGTATACGGCACCAAGCTCCGCTACCAGGTAGAAGATGACAATCATGGCGCCCGGCGGTCGCTCTGCTTTCGCCGGGAAAGTACTGGCCCGCGGGAATGCCCGGGGTGTCTAATCTAATTTGTCTGGACCATGCAATCGCACACTCAGTGTGGTAACGGTGATCAGTATCAATGCCATCCCCGTCATCTGCAATACGGCCAGGGTTTCATTCAGCACCACAACTCCAAACAGTGATGCCGTGACCGGCTCGACCATGGCCACGATCGAGGCAACCGCCGGCACCGTATGCTTCAGACCGACGATATAGGCAATGAAGGACAGGCCGGCGCCGATCACGCCCAGTAGCACGAACAACGGCCAGCGCGACTCCCCCGGCACCGCCACGATCTGCTCGGTATCGGCCAGTACGAAAAGGATCAGGGCAAGTACGGCAAAAGCGATCACGAGGATGGCCTGTGGGCTCCCATGGAGCGCCGCGTACTTGAAGCCGAAAATGAACAGCGCGTAGGACAGACCGGAAAGCAGGCCGGCGCCGACAGCGATCAGCGATACCTCTCCTGCGGCCACGTCATAAATGCCCGTGAGCAGAACGACTCCGAGGATGACCAGGGCGATGGCCACCCACTTGAATACCGTGGGCTGCTCGAGCCCCAGGGTAAAGGAAACCAGGAACACGAACACAGGCGCGCAATACATCAGCGTCGCGGCAACAGCCACGCTGCCCTCGGCAATACTGATGAAGTAGAACGCGAAATTGCCCGCCACACCCAGGCCGGCAACCGCAGACCAGAACCACATGCGCCCGCTGGTCAGACCATTGCCGCTCGGTTGCAGTAGCAGCCATACCAGAACGAACACAAAGCCGATGCCGCCACGATAGAACGAAACCACAAGCGGACTCCACCCCTCACCCGTCAGAATGCCGCCGATCCCGCCGGACAGCCCCCAGCAGATTGCGGCCATCGCCACGAAGGCCGTACTCACTCGCACCACACCGTCTGCTGATTGTCTGTTGAGGACTGATCGCACTGATTAAGAGCGTGTACCCGTGAGCATGAAGCCGAGCCAGACGAAAGCAATCCCCACAATGATGCTCGACACCACGTAGCTCGCCGCAATCACGACTTCATCTTTTCGCAGCAGGTAAAACGTTTCCAGCCCGAACGCCGAGAATGTGGTGAAACCACCGGCAATCCCGGTAAACAGAAAAAGTCGCACCTCCAGCGATAGAAGGTGCTGTTTCAAGACAAGCCCGGCCAGCACGCCGACGAGTAGACAACCAAGGATGTTGACCGAAAATGTTGCGATCGGAAATCGCCAGTCTGGCGCGAAGTGTGCACTCAAGACATATAGAAAGTAGCGCAACACAGACCCGATAGCACCGCCCAAAGCCACAATCAAAGCTGTTTTCATTTGAATTCCAACTGGTTTACATTCTGTACCTGCCGCAAGGCAGGTCTGTCATCGCATCAGCGTCCATGGCCAAATTGACCCCGGTTCGTTGGAAATTCAATGGGGGAGCCATCACCCAGAGACGCGAGCACACAATTGAGTGACGTGCTCGCGCTGCGACCGCAATGCCGTCTGCCCGTGCGCTGCAACCGGTTTTTTAGGGCGCCCGGCAGATTTCCATCGTGCCGATACCGAACTCCTCCACCACCAGCCATTTGCGCGGCAAATCCGGCAGCAACGAACCGAGCTTCGAAGTCTCGAGCGCACGCTGGGCGTTCTCAATCAAGGCTTTATACTCGTTCGCACAGCGATGTGCTGACGGTATCGGATCAATGACCTCGCAGAGTAACTCATGGGCGCTTGGACGAAGAGCGACGATACCCTCCACCAAGACGACGCCGGTACCGCTAGCCAATACCTCCGCCGCACGTGCCACTCGTTTCGTCAGAGGCACCAATCTCAATCGCAAGCGCGTCCCGATACGCCGACATGCGCCCTGACATCAAAATCCGGCGGACAGGCCAGGCGGCGGCAAGTGCCCAGGGGGAACCTCGACCCCACCAGTCTGGTATCGATGATCTGGCCCGGGCTGTCTTTCGGGTCAATGACCATAAGCAGCACATCCACTTATCATTACTGAAAGCAAGATCACCAATGCGATAAAGCCAGCCTTTCGGAAGTGTGAGTTCACGACGTCTCTTCGGTTACTGTGTAGGGCTTACGTCTTAGCTGAGCGGCACACCTCTCGCGCGTACGGAGGTGGCACGATGGAGCTGGAACAAACTTGAGCGACTTGTCAGGAGGACTTTTCCAAGAGGGGTATCTCCCTGGACATAGTCCGCTCGGATAGGCTAGCACTAGCCGGCAGTTTCTTCAGGAACTGGGACGCCATACCGAAAGCAAGCCCCTCTACCGGGGCGATCTGCCCAGACGCCGCAGCGGAATCTAGCACTGCGCGTCCAAGCTTATTGCACTTTCCTATCCAATCATCCGCTTTTCCAATCTCCTCGAATCGTGGCTTGCATTCGATGGTAAGGGCCGTATCGCTCAGCTGAGTCGTCAACTCAACCAGATCAGTAGAGCGCTGCTGCTCCTCTGCCAAGACACAAACCGACACAAAGAGTGCGGCTAGCGGAACCAGACAAATACCATGTACTCTCATATTCCCTCCTAGCGCTCAGGATCATAGGCCGATCCGCAGCGCCATCCGTTTCATGCTGTTGTTAGCTGGCACTACCCGATGCCAACGCCTTCCGCACTGGGTAACGGAGGTGAGTTACGCCGACACCTTTTATGACCGTTGGGTTACCAAGAGTAGCCGGAGTGCCGACCAGGTTGTCAAAGAGTCGAACGCCAGAACCGAGAAGGACCGCTGCGATATCAACATGGATCTCATCAAGAAGACCCGCGTTGAGGAGTTGCTGGATGGTGTCAGCGCCATGAACCCCGACTGATTTGCCTTTCGCGGCGGCCTTGGCTAGCCTTACGGCGCTCTCGATTCCATCCGTCACGAATTGGACGCTTGAATCGGGGCGCGGCCAGCCATCGGGAGTGTCGTGGGTGAGGACAAATGCCGGGCCCCAAGCGTGATTACCGTTCCAGCCATCGGCTACCTCGAAGGTGCGGCGGCCGGTTATGACTGCACCCAGTTCCCGCCAGATATTGCGAAGGTGCTCGGCGCTGGACGCCGACACCTTGAACGTCATGGGATCCGATCCGCCGGTGTGGAAATCAACGTCTCCCGATGACATGTACCAGTTGAATACTTCGGCGATACCATCTTCACGGTCGGCGACGAAACCATCCAGGGACATGGACATGAGCGCGATTACTTTCGACACCTGGCACTCCTTTGCCATTACGGCCAGTTAACGTTTGGGTTAACCGGCCCCGCCACCGAACTCGCCCGGCTTTGCCGGCCCGGAGCTTTCCGGGGTCCGGTTGAACCCTTTGTTATACGCGTGTACCATTATTGGGTATTTTATGGTACACGGTAGGTTCATTATGGCAAGGAACACTAGCATTACATTAGGCGGGCACTTTGACGAATTCGTTTCCCGACAGCTGGCGGAAGGCCGCTACGGTTCGGCGAGCGAGGTAATACGGGCAGCCCTGCGGCTGCTTGAGGAACGAGAGGAAAAGGTTCGAGCTTTACGGCAGGCACTGCGAGAAGGCGAGGAAAGCGGGTTCGACAATTACTCGCTGGAATCTGTGATCTCCGAGCTGGACGAGAACGCAAGTGGCTAAAGGCCAATTCCGGGTCTCCCGAGCCGCTCGACAGGATTTGCTCCGAATCGGTCGGTTCACTGAACGAAGATGGGGGAAGGCAAAGCGAAACCACTACCTTGGGCAGCTTGATGAAGCGTTTTCGCTTATTAGTAAAAATGACTCGATCGGTAACATCTGCGATGAGATTTCTCCAGGCTACCGCAAGTTTCCCGAAGGATCCCACGTAATCTACTACCGCGTAACTGACATGGTGGAAATCATTCGAATCCTTCATGAGCGAATGGATCCGGATTCACATCTGCCATAGCGTATAACGTTTAGCGTAAGCGGCCGACTCTGTAGCGCAGCGGAATAGTCGGTCCGCGTTGACGCTTTTGTTACACCTTGGTCTTTCCGCAGGAAGTTGTTGATACGATTCCGTTACATGTCCGGGCACGAATGGTGGAAT
>SKSJ01000071.1 GCA_007123055.1 Wenzhouxiangella sp. | reverse complement strand
TGACCGTTCCCGAGCACGCCACGCACGTGGTGTGCAACTCCCTGGGCGACATCGTGGCCTGGGGCACGTCCGAGGCCATCGCGGTTGCGGTGGCGAAGCGTCACGGGCCGGGCGCCTACGTGGCCACCAACGTGGCCTGGAGCGAGGAGGAGGCCAACCGCAAGGAGGCGCTGCGCGAGTTGGAGGCGCTGAACGCCACCGAGGACCCCGCTGAGGCGTTCGAGCGGGTGCTGGTGCAGGCGGGGCTGGAGCCCACCGCGCAGGTCACCCACGCGGTCGAGCTCGAGGCGCCCGCGAAGCTGGTGGTGGGCTTCACGGCAGGAGGCTTCCTGGCGAAGCGCTCCCGCACGGCGCTGCGCAAGGCGGGCATCCCGCTGCCGAAGCGCATCAGCGAGCGCACGGTGGCCAACGCCATCCGCACCAGCGGGTTCGAGCCCGTCATCGTGCCCGCGAGCACGCTCTGACCGACCGGGGGCGGCCACCCGCCCCCCCTAACCCCCCCCTGTGTCCCCGTGGGCGTAAGCCCACCATGCCCGCACCTCGCGGGTGTGTGATGCGCCTAGGAGGCCATCATGGACACCATCACCACCCTCATCCTCACCCTCCACGCCCTGCTGGGCGCGCTGGACATCGCCGAGATGGACGCGCGCCTAGACAGCGGCTACGTCGGTGGCCTCGCGCAGGCGCTCAACGGCGTCCTCGTGGGCCTCGGCTCGGAGGAGCGTGTGACCGAGGCGACCACCGCCCACGAGGCATGGTCGCTGGTGGAGCACACGCTGGAGGGCCACGAGGGACTACGCGGTCACGACCGTGTGGTCTACGAGGCCCTGCGTGAGCACGGACTCACGTCCGTGTGAGGCGTGGGAGCGTGGGAGCTTCGGCTCCTACGCCCACGAGGACACAGGGGAAACGCCTCTGGACGCCCGTCTGGAGGCCAACGTTCGGATACGCATGGAGGAGGTGAGAGTGGATGTTCACCCGACGCAACACGCCCGAGACGGACCTCGCCACGCTGGTCGCACACGAGCTCGAGTGCGAGCGCGTGGTGGTGGAACCGGATGGACCGACGTTCGAGCGCGCCATGCGCGCCGCGCGCTATGCGCTGGCGCAAGGGGTCGAGGCTCGCACGGCGGCACGATGGGCGGTTGTTCGCGTGACCCAGCACGTCACGCTGTCCGACCGCGCCAAGCTGGTCTGAGCGCCCTGGGAGGTCATCGCCCGCGCGGTGGCCTGCCGGAGCCACTCAGGCTCACCAAGCGCGCGTGATCTCACGCGCACGATGCCCAAGGAGGCAATGCACATGGACGCCATCATCACCCTGCTCGCGCAGGCCCTCGGCCTGGACGCAGCAGCCCTGTCCGCCGCCATCGACGCCGCGCAGAGCGGCACGTCCACGCCCGCCACGACCGAGGGCAAGGTGCCCTTCACGAAGAAGAACGGCGAGGTCGTGTACGGCACGCCCAAGCAGGTGGCCGCGTGGAGCCGCTTCCGCGACGGCGAGACCGCCAAGGTGACGCACGCCGCACCCGCCAACGCCTCCGCGAAGGTGGTCATCGGCTTCCGCCACTCCGGCACGCTGGCCCGTCGCTCGGCCTACGTGGTCGCGGACGCGCTCGGGCTGGACAACACGCCCGCCACCCGCAAGGTGCTGCTCGACACGCCCAAGGAGGCCATCGTCGCGCAGTTGGTCGCCGCTGGTGTGACCCCCGAGGTCGTCCCGGCTGCGTCGCTCGGCTGAGCCACCGCTCTCGTGCAGGGGCCAAGCGTCCCTGCACGGGGGTGGGCACTCACGCCCTGGACCGATGAGGAGATGCCATGAAGCGCTGGTTGCACGCCCGCATGACCGCGAACGACGAGGCCGGGTGGGAGTACGTCGCCCTGGTCTCCCGCACCGAGCCCACGCTCGCCGACCGGGTGTGGTTCCTCCGCCTGCGCATGGAGCACGTCGTCCTGCGCGCGCTGGAGGCCATCGTCACCGGAGGCTCGCTGTCCTGGCGCTGAACACCCGTCCGTATCCACGAGGAGGCACGATGAAGGTTCGAGCGATGATGACCGAGCGTGAGTGGCGCGCACAGGGGCGCGGCGCTGACGTCAGCCAACTCACCCATTGCAACGTGCGCGTCTACGGACGCCCGGAGCGCCCCGAGCACGAGGACGTCGCCGAGCACCTCGACGCCATGCGCGCCGACGAGGTGGACGACGAGGCCATCCACCAGCACTACGCCTTCGTCGCGAGGGCACGCCACCAGTTCTTCCTCCTCGACCTCACCCGTGCGGAGGCGGCGTTCCTGGGCGAGCGCATGGAGTTCGGCGCCGAGCACCGCACGCTCTACTGGGACATCCCGCCACGCATCACCCAGGCGGTCGAGGAGCGCGAGCGCGCCAAGCACACCTTGACCCGCGAGGACCTGGGGATGCGCGAGGTGCTGGTGCTCGACGACCCCGACGAGATGCTGCCCGAGGAGGTCGTGTGGGAGCACGCCTGGGACCTCACCGACGAGTTGGGGCCGTGACCCCACGTACGGGCCGAGCGAGGAGCCGTCTGCACGACCACGACCTCGTGATCGTGCGTGAGGGGTTCTTCGCAGGCCAGCCCGCCGTCCTCACGCGGTGCATCGACCCGTCCTGCCCCAACATCCGCCGCGATGGCGGGGCATGGACCGGGTGGTTCACCGCATCCGAACTCGACCCACGACCACGAGAGGAGGGAACTGATGCCCTGGATGCACCTGCCCAACGAGCCCGCGACCTGCCTGCTGTGCGATGAGACGCACGCCAAGAAGGCCATGTTCTTGGTGGACCGGCGCTATGTCTGCGGAGAGTGCGCCGCCGTCCTGGGTGAGCATGACCCCGTCATCCGACCCCGGAAGGCGCT
>SKSJ01000069.1 GCA_007123055.1 Wenzhouxiangella sp. | reverse complement strand
GTCGACGAAATCGGCCGCGCGGATGCGCTTGATCAGCTCGCGCTTGCCGATGACCTCGCCGACCGGCTTGTCGATTGTTGCGAGCATGCGTTGCACCAGCGGGTAGGCCTCCGGGTGCACGGCCGAGGCATCGAGCGGGTTGTCGCCGTCGGCAATGCGCAAGAAGCCGGCGGCCTGCTCGAAGGCCTTTTCCCCCAGGCGCGGGACTTTCAGCAACTGGCGACGGTTTCGGAAAGCACCGTGCTCGTCGCGCCAGGCGACGATGTTGTCGGCCACCGTGGCCGAAATGCCGGCCACATGCTTGAGCAGGGCGGCCGAGGCGGTGTTGACGTGCACGCCGACGGCATTGACGCAGTCCTCGACGCGTGCATCCAGTGCCCGACCCAGCCGGGTCTGGTCGACATCGTGCTGGTACTGGCCCACACCGATGGATTTCGGATCGATCTTGACCAGTTCGGCGAGCGGGTCCTGCAGACGACGGGCGATGGAGACGGCTCCGCGCAAGCTGACATCCAGCCCGGGCAGTTCGCGCGAGGCCAGCTCGGAGGCCGAGTAGACCGAGGCACCGGCTTCGCTGATGATCAGTTTCTGCGGCTTGCGCCCGGGCAACGAGCGCACCAGTTCGGCGGCCAGCTGGTCGGTCTCGCGCGAGGCCGTGCCGTTGCCGATGGCGATGAATTCCACGCCATGGCGCTGGCATAGCCCGGCCAGCACGGCGAGGGCTTCGTCATACCGCTTCTGCGGTGCGTGCGGATAAACCGTGGCGGTGTCGAGGAGCTTGCCGGTGCCGTCGACCACGGCCACTTTCACCCCGGTGCGCAGGGCCGGGTCCAGTCCCATGACCACTTTCGGCCCGGCCGGTGCGGCCAGCAGCAGATCGCCGAGGTTGTCGCCGAACACGCGAATGGCCTCGCTCTCGGCCTTCTCGCGTGCCTGCATGAACAGATCCACGCTCAGGCTGGTGTGCAGCCGCGCCTTCCAAGCCAGGCGGGCGCCGGTGGCCAGCCAGTCGTCGGCCGGACGGTCGGCCTGATCGATGCCCAGCGCCGCGGCCACCCGGCCGATGGCGCGATCATGGCCTTCCTCGGGCGGATCGCCGGGTTCCAGGTCGAGGGTGACGATGCCCTCGTTGCGGGCACGAAACAGGGCGAGCAGCCGGTGCGAGGCGATCTTCGAGATCGGCTCGACGTGATCGAAATAGTCGCGATATTTGGCGCCCTCGTTCTCCTTGCCGGCGACGACCTGTGCATGGATGCGACCGGCCTTGCCCAGCCATTCCCGCAAGTTTCCGATCAGGTCGGCATGCTCACCGGCCCGCTCGATCAGAATCTGGCGTGCGCCGTCGAGAGCCGCCCGGGCATCGGCCACGCCCTTGTCAGGGTCGATAAAGCCTTCGGCCACGGCTTCGGGTTGCTGGCCGGGATCTTCGAGCAGTGCGTCGAGCAGCGGTTCCAGCCCGGCCTCGCGCGCGATTTGCGCCCGCGTGCGGCGTTTGGGCTTGTAGGGCAGGTAGAGGTCCTCGAGCCGCGCCTTGGTGTCGGCCACCTCGATGTCTGCTTTCAGTTCATCGGTCAGCTTGCCCTGCTCACTGATGCTGGCGAGCACCGTGGCGCGCCGGTCTTCCAGCTCGCGCAGATAGCCCAGGCGTTGTTCGAGCAGGCGCAACTGGCTGTCGTCCAGTCCGCCGGTTGCTTCCTTGCGATATCTGGCAATGAAGGGGACGGTCGCACCGCCGTCGAGCAGCTTGATCGCCGCCGTCACCTCTGCAGGTGCGGCGGAGATGTCGGTGGCGATCGTCTGGGCGATAGCGGCTTGAACGATTTCGGTCATGGGGAGAGTTCGGATCGGCTGGGAAAAGAGCGGCGCATTATCCCCGATCCGCAGGCGCGATCACCATCTTGACTTCAGTACGATTCCGAGATTCGCGCCCGGTGGCTGTGGGTCTCACAGGCAGTCTGCAGGCTGCGATCATCAGCTTCCAGCCGGTACCAGTCGGCCCCGGGGAGACTGCCGTCCTCGCCGATCTCGACTCCGGCGTGCAGATCGGCGCGCCGTCGGTTGCGGCAATCGAACACCGCCGGGATCTCGCGGGTGGGCATCCAGCGCTCGAACAACACCACCGTCGTCATCACCAGCTCCGGCCGATCCGGGTGGGTGCGCGTGCGCCGGGTATCGACAGCAATCATGCGCAGGCTCAAGGGAGATACGTAGGTCCAGGGCCGGTACCACATGCTTTGGCTGCTTTTCGAGGTCACGACCACGCCTTCGGGCAGTTGGTCGGCGGCGCGATCAGCCCATGAATACTCCAGGTAGACCAGGAACAGGATCATGCCCAGACCGGCGGCGGCTGGCACGATCCAGCGCGGCAGGCGACGACCCAGCAGAAGATTGAGCGCCATGACCAGCCCGGCGATACCCAGTCCGAGCGCGATGGTGGCGATGAATTCAAGAAGCATAAGGGCAGGTTAAAGGTTAAAGGTGAAAGGTGAAAGAAAAAAGGAAGGGTGGGAAGTGAAAGGTGGTACCAATCCTTTTACCTTTTACCTTTTACCTTTCCCGCCGGTTGCGCGGGCTCAAGCCCGCGCAACCGGCCCACCTCAGTGATCAATGGCACCGCTGGCGCCGCGGGGGACGCGGATGGATTCGACCAGCTCCTGGATGCGCTCCGGCGGCGGGGCGGTCAGCTTCATTACCACGATGGCGGCGGCGAAGTTGAGTATGGCGCCAACGGCTCCGAACGACAGCGGCGAGATGCCGAACAGCCAGTGGTCCGGGGTGTTGGGCAGCATGTTGGTGCCGGGGATGAAGAACCAGCCAAGGTAGGTGAAGATGTAGAGCAGGGTGGCAATCAGGCCCACCAGCATGCCGGCCACCGCGCCCTGCGTGTTCATCTTCTTCGAGAAGATGCCCATCATCAGTGCCGGGAACAGTGTGGCCGCCGCCAGGCCGAAGGCCAGCGCCACCACCTGCGCGGCGAAGCCGGGCGGGTTCATGCCCAGATAGGTGGCGAGCACGATGGCGAAGGCCATGGACACACGCGCCGCCATGAGTTCCTGACGGTCGGTAATCCTCGGCATGAATACCGACTTCAACAGGTCATGGCTGATGGCTGACGAGATGGCGAGCAAGAGTCCGGCCGCGGTCGACAGGGCGGCGGCCAGGCCGCCGGCGGCGATCAGCGCCAGCACCCAGCCGGGCAACTGTGCAATTTCCGGGTTGGCCAGTACGAGGATGTCGCGGTTGAAGGTGACGATTTCATTGCCTTCCCAGCCGCGCGCCTCGGCGACTGATGCGAATTCCTCGGAGGCATCGTTGTAGTACTGGAGACGCCCGTCTTCGTTCTTGTCCTCGAAGGCCAGCAGTCCGGTCTGTTCCCAGTTGAGCATCCAGTCCGGCTTGTCGTCGTATCGAATCGGCTCTTCCGCCGTACCATCGGGATAGATGGTGGTGAGGATGTTGAGCTTGGCCATCGCGCCCACCGCCGGAGCGGTGAGATAGAGCAGGGCGATGAACACCAGTGCCCAGCCGGCCGAGCGGCGCGCATCGGCTACCCGCGGCACGGTGAAGAAACGAATGATCACGTGCGGCAGGCCGGCGGTACCGACCATCAGCGACATGGTGAACAGCACCATGTTGAGTGTCGAGCCATGATGGCCGGTGTAGTCGTGGAAACCGAGCTCGGTCAGTACCTGGTCGAGCTTGGTCAGAAGCGGCAGTCCGGATTCGGCATGCGTGGAGAACAGCCCCAGGGGCGGCACCGGGTTGCCGGTCAGTTGCAGCGAGATGAAGACCGCCGGAATGGTGTAGGCGGTGATCAACACGCAGTACTGGGCGAGCTGGGTGTAGGTAATGCCCTTCATGCCGCCGAGCACGGCGTAGATGAACACTACCGTCGAGGCGATCAGCAGGCCCGTCGTGTTCTGCACTTCCAGAAAGCGCGAGAAGGCCACGCCGGCACCGGTCATCTGGCCGATCACGTAGGTGATCGAGATGACCAGCAGGCAGACCACGGCGACGATGCGCGCGGTGGTCGAGTAGAAGCGGTCGCCGATGAACTCGGGCACGGTGAAGCGCCCGAACTTGCGAAGGTAGGGCGCCAGCAGCAGGGCGAGCAGCACGTAGCCACCGGTCCAGCCCATCAGGAAGGTGGAGTTGTCATAACCGACGAATGCGATCAGGCCGGCCATGGAGATGAACGAGGCGGCCGACATCCAGTCGGCGGCGGTGGCCGCCCCGTTGATGACCGGGTTGACCCCACGGCTGGCGGCGTAATAGTCGGCCGTGGTGCCGGCGCGCGCCCAGATGGCGATGCCGATGTAGAGTGCGAAGGTGGCACCGACGACGATGAGATTGAGTGTGAACTGGTCCATGGTCTTTCCCTCTTATTCCTGCTCGTCCACGCCGTACTCGCGATCGAGCCGGTTCATGTACCAGGTGTAGTAGAAGATCAGTGCGATGAAGGTCAGGATCGAGCCCTGCTGGGCGAACCAGAACCCGAGGTCGGTACCACCGATGGTGATCGGCAGCATGGCCAGTAACGGTCTGAACACGATGCCAAAACCGATCGAGACCAGTGCCCAGATTGCCAGGCAGATGGTGATGACGCGGATGTTCGCCTTCCAGTAGGCGGCTGCGGATCTGTCGATGGACATGGTATTTCGCTCCCTGTCAGTGCGGGTGTCACACCTCCTCGCAGGCAGGCTGGAGGAACTTTTCACCCGAGTCTAGCGATCGCCTGACGGGGTGCCCATACGACATTGGTAGGGCCGACTTTGGTCGTAGGGACGACAGAGGAGAGGGGGCGGCGCGGGCGGAGATCGGCGGCATGCGCCGGGAAGGAGCGACCGGGGTGCGGTCAGTCGACGTGCCGGCCCGATCCCTGCGTGGTGCCGTTGGGTGCCTCAACGGCGAGGCGCTGGGTCAGCAGCACGGCGTGGGTGCGGTTGCTCACGCCCAACTTGCGGAAGATGGCGGTCATGTGGGCCTTGACCGTGGCTTCGGATATGTCGAGCTCGAAGGCAATCTGCTTGTTGAGCAGCCCTTCGGCCACCATCATCAAAACGCGGAACTGTTGCGGGGTCAGCTCACCGATGCGATCGGCTACATCCAGCTCTTCGTTGGCCGTGTTCACGGCCGTGCCGTCAATCTCGGATGGGTACCAGATATCGCCGGCCAGCACGCACTGCAAAGCCTCGCGGATTTCATCCACGGAGGCCGATTTGTGGATGAAGGCGGCGGCACCGTGATCCATCGCACGCTGCATGACGGTGCTGCTGTCATTGGCGGAAATGATGCAAACGGGAAGTTCCGGATGGTGTGCGCGCAGGTAGATCAGAGCCGAGAAACCCTGCACACCGGGCATGTGCAGGTCCAGCAACACGAGGTCGGCATGCTCGTGCTCGCGTGAGACCTGCTCGAGCTCGGCCATGTTGCCGGCCTCGATGATCTCCACCCCGCCCAGCGCCTTCTGCAACGCCAGACCCAGCGCCTCGCGAAACAGCGGATGATCGTCGGCGACAATGACCTGGTGCTTGCTCATGACGTCAGTGCTTGTGACCGATAGTTCCATTTAACACGAAGTATCACGAAGAAGTCACGAAGGGCACGAAGAAAATAATTCACTTCGTGTGCTTCGTGCCCTTCTTCGTGTCCTTCGTGTCGCCGCTTTTGACGATGCAAGATGATTGGTCAACGATTCTTGCGGTTGCCGATCAGATCATCGACCACTGCCGGTTCGGCCAGGGTCGAGGTGTCGCCGAGGTTGCTGTAGTCGTTCTCGGCGATCTTTCTGAGGATACGCCTCATGATCTTGCCCGAACGTGTCTTGGGCAGTCCCGGCGAGAACTGGATGAAGTCGGGCTTGGCGATCGGACCGATGCGCTCGCGCACCCACTGGGTGAGCGTGCCGAGCAGTTCGTCGCTGGCTTCCACGCCGGCGGTCAGCGTGACATAGGCATAGATGCCCTGGCCCTTGATGTCGTGCGGAAAGCCGACCACGGCGGCCTCGGAGACATCCGGGTGGGCGACCAGGGCCGATTCGATCTCGGCGGTGCCCATGCGGTGGCCGGAAACATTGAGCACATCGTCCATGCGCCCGGTGATCCACCAGTAACCGTCCTCGTCGCGGCGGGCGCCGTCTCCGGTGAAGTAGAGCCTGTCGAAGGTCGCGAAGTAGGTGTCGATGAAGCGCTGGTGATCGCCGTAGACGGTGCGCATCTGGCCCGGCCAGGAATCGGCGATGACCAGCGCGCCGGAAGTCGCTCCTTCGAGTTCGTTGCCCTCGGTGTCGCGCAGCCCCGGCTTGATGCCGAAAAACGGCACCGTGGCCGAGCCGGGCTTGAGGTCGGTCGCCCCGGGCAGCGGCGAGATCAGGATGCCGCCGGTCTCGGTCTGCCACCAGGTATCGACGATCGGGCAGCGGCCTTCCCCCACGACCTGGTGATACCACTCCCAGGCCTGCGGGTTGATCGGCTCGCCGACCGTACCGAGGATGCGCAGTGACTTGCGCGAGGCCTTCTTCACCGGCTCGTCGCCCTCGCGCATCAACGCGCGAATGGCGGTGGGAGCAGTGTAGAAAATGCTCACGTTGTGCTTGTCGACCACCTGCCAGAAGCGCGAGTGGTCGGGGTAGTTGGGCACGCCCTCGAACATCAGCGTGGTGGCGCGGTTGGCCAGCGGGCCGTAGACGATGTAGCTGTGGCCGGTGATCCAGCCCACGTCGGCGGTGCACCAGTAGACCTCTCCGGGCCGGTAGTCGAAGATCACCTCGTGAGTCAGTGCGGTGTAGAGCAGGTAGCCGGCCGTGGTGTGCAACACCCCCTTGGGCTTGCCGGTGGAACCCGATGTGTACAGGATGAACAGCGGGTCCTCGGCGTTCATCTCCTCCGGCTCGCATTCGCTGCTGGCGCTGTCGGTGATCTCTTCGTACCAGACATCGCGACCGTCGGCCCATTCGATGTCGGCGCCGGTGCGTTTGACCACCACCACCTTGTCGATGGTCGTGACTTCGTCGGACGCCAGCGCCTTGTCGACGTTGGCCTTGAGCGGTACTTTCTTGCCACCGCGAATGCCTTCATCGGCGGTGATGACCATTGACGACTCGCAATCGACGATGCGCCCGGCCAGCGCTTCGGGCGAGAAGCCGCCGAAGACCACCGAGTGCACCGCGCCGATGCGCGCGCAGGCCAGCATGGCCACGGCCGCTTCGGGAATCATTGGCATGTAGAGCGTGACGCGATCGCCTTTCTTCACACCCTGATCCTTGAGACCGTTGGCCAGGCGGCAGACCTTTTCGTGCAATTCGCGGTAGGAGATGTGCTGGCTGTCGGCCGGATCGTCGCCTTCCCAGATGATGGCGGCATCGTCGCCGTGCTCGTCGAGGTGGCGGTCGATGCAGTTGACCGTGACGTTGAGCGTGCCGTCCTCGAACCAGCGGATATGCAGGTCGTCCTTGCTCCAGGAGACGTCCTTGACCTTGCTGAACGGCTTCATCCAGTCCAGTCGCTCACGCGCCTGTTCGGCCCAGAAGCCTTCCGGATCATCGATCGAGGCCTGGTACATCTCGCGATAGCGCTCGCGGTCGTACAGGGCATCGTTCATGGAATCGGGTACGGGGTAGGTCTTTTCGTTAGCCATGGTCTTTACGCTCACTCCAGCCCTTGGATTGTTTGTATTCGATCTTAGCAGGCCGGGGATGTCAGGCCCAATGCGACATTGGTCTACACGGGGTGTGGGGGCGGGCCGGATGGTATTGATCGTGGTGGGCCGACGACAGTCTTCGGCGGTGTCGGATGGCACGGCCTAGCCGCCTTTCAACCTACTCCAACACTTCAAGCGGGGAGTGGGGGTGGTTTCTGGCGGAAGCCGGGGCGCGGACGATTGCACAAATTCATCCGTACTTGAAGTTTGAACATTGCGTCCAGATGGCAGCTAGCAAGATGGCACTCGAACGCACTCTTGCCGGCACCAGAACGCCACCAAGCCATCCGCATCAAACTGGCCGATCGCCCGGGCTTCCGACAGAAACCACCCCCGCTCCCCGCCCACCTCCGACCTCCGACCTTCGTCTAATAGACCAATCGCCAATGGCCGACGCCCGTGCAACCTCGCATAGTCGGACAACAGTCAATCCGCATTCGAGATCGAAACGGGAGGAATCCATGACCATACGACACCTGGGCATCATGGCGCTGGTTGCGCTGCTGGCTTCGGCGCCCGCCTTCGGCGACGCCTCGCCGAGCGAGCGTGAACGTGCACTGGAAGAGCGGGTCGAGGCGCTGGAGCGCATGGTTCAGCAACTGCTCGACGAGCGTGGCGAACAGGAAACCGGGGACGCGGCGGTGCGCGACGAGGTCGCCGAGGTGCGTCGGGAACTGGCCGCGATCGAGGAACGCGAGGCCGAACGAGCAGCCTCGGAAACGCAGTTCGATTTCCGAGGTTTCATCAAGCACGACATGATGTACAGCCGCTACAGCGACGGGTCGGTGGCGCCCAACTCCATCCTGCGCGACTTCCATGTGCCGGCTGCCATACCGGTCGGCGGTCAATCCTCGGCGACGGATTTCGATACCCATATCCGCGAGACACGGTTCATCTTCGATGTGCTGCGGCCCGACAATGATCTACAAGCTTACCTGGAGTTCGATTTCTCAGCCGGCACCGGCGGTGACGAGCGACTGACCAATGCCACCAGTCCGAATGTCCGCCATGCCTTTCTGCGCTGGAACAACCTGCTGGCCGGTCAGACATGGACGACATTCTTCAACGTCGCGGCGTTGCCTGAGAATGTCGATTTCGTCGGTCCAGCCGAAGGCACCATTTTCGTGCGACAGGCCCAGCTGCGTTATACCAACGGCCCGTGGCAGTTCGCGCTGGAAAACCCCGAAACCACGGTCACTCCATTCGGTGGTGGCGGTCGTATCGTCACCGACACGGCCCATATTCCCGACCTGGTGGCACGCTACAACCACAACGCCGACTGGGGTCATTTCTCGGTCGCCGCGATGGGTCGCCAGCTCGGCATTGACCTGAACGGTCAACGCGAACGCGAAACGGCTATCGCGCTGAGCCTGTCGGGACGGTTCGATGTCGGCGAAAACGACATCCGCTGGATGGTCTCGGGCGGGCCGGGGATCGGTCGTTACCTGGGGCTCAATACGGCCAATGAAGCCGTGCTCGACGCCGATGGTCGACTCGAGACCATCGACGCCTACGGCGGCTTCCTGTCCTACCGTCACCTGTGGAATGATCGCTGGCGTTCGAATTTCACCTTGTCGGCTTTCCGTGCCGACAACGACACCGATCTGACCGGAACGGCTCTGACGAAAAGTGCCGAAAGCGCCCACGTCAACCTGATCTACCAGGCCAACCGTCATTTGCGCTTCGGGTTGGAGTACCAGCATGCCCGCCGCGAGATCGAGTCGGGTGAGTCCGGCAACATGAACCGACTGCAGTTCGCCACCATTTACGCGTTCTGACGACCTTTACGGCTCTCCAGGGTCGGTTTTGACCGGCAGTCGGCCCGGGCCGCTGCCGGTTCTTTCGTTCGCTTCGCCCCTGTCCGTCCCAAGGGCTTTCTGATAACTTGAGCGCCAAATGCAATGCGGCGTTGTGCATGAGCGAAAGTCCCGATATCCAATCCGATCCTGACCGTCCCGGCCAGCTGGTGGCCACGGGCGACTGGCGCATCGACACGGTCGGGGGGCAGGGATCTCCGTTCGGGGGGCACTCCGGCGATTGCGATGCACTGGACGCCACCGGAGTCGAGCATCTTGATTCGGTTGGCGCGCTGTTGCTCGTGCAGGCTGCCGAACAAGCCGGCATCGCTCCCGAGTTCATTGTGTTGCGCGACGAGCAGCGTCCCCTGCTCGAGGCCGTCATCGCCGCGGTCGGCGACCGTGAGCCCGAACCCGACCCGGAGCCGGCCTGGGTGAGCTTTCTCGCCCATATCGGCGAGGTCACTACGAGCTTCGGCGGCGGGTTCAAGCTGTTCCTCGGGTTTGTCGGGCTGGGCATGGAGTCGCTGGTGCGCACCCTGTTCCGGCCGAGACAGTGGCGCATCACTTCCACCGTCCATTACATGGAGCAGACCGGACTCAATGCATTGCCGCTGGTGATGTTGCTGAGTTTCCTCATCGGCGCGGTGATCGCCTACCTGGGTGCCACGGTACTCAGGGAGTTCGGCGCCGAACTCTTCGTGGTCGACTTGACCACCATCGCGTTTTTCCGCGAGATGGGCGTGCTGGTGACCGCCATCATCCTGGCCGGACGCACGGCCAGCGCCTTCACCGCGCAGATCGGCACCATGAAGGCGCGCGAGGAGATCGACGCCATGCGCACGCTGGGTCTCGACCCATTCGTGCTGCTGGTCATGCCGCGATTGGTGGCGCTGCTGTTCATGCTGCCTATCCTGGCGGCAGCGGCCACGCTGGCCGGCATGGCCGGCGGTATGACAGTGTCGGCTTTTTCGCTGGGGATTGGCCCCGACCTGTTCATGTCGCGCATACACGAAACCCTGGAACTGCGCCATTACCTGGTCGGCCTGGTCAAGGCGCCGCTGTTCGCGGCCGTCATCGCCCTGATCGGCTGCCTGGAAGGTTTCAAGGTGACGGGTACCGCGCAGTCGGTGGGCGAGCGCACCACCAGCGCCGTGGTGCAATCGATTTCCCTGGTAATTGTCATCAATGCCCTGGCTGCCGTGTTCTTCATGGAGGTGGGATGGTGAGCACGCCGGAGCGTACGGACGCGCACGTGGTGAAGGTGCGTGGTCTGCGCAACCAGTTCGGACCTACCGTGGTGCACCAGGGGCTCGACCTTGACGTAAGGCGTGGCGAGATTCTCGGCGTGGTCGGCGGCTCGGGCTCGGGAAAGTCCGTCCTGATGCGCGCCGTACTCGGCCTGCGG
>SKSJ01000233.1 GCA_007123055.1 Wenzhouxiangella sp. | reverse complement strand
TCGGCGTGCTCGATCAGGTTGTCGTTGATGGCGAAGAACGCCCAGTCACGATCCAGATCGATGCCCTCGGGCACCACCTGAACGCTCAGGTTGCCGCCGTCGGTATTGAAACGCGCCGTCCAGTCGACCGAATCGGGCACGCGCTCGAGCGTTTCGGAAAACAGCCCGGCATGCTGCGATTCACGGCCGTTGCCGGCGGCCGCCACGTCGATATCCAGCGCCAGCGTGGCGTCGCCGGGAATGCAGATCTCCTCGCACACCAGCCATGCCGCGTCGACAACGAGCGTGACCGTGTCACCCGGGGCCAGCGTGTCGGGCGTGTCGATTCGTACCGGCAGCAGGTGCTCGCCCTTGTAGCCGTAGTTGACCAGGTGGCCCATTTGCAATGCCTCGGGCCAGGGCCAGTCGATCGTGCCGGCGTCCATGCCGTCGGGCAACCGCCAGTCCAACGTAGTCGGCACCCCGGAGTCGCCGGGGTTGATCCAGTAGGTGTGCCAGTTCTCGTCGGGCTGAAGGCGCACACCGGCCATGAAGGACTGGCCCGGCACGATGGCTTCGACTTGAGCGACCAGCTCGGCGCGGATGTGGTCGCGCTCGACCGTGCCGTACTCGGGCGTGGCAGATGCCAGCAGCGGAAGTATTGACAGCGCGGCAAACAGGCTTCGGATCATGATTCTCCAGACGGTCTTGCCAGCCGGAAAGACGGCTTGTTGACCGGTTATTGTAATGATCGATGTGAATACGGTTTCGGCAGCCATCGATTATGCTTGGATCAAAGGCCGACAATCAGGAGACCGCATCATGACGGCAAAGGTTCTGTCCGGTGTGTCCGTGACCCTGTTTTTCTTCGCAGTCCTCCTCTCGGTCCAGGTGGCGAGTGATTCGGAGACCGGCGATGCCATGTTGCAGGCGATTTCCGGTGACGGTGGGGAACCGTCCGGCCGCCGGGTGAATTATTTTGACGACGACCCCGGGGCCAGCGGCTACCTGGCCCTGCCCGCTGGTGACGGACCATTCCCCGCAGTCATCCTCATTCACGAGTGGGACGGGGTGGTCGAGCGCATCGAGCAGGTCGCCGATGCGTTCGCCGAGCAGGGCTACATTGCTTTCGCCGCCGACCTGTATTCGGGCCGGACCGGGTCGAGTCGCGAAGAGAACATGGCGCTGGTGCGCGAGGTGCGGGCCGACGAGGAGCGCATCATCGCCAATCTCGATGCCGCGGTCGGGTACGTTCGGGCGCATACGCCGTCGACGGGCCGGGTCGCGACCGTTGGCTGGTGTTTCGGTGGCGGCGTGGCCCTGTCTTACGCGCTGGGGGGTGAGCGCCACGAGGGCACGGCCGTGTTCTACGGTTCGCTCATCGACGATCCCGAAGCCATGCAGCATGTGCACCACGAGATCTACGGCACTTTTGCCCGCGAGGACCGTTCACCGGCCGTCGAGGAGGTGGATGCCTTCGTCGCCGCCATGCGCGAGGCCGGCATCGACAACGACGTGCACATCTATGATGACGTGCAGCACGGTTTCTGGCTGTATGTGGATCGCGATCCCGAAACCAACCGTCCGGCCGCCGAACACGCCTGGCAGCGCCTCAAGGACTATCTCGAACGGGTGCTCCGGTAGTGCTCAGCGATCAGCGCTTTCCACCGAACAGGGTCAGCAACAGTCCAACAATCGCTGCGGCGGCCCCACCGATGAGATACCAGGTGGTTTCGTCGGTGTAGCGACCGGTGACCGTTTCATGCAGTTCCTCGGTCAGGGTATCGGTGGCCTGGAAGCCGAAGAACAGCAGGCCGAGTCCGATGACGAGCAGGGCAATGCCGACAATGCGTTTGGTGCTCATGAGGTGCTCCCTGGTGGGTGTCGATTGAGCATAGCGCCGTGAAAGTGGGATGTATAGGGGGCGTGGCGGGAGTGCGTTGTCGGACTCATGCGAAACCTGCGGTTTCGAAATCGCCCGACAACGCACTCCCGCCGCGCTTTGGCCGGTAGAAAGATCCGTGGATGCCGGTTTGCAGGAATGCGCTAAACCGCTGTTCCCGATTGGGTCAGGTCTGACAGACGGGGCAGTAGAAGGTGCTGCGCTGACCGATGACCTTGCGGCGCACCGGTGCACCGCACCCGGGGCAGGCCTTGCCTTCGCGGCCATAGACTTTCAGCGACTGGCCGAAGTACCCCGGCGTGCCGTCGCCGACGGTGAAGTCCCGCAGGGAGGTGCCGCCGACCTCGATGGCCGCGGCCAGCGTGGCGCGGATGGTCTGCACCAGGCGGTGGTAGCGTGCCTGGCTGATGCGACCGGCCGGGCGCGTCGGATGAATGCCGGCATCGAACAGGGCTTCGGAGGCGTAGATGTTGCCCACGCCCACGACGATGCGCGAGTCCATGATGAAACTCTTGACCGGCGCCCTTCGCCCGCGTGAGCGTTGCCACAGTTCATCGCCGCCGAATTCATCTCCCAGCGGTTCCGGTCCCAGTCCGACCAGGCGCGGATGCTCCAGCGGATTGCCGGTGCAGTACAGCAAGGCACCGAAACGACGCGGGTCGGTGTAGCGGATCAGATGGCCGCTTTCGATCTGGATGTCGACATGGTCGTGAACCCCGGGTTCGGGCGCCACCTCCCAGCCGCGAAACGATCCCGACATGCCCAGGTGCCACAACAGGCAGGCATGATCCAGCCGCCAGATCAGCCACTTGGCGCGGCGCTCGAGCGCATGAACCCGTTCACCGGCCAGCCCGTCGACTTCCATCGGTACCGGCCAGCGCAGGCCACGCTGGCGCACGGTGATGGCGGCAATACGCTTCCCTTCGACCAGCGGCGCCAGTCCGCGGCGAGTGGTTTCAACTTCGGGCAACTCGGGCATGGGAGAAGACAGGTGAAAGGTAAAAGG
>SKSJ01000151.1 GCA_007123055.1 Wenzhouxiangella sp. | reverse complement strand
TGGTGGGAATTCGGCCACCGCCTGCTCGCCCGCGGCCTCGGGCTGGTGTTCGCCCTGCCGCTGCTGTTTTTCTGGGTTCGCGGCATGGTGCCGACGCGATTGCGCTGGCCGCTGCTGGGTCTTCTGGCCCTGGGCGGCTTCCAGGGCTGGCTGGGCTGGTACATGGTGCAGAGCGGGCTGGTCGACATTCCCCGGGTCAGCCCCTACCGGCTGGCTGCCCACCTCAGTGTCGCCCTGCTCATTTTCGCCATCATGTTTCGCATGGCCCTGCGCTTGCTGTGGCCGGGCGAGCCCCGGGTTGAGCAGCGATCATGGCGGCCCTGGACTCTGGCCCTGCTGGCCATGGTGGCCGTCACCATCGTCTGGGGCGCGTTCGTGGCCGGGCTCAACGCCGGGCTGGTCTACAACACTTTCCCGCTGATGGCCGGGCGCTGGATCCCGGAGGGCATATTCGGCCTGCAGCCGCTGTGGACCAATTTCTTCGAGAACACGGCCACGGTGCAGTTCACCCACCGGGTGCTGGCCATCACGACCATGGCGATCGCTTTGATTGCCTGGTACCGGGTATGGCGCCGCGCGGCCGATCCGGCCATTCGTCGCGCCTTCCATGTCCTTGCCGGCGTGGTCGTGGTGCAGGTGGGGCTGGGCATTGCCACCCTGCTGACCTATGTGCCGGTCACCCTTGGCACTCTCCACCAGGGTATGGCGGTGCTGGTCCTGGCCGCGGTGGTTGCGGCCGACTATGTCGTCAGTCGCGCTCCGGGTCAGGCGCGCGAGCCGGCCCACTCGGCGCGGCTGGCCACGGCCTGACACAGGAGTCAGTGGGGCGTGTCGGCGCCGCGGGCGATTCGCTCCAGCCGCTCCGGCGCACTGATGGTGATCTGGCGGGCATTCATGTCGATCACGCCGCTGCTTTGCAGCATGGCCAGGCTGCGCGAGAGCGTTTCGGGCTGGATCGCGAGCAGGCCGGCGATGTGCTTCTTGCTGGCCTCGAGCCGGAAATGATCGGGCCGGTCGTGACGCCGGAATTCGTCGAGCAGGTAGTGGGCGACCCGCAGGTGGGCGTTCTGCAGGGCCAGCGATTCGATCTGGTTGATCTTTTCCTGCATGCGCCGGCTCAGTGTGCCGAGCAGCCGGAAGCATGCCTCCGGATCAGCGCGCAGGGTGGCAACCAGGTCATCGGCGTCGAAGGCCACCAGCTCACTGGCCTTGAGCGCGGCACAGTGGACCGGGTAGCGACGCTCGGGCAGAAACATCGTGGCTTCGGCAAAGCTGCGCCCGGGCTGGATGATGGCCAGGATCTTCTCCTGGCCGTCGCTGGAGAGCCGGAACAGCTTGAGCTGGCCATCTCGGCACAGCCAGATGCGACGCGCGGAATCGCCCTGGTGGAACAGGTGCTCGCCGCGGCCGATGTGGACCACCCTGGCTTGGGCCAGGGCCTTCTCGGCCTGTTCGAGCGGTAGCCCGGCGAGGATGGGGAAGCGGCGCAGGTCTTCGATGCCGGGCGGGTGAATTGTGTTCATGACAATACGTGCCTGTTGTTGACTGAACGGCCATGACTGGCCACGATCCATTAAACAGGCAAGGCCAACGAATCTTTTTGACTGGGGTCAAGAAATGACCGACGACAAGACCGGAAACGATGGACGTCTCGACAGCGAAGAGTTGATTGACTGGCTCAGCCCGCTGTTTCTGGGCTCATACGCTGAAAACAACGACCTGCTCGAAAAGGTGCTGGTCGAGTTCCTGCGCGATCATGTCTACTGGCGCCGCAACGTGCACCCGGAGGACCGGCCGCTGATTCCGGTGCTGGCCGAGCACGGCCCGGCCTACCGCGACTTCGTTGCCCGGATGAAGTCCGAGCTGCACGGGTTGAGCGCCAGGCTGAAGAATTCGGTACCGTTTTTCAATCCGCGCTACATCGGCCACATGGCCTCCGACCTGCTGCTGCCGGGGCTGATCGCGCAACTGGTGACCACCCTCTACAATCCCAACCACGTCACCGACGAGGCCGCCCCGGTCACGCTCCAGCTCGAACTCGAAGTCGGCCGACAGCTCGCCGCCATGTTCGGCATGAATATCGACCGCGATGTCGAGCCCTGTGCCTGGGGGCATGTCACTTCCGGCGGCACTCTGGCCAATGATGAGGCCCTGTGGTATTTCCGTGCCGTGCGCTACTGGCCGCTGGCGGCCCGGCGCGCCCTGGCCGAACACGATTTCGACGCCGGAACCCTGCAGGCCATCGGCGGGGCGCTTGGTGAACGCGGTGACCGGGAACTGTTCAACCTGTCCATCGATACCGTCATCGACCTTCGACGTGAACTGGTCACGGTCATCGACCAGCGCCTGGACCGGCGTTCGGCGCGGCGCCTGGCCGCGGCCATCGAGGCCGAGCGGGTCGAGTCGCTGGGCGTGGCCGAGTTCCACCAGCGCCACCCGGAACTGGGCAGTCCCTGCGTCATGGTGCCGGTCACCGCCCATTATTCCTGGGAAAAGGCGCTCAAGCTCCTGGGCATGGGAAGCGCCAACGTGGTGCAGGTCAAGGTCGATGAGCGCATGCGCATGGACCCGGCCGATCTGGACCGCGCCATGACCGAGGCCACTGAGGCCGGCCGCCCGGTGCTGGCCGTGATCGGGGTACTCGGCACCACGGAATTCGGCTCCATCGATCCGATCGACGACATCGTCGCCCTGCGCCAGCGCTGGCGAAAGCAGGGCGGCGAGTTCGCGCTCCACATCGATGCCGCCTGGGGCGGTTACCTGGCGAGCATCTTCCGCCAGGCCGATGGCACACTCGTCGACCGGCAGTCGCTACAGACCGATTTCCGTTACTTTCCCTCCAACGAGGTCTACGGCGCCTTCGCCGCCCTGCGGCATGCCGATTCGATCACGGTCGATCCGCACAAACTCGGCTTCGTGCCCTTCGGCTGCGGTGCCTACGTGGCCCGCCACCGCGGCATGACCGACTTCATCAGCCAGCGTGCCGCCTACGTGTTCGACGATGCCGAGAACGTGTCGGACTCGGAGTACGAGCGACGCTTCCGCAATCTCGGGCAGTACATACTGGAAGGTTCGAAGCCGGGTGCGGCCGCGGCCGGCGTCTGGGTCACCCACCGCGTGCTGCCGCTCGACCACGATCACTTCGGAAGGCTTTGCGGCGAGACCATCGTCAACAGCGAGTACTTTTTCGACCATATCGAACAATTGCGTGCCGAACTCGAGGGCGTGGCCCGGGTCATCCTGCCCTTCGAGCCCGATACCAACCTGGTCTGCCTGGCGATCAACCCCGAGGGCAACCGCGATCTCGGGGAGATGAACCGTTTCGGTCGCCGGATCTATGCCCACCTGAGCGTGGGCGAGCAACTCGACATTCACACCCGCCAGTTCTTCGGTTCGCGCACCCTGGTGCAGCGAAGCGCGCTCAGCGAAGATGTGGCCTGCCGCATGATCGACGAGCTGGGGCTGGACCCGGCTACCTTCGTCGAGGATCCCGATGACAGCGGGTCCCAGGCCGACAGCATTTTCCTGCTCCGGCACACGCTGATGAATCCCTGGCTGTCGGGACGCGACCACGGCCTGAACTACCTCGATCGCTACTGCCGCTACCTGGCCGAGCTGGTACGGCTGGAAGTCGATCGTTCCCCGAAGGAGCTTTAGATGAAGACACGCGCATTGACCCTCTGCCTGGCGACGTTGCTCATGGCCGGTGCTTTGGCCGCCGACGTGGATGACCATCATCATCACCACCATCACGGCGACGTTGCGGATCTCGAGTTGAAGCACGACGAGCACGGCGAACGCTGGCCCACCGATGGGCCGCTCCGCCAGGGTATGGACGACATTCATGCCGCATTCGATCAGGCGCACGGCGACTACCGCGCCGATCGGCTCGATCGTCAGGGTGCGGCCGAGCTGGCTGACGAAGTCGAGGAGCAGGTGCGCTTCATCTTCGCCAACTGTGCCCTGCCGGCCGACGCCGATGCCGAACTGCACAAGCTGCTGGCCGCAGCCCTGGGGGCGGCATCGACGCTAAGGGAAGACGATGACGTGCACGCTGGCCTGCACGAGCTGCATACCGCATTGAAGGTTTATGGCGAGTACTTCGATCACCCGGGCTGGTCGGTCTGACGGAAGCGCAGCAGCATCACCAGCAGCAGCGTCAGGGCAAGAGACCAGGCCGCCGCGGCCAGCCACAGGCCGGTTCCGGCCCCGCCCAGCAACCGAGCCAGGCTGGCCAGCGAGATGAGCAGGGTCATGGCCAGAAATACGGCCTGAAAGCGCTCGAGCCCGATGCGTAACCGCAACAGCCGATTGCGCAGCATGATGCAGGTCGTCAGCGTGCCCAGTGCGCCCACGGTAATGGCGTGGGCGGCCACGCTGTCCGGCAGGCCGAGTTCGAAGCCTCGGGCCGCGCCCAACAGCACCAGCCCCATGCCCAGCCAGGCATAACCGATCCCCAGGCACATCAGATCGATGCGCTGGCGGCAGCGCCACAACTGCCAGCGAGCCAGGCGCAGCAACGTCAGTGCGCCCGCCAGCATCAGCAAGCCGCCGTGGGCAGGGGACAGCCACGGCCACGGGGCGGTCAGGAGCGCCGCGATCATGGCCAGCAGTGCGGCACCCTCGATGCGTGGTTGTACCCGCGCCTCCAGACGGCCGCCGGCACGCTCGATGGCGCCCGCGGCGGCCGGGGCAATCAGTCGGCCGCCGAAAAACAGCATCAGCAGGGCGAACAGCACCACGGCGATCCGGATGACGATCCACGCCGCCATCGGGGAGGCGACCGTCAAGGCCAGTTGCAAGCCGACCGCGGCGCTGGCAATGGCCAGCACCAGTGGGCCGATGAGGCGGTTGCGCCATTTCTTGGCCGCTTTCGTGAATCGTGGCGCGGCGATCGCGGCCACGCCCAGCGCAAAGCCGGTATTGACCGCCAGTGCCAGCAGGCTGCCCGGCACAAAGAGAAAGCTGATCCGGGCCAGCAGCCACAATGACGCCAACACGAGTAACTGAAGGACGGTCAGGCGGTTGACCAGAAATCCCGTGACCACGGCCAGCGCGTAACCGAACAACAGTTCGTGGGCATGGCCGGCGGGGAGGGCCAGTCCCGCCGGCGCCGTGCTGCCAGACATGCCGAGCAGCGAGAGCACAACGGCCAGTACGCCGTAGCCGGCCGCCAACGGAAAAAAGACACCCTCGGTCACCGGCCGAGCGGCCCGGGACTCAGGCATGAACGCGCACCGTCGGAACGGCCGGAATCAGGACTTGGCGTCGCGGACCCGCTGCTGGGCCTGGCGGAATCGGTCCTCGATCTCGGTGTTGTCGAAAAGTGGCATCGGCTGGTCGGGCCCGGGATCTTTGAGCACGTAGCGGGCACCGCAGTACTCGCACATCGCCTCGCCGCTGCGGTGAATGGGCAGGTAGACACGCGGATGGGCGTTCCACACGCTCATGTCCGGGGTCGGGCAGGACAGGGGCAGATCCTCCCAGCCGATCTCGTAGACCTTCTCTTTGCAGGATGGCCTGAGTTGGCCCGGTGTGCGTTTGGCGACCATGGTCTGCACCCTTCTCGTCAAGCGGAATAAACAATAGTGTACCCCCGGCCATTCGACGGCAGGCCAACGGGCCGCCTTTGGCTGTCAGTCGCGCCAGTAGTCGTTGGCCGCGGCGATGGTCTGAAAGTGCACCGCGACCACGTGCGAGGCGGCCATCAGGTCCTCGCCCTGTTGCGCGTATTTCTCTCGTTCGCGCATCAGGATCTCCCGGTCGGGCTGCGTCGTGGTCACGCCGCGGCGTGCCAGGCGCACCGCCAGGTCGAAGCCTTCGGCCGGGGTGTCGGTGATCAGTGAAGTCAGCCATTCGTCCGCGGCGCGGCTTTCCCCGTCATCCGAGGCCAGTGCGGGTGACAAGCCGAAAGTAATGGCCATCAGGCCGGCCAGCAATATTCTGGTCATCATCAGTCCTCCGTTACGGATCAGCGTTCGAGGTGCTCGAGTTTGCCCGGTACGTCCTCCCATTCCTTTGCGTCCGCCGGTGCCGGTTTCATTTCGGTAATGGTCGGCCACTCGGCGGCCAGTTCGGCGTTGAGCTCGAGAAAGTGACGTTGGTTCCGAGGCAAGTCGTCTTCAGGGTAGATGGCTTCGACCGGGCACTCGGGTTCGCATAGCGTGCAGTCGATACATTCTTCCGGATCGATGACGAGGAAATTGGGGCCTTCATGGAAGCAGTCGACGGGACAGACTTCGACGCAGTCGGTGTACTTGCACTTGATGCAGTTCTCGGTGACGACAAAGGTCATGGGCACGAATTCCTCGACAAACGGTGGCCTGGATTCTAACATGCGCTCCACATGCATTTATTGTCAGGGGTGATAATGCCGGCATGAATTCGCAAGCGGCGGAAGAGCTCGCTGGTCGCCTGGGGCAGTTGCTCGGCAGGGAGGCCGTGCTGACTCCCGACGACGATATCGAGCGTTACGTCAACGAGCCGCGCGGTCGCTATCGTGGCCGTCCCCTGGCCGTCGTGCGTCCGGCCACCACGCAGCAGGTTGCCGCCACGGTGAGTCTGTGTCGTGCCGCGGGTGTGGCCATGGTGCCTCAGGGGGGCAACACCGGCCTGGTCGGCGGCGCCTCGGCAAGCGGTGGCGGCGATGAACTGGTGATTTCCCTCGAACGTATGCGCGCGATTCGCCAGGTCGATGCAGAGGGCGCCACGCTGGTCGCCGAAGCTGGTTGCACGTTGGCACGCGTACAGGAAGCCGCAGCCGGTGCCGGACTGCTGTTTCCCTTGAGCCTGGCCTCGGCCGGCACCGCCACCATCGGCGGAAACATTGCCACCAACGCCGGCGGACACATGACTGTGCGCTATGGCAATACCCGGCGGCAGGTGCTGGGCCTGGAGGTGGTGCTGGCTGATGGGCGAATTTATAACGGATTGACCGAACTCAGGAAGGACAACAGCGGCTACGATCTCAACCAGCTCTTCATCGGTTCGGAGGGGACACTCGGCATTATCACGGCGGCCTCGCTGGCCCTGGCGCCGGCGCCGCGCCAGACCCTCACCGCCATGATCGGTCTGGATTCCCTGCCGTCCGCCCTGGCCTTGTTGCGGCTGATGCGCAGCCGGCTCGGAGAGACCCTGTCGGCGTTCGAGTTGATGCCGCGCCTGGCCATGGACTACGTGCTCGACTACCTGCCAGACGCCCATGATCCACTGGGGCGGGCTCACGACTGGTACGTGTTCGTTCAGGCCGACAGCGCCGTGGCTGGAAGCTGGCTGCACGAGGCCTGCGTCGACGCCCTGGAAACCGCGAGCGAACAAGGGTTGGCCCGCGATGTGGTGGTTGCCGGCAACGACGTTCAGGCCGATGCCTTGTGGCGTCTGCGTGACGCAGTCCCGCCGGCCCAGAAGCTCGGTGGCGTGAGTCTCAAGCACGACATCTCTGTTCCGGTCGCGGCGATTCCGGATTTCATCGAGGAGTCCCTGACAGCCGTGTCGGCGGCCGTGCCCGGGATCCGGCCGTGCGTGTTCGGACACGTCGGCGACGGCAACCTGCACTTCAATCTCAGCCAGCCCGAGGCGATGGAAGCCGACGCGTTTCGGGCTGCTGAACCCGAATGTAACCGGATCGTGTTCGACCTGGTGGCGCGTCATCAAGGTTCCATTGCCGCCGAGCACGGCATCGGGCGGCTTCGAAGTGCCGAACTCGCGCTTCGCGCCGATCCCGTGCGTCTCGAGGTGATGGCCGGCCTCAAGCGCACGCTCGATCCCGACGGACTTTTCAACCCGGGCAAGGTGGTCGTCCCATCATGAACAATCGAAGACCCGAGCGGGTCGTCGTGATCGGTGCCGGCGTGGTCGGTACCTCGACGGCACTGGCCCTGGCCGAACGCGGGCTCGAGGTGATATTGATCGAGCGCAACGGTGAAGCGGCTCATGAGACCAGCCAGGCCAACGGCGGCGGCCTCACGCCGGCCCACTCCGAGCCCTGGAACGCGCCCGGCCTGCTGGGCAAACTGGTGCGAAATCTCGGTCGTGCCGACGCGCCCTACCGCCTCTCTCCGCTGGCCCTGCCGGGAATGGGCTTGTGGGGGCTGCGTTTCCTGGCCAACATGCGTCGCGAACGTTTCCTGGAAAATGCCCGCAACAACATCCGCCTGGGCCTTTACTCACTCGAGTGCCTGCGCCGCTGGCGTGAGCGTTATGGCATGGAGTATCACCAGACCCTGTCCGGATCCATGCAGGTGTACTTTTCGCGCGAGCTCATGGCCGAAGCGGTGCAGTTCCGGCGTGAACTGCTGGCCGGCGCAGCCCCGATCCAACCCCTTGGCGTCGACGAGGTCATCGACCGGGAGCCGGCTTTGGCGCCAGTGCGCCCGGAACTCGCCGGCGCGATCGCTTTCCCCGAGCATGAATCGGGTGATGCGCGCCGATTCAGCCAGGCTGCCGCCGAACTGGCCGTATCGAAGGGCGCAACGCTGATGTTCGGAGCCAACGTCGAAGCGATTCGCACCGACGGCGGCCGTCTGCGCTCGGTCGCGACCGATCACGGCGAGATCGAGGCTGATGCCTGCGTGATCGCGGCCGGTCCCGCGGCTGCGAGGTTGGCTCGCCCGCTCGGTCTGCGCCTGCCGATCTACCCGGTGCGTGGTTACTCGGCTACTTTCGAAATCGAACGCGGTGACGCGCTTCCGACTCTGCCCATGCTCGATACCGCCAGCCGATTTGTGACCCTGAGGCTGGGTGAGCGCGGTTTGCGCATTGCCGGCCTGGCCGATTTTGCCGGCGACAGCCGCCGGATCGTGCCGCGGCGCGTCGAGTGCCTGCTGGCCGGGGCCCGTCGCCTGCTGCCGGAGCTGTCCAGTGAACTGGTTGCCGAACGGGCCGAACTGTGGGCCGGGCTGCGGCCGGTCACCCCGGATGGCCTGCCGCTGCTTGGTGAAACCCGGGTCCCGGGCGTGTTCGTCAATGCCGGTCACGGTCCCATGGGCTGGACGATGGCCTGCGGATCGGCCGACCTGCTTGCTGCGCAGATCGTTGGATCGCCTGCAGCCATTGAGTTGACGACGTTCGACCCGCAACGCTGAACCGCCGGTGACCATTGGTCGAGGAGTCCAGCCCCGCACCTCGAGACTCCGACCTGAATGGCACCGGGATTGAAAATCTGGATAAATCAGTGCAAACTGATTTACGTTCCCAGCAATCTCCAACAAGGGTGTCATCGTGATCAAGCGACTCCTATTTGTTCTTGTCTGCCTCGCCCTGGCCGCATCTGCCCACGGTGAATTGATCGATCCGGTCGTGGACGACAACGAGCTGACAGCCACCGTCGAAGTCGGCGGGCTCGAGGCCGAGTTGACGGTCCGCTTCGAAAAGGTGGTCGGGCTGACGCCATCCAGCCTGGGCGTATCGGTGCACCTGATCGACCCGCTGGCGCCTGAAATACTCGGAAGACTGCCGGGCGGTTCACTTGACTCGCTCAGCCTTACCGGCGATCTGGTGACCGTACCCGCCGGTTTCCCGGTCCTGATCCGGATCGATCCTCCCAGCGACAGTGGGTTGACCTTCGAGGGCGTGGTCGAGGTCGAAATCTATACTCAGACGCTTGACTACCAATCCGACACCTCGTTGCGGCAGTTCAAGGCACCCACCGGCACCGGCACCTTCCACGATGTCACCGACGAAGTCAGCCCTGGCAGCATCCGCACGCGCAGCGGTGGCGGTCATTGGTCCGATTTCATGATCGTCCGTGATCTGCGCGCGCCAGCCGACGTTGTCGACGAGAAGTTCGACCGGCTCGGTGACCTGCTCGTCACCCACGCCGGCCAGATCGATGCGGCAGTCTATACGGGGCTGGCCGGACTTTACGTGGATGCCGCCGACGCCTGGGCAGCCGGCGATGTGGCCCTGGCCGACAGTTTGCTGGCCCAGTTCATCGCCGATACGGACACGGCTGCGGCTCAGGGCGATGTGCCCAATGTCTGGCGTTCGGCCCGCGACCTGGACAACGTCGACGGCGAATTGCGCGGGGCGGCCAGAACCCTGCGCTTTTCGCTGGCCCAGACCCAGTCGTAGTCTTCGCAGAGCACTCCTCAGACTCACTCGCAACCGGCGACGCGGTCGTTCGGTTGCGTGTGTTTCCACCCGACGCGCCGGTCATCGACTGGTTGATCAAACGGCCCCGACGTTACGTCATCGGACGCGGTCAACAGGTCGATTGCCGGGTGGACGACAAGCGCGTGTCGCGTGAGCACCTGGCGCTGGATCTGGGCGATCGCCCGTGGCGAGTGACCGATCTGGGCAGCAAGAACGGCACTCGCCTCGACGGACGTCCACTCGATTCGGCACCCCTGCCGGATCATTGCTGGCTCAGCCTTGGCGGCGTGCCGGCGCGCTTTGAATGCCTTGATGCCGAACGGGCCGATCGGCTGCGCCGGGAACAACATCACAAGCAACAGGCATCCCAGCGCATGCTGGCACGGTTGTCGCCGGCACTGGGGCATGAGCGCCTGCTTGACGCCACGCTGGAGGACTTTTTGACCCTGGCCGAGTGTCCGCGCGGCGGACTTTTTCTCATCGACCGGGAAGGGACCCAACCGGTCCGGGCGCGGGCCCTGGACGAAAGCGAGGGCAGCCATTCAGTTCTGGAGCAGGTGCTGGCTTCCGGCAAGCCGCGAGTGGTCGGCGATGTCCGTCGGGAGCAGGCCATGGCCGAGAGAGAAAGCATTGTCGCCGGCGCCATCAAGGCAGTGGTCTGTGTCCCGCTGCGGGTCGGCGACAGCACGCTCGGGGCGCTTTATGCGGATAGCCGTGAGCCGGGCAAGCAATTCTCCGCGCTGGACCTGAAGCTGATGGAGCGGCTTGCACGGCAGGCGGCCTTCGTCCTCGCACTGGCTCGAATGCAGGATGAGATCCTGGCGATGCATCGATCCCTGCCACGGTCCTTGCAGGAAGCCGAAGCGGATGCGGAATTGATTCGCCTGCTGGAGCAGGCCTTGCCCGAAGCCGACCATTGAACGGCCGGCGAGTAGACACTGATCCACCATAGGTTATGCTTGGTCATGTGAATGGGCCGAGTCCATCGGATATCCTTCGCGCGACCAGCACAGTGAGCAGGCATGACTGGATCTGACGGCTCCCCGCCCGATGAACGCACAGAGACCCAGACCCGGCAGGTGGACATGCTGCCGTCCGGTCTTGTGCTCGCCGAACGCTACAGAATCGATGAAATCCTCGGCGTCGGCGCGATGGGGATGGTCTACCGCGCCCGCGATCTCGAGCTCGATCACGACGTGGCCGTCAAGGTCATGCGTTCCGACCGTCCGGTTGACGACCATACGCTGGAGCGTTTCCGGCAGGAAGTACTGGCGGCGCGCCGGGTCAGCCATCCCAACGTTGTTCGTCTGCACGACATCGGTCGCGACGGCGACCTCCTGTTTCTCACCATGGACTACGTACCCGGCCGAACCCTGCGGGAATGGCTGGTTGACGGCCGACCGGATATCGGCCAGGCGGTTCGCCTGGCCGCCGAGCTGGCCGATGCATTGGCTGCGGCGCATGAACAGGACGTCGTTCACCGTGACCTCAAGCCGGGCAACGTACTGATCGATGAGCGCGGCAGCGCCCGGGTCATGGATTTCGGTGTTGCCCGTACCGGTCAGCGGGAGGGACTGACAGTCGCTGGGGAAGTGGTGGGCACGCCCGATTATCTGGCGCCCGAGCAGGTGCGTGGCGAGAAGGTCGACCATCGCGCCGACATTTACGCGCTCGGCCTGTTGCTGTGTGAATTGCTGGGCGCGCCTCGTCCCGGCAGCGGCTCGACACTTGATGAAATGCTCGCCCAGCGCGCACTGGGTTGCGAGGGCTCGACAGCAAGCCTGCCGGGGCGCCCGCCGTCCTGGCTGATCGCCGTCGTGCGGCGCTGCCTGGCTGCCCGACCGGAAGACCGTTACGATTCGGCCCGGCAGCTGGCCGAAGACCTGCGCCGGGGCCAGGCAAGGAGAACCCGTCGTCGGCGCGGCCTGGCCGTGGTTGGAATGACAGCTGCCGTGCTGGTGCTGGCTGTCGCTGTCTGGATGGGGTGGCCAGACTCGCTGGTCGAAAGCGACTCTCACGGTCAGTTGGCCGTGCTCCCGTTGAGCAACCTCAGCGGTGATGCCGCCCTGGGCTGGAGCGAACGCGGCCTGGCCGAAGCGCTGGCTGACGGTCTCGCCGAGCATCCCCGGCTTAGCGTGACCGATCCATTGCGCGTGTTCAGGTTGATCCAGGACCTGCACATCGATCCCGCGCTGCCCAGCAGTGCCGATCGTCATCAGCTGTTCGAGTTGCTCGATCTCGACTGGTTGGTGGTTGGCCGTCTGCTCCAGGTCAACGACCTCGCGCGGATCGAGCTCCAGCTGTTTGCCGATGCCGCGGAAGCCAGGCACCAGCTGGCGGTAGAAGTGCCGCGGATGCGCCCCCTGGAGGCCGTTCCAGAACTGATGGGCCGTTTGCTTTCGGCACTGGGCGACATTGGCGTGGCTGCACCCCCGCTGGCCCTGTCGAGCGATTCGCTGGCCCTGGAACACTACGATGAGGGGCTGTCCTTGCTGGCTCGCGGGCAGTCCCTGGCAGCCATCGAATCGCTCGAACGCGCGGTGGAGCAGGATGCCGAGTTCGCCGGCGCCTGGACGCGCCTGGCTTCGTGTTACGCCGATGTCGGCTACTACGATCGGGCCGTGGAAAGTGCCGAGCGCGCCGTCGGCCTGTTGGCCGACGAGGACAGCCGGCTGGCCCTGGAATCGCGGGCCCGCCTGGCCATGCTCACCGGCCGAATGGACGAAGCGCGGGCACTGCTCGAACGCATGGTCGAGGAGTTCCCGGGGGATGTCGATACCCGCATCGAACTCGGCCGGCTACTGGCCAACACCGGTGAGCTGGCAGCGGCCGAGCGCCATCTTACCCGGGCCACGGCACTGGATGCCCAGCACCCGCTTGCATGGTATGAACTCGGACGCGTCGCCGTCCTGTCTGGGGATCCCGCGCGTGCCGCCGAGGATTACCTGGTGCGCGCGCTGGTGATCGCCAATCGCAGTGCCAGTCAGCAGTTGAGGGGCGACATCTACAACGGCTTGGGAATTGCTTATCAGCATCTGGAAGAATTCCAGGTGGCGGCCGATTATTTTGCCGAGGCCGTGGATCTGCGACAGTCCGCGGGCGATCTCAGCGGGGTGGCCGCCAGCCGCGCCAACCTGGCTCACCTGGCGCTGCTCGAGGGTGACTTCGACCGCTCGCGCGAGGAACTGGCCGCCGCCACCGAGGCCAGTGAAGCCATCGGCGACCGGGCCGGCATGGCCGATCTGTTCAACCAGCTCGGCGTGGTCGAGGAGGAGGTCGGCGACTACCGGGCTGCGCTGGCAGCCTATCGCGAGGCGCTCAGGTTGCGCGAGCAACTGGGCGGCACCCGGGCGTTGATCGACAGTTACAACAATGTCGCCTTTGCCTACGTGATTCTCGGCGACTACGATCATGCCCGCCAGTTCAACCGATCCGCACTGGACCTGCTGGCCGACCGCGACGACCCTGCCTCTCGCCTGATGGCGCTGGAAACACGCGGTTACCTCATGCTGGCCTCCGGTGACTGGTCCGAATCCCTGGAAGCCTTCCTCGAGGTCCTGCGGATTGCCCGCGAGCTTGGGTACACCCACAGCCAGGCCGTCGCCCAGGGCGGTATCGGCCAGTTGGCGCATTACCAGGGACGGTTTGCCGCGGCAAGCGAAGCATACGACCGGGCTTTTGACCAGTTTATCGAGGTCGGGGACAGGCGCGGTGCGGCCGTCATCGCCTTGCGGCGGGCCGACCTTGCGCTGAGTGTTTACATGCTCGAGGCTGCGACCGATGAGTTGGCCAGGGCCGAAGAGTTGCTGGAGGGCGTGGAGCATCGCCTTCAGCATGCCGATTTCCATCAGTTGTCGGGACGCGCGGCCGCCTACGATGATCCTGATCGCGCCGGTCAATGGCTGCAGGCCGCGCTCCAGCTCGCAGGCGAGTCCGGCAGCAGGCCGGCCGAACTGGCAACGCGTGCGGCCATGGTGCGGCTACTCTCTCCGCCCGAGCGATCGTCGGCGCTTGCCAGGCTGGTCGACGAGGCCGAGCGTCTGGGGGATGCCGCATTGACGCTCATCGTACTGAACGAGGCAGCCAGCGCCGCCCTGGAGTCCGGCGATGTCGATACTGCCCTGCGCCTGGCCCGGCGGGGTCTGCGGGCACCGGTGCGAATCGCCGCCTGGAAAGACAATTGGCGACTGCACTGGATCCTGGCGCGGTCGATGCCAGAGCCCGAGGCCGCAGCGTCTTTGGCGGCTGCACGCTCCGAGGTCCGGCGCCTTCTCGAGGGCATGCCCGGAGATTGGCGTGATGATTTCCTTGATGGTCTGCCGGAGGAGTTCGAGGATGTGGAAGTCGAAGACCACTAAGCCGGTCGACAAGGAAAGGCTGGGCCGTATCGACGAGAAGCTGCGACGCCTGTCGGCGGACAACCAGCGCATGTTTGAAGAACTCGACGCGATGCAGGAACGATCGCATTCGCTTGCCCGCTCGGTGTGGCGTATCCAGGAAGACGAGCGACGGCGTCTGGCGCGCGAGTTGCACGATGGGGTCGGCCAGAGCCTGACCGCGCTGCGCCATAGGCTGGACCGATTGTCCCCCGGACCGCCGCGCGATGAAATGATCGAGATGCTGGTTCAGGTCATCGAGGATGTCCGAGAGATGTCGCGCCTGCTGCGCCCGCCAGTCCTGGATGATCTGGGCCTGGAGCCTGCGCTGCGCTGGCTCGCCCGGCGAATACGCGAAAGTGGCGGGCCCGAGGTGAAAGTCGATGCCGCCGGATTGGCCGACATCACTTTGGAGCCGGAACTGGAAACCCTGCTGTTCCGGGTTACGCAGGAGGCGCTCAACAACACGATGCGCCACGCGCAAGCCTCTAACGTGGACGTGTCGGGGCGGCGACTGGGCAATCGACTGGAGCTGTCCATACGCGATGATGGTATCGGGTTCAGTCCCGATTCGTTGCGTGAGAACCCGGAGGCTGCTGGCGTCGGGCTGGCGGGCATGCGTGATCGGGTGTCCCTTTTCGGCGGAGATTTCGCGGTTCGCTCCGCACCGGGGCAGGGGACTGCGCTGACCATCGGTCTGGCACTGGACTCGTCCGAAATGGACGCAAGGGAGGAAGGATGATGAAGCCGATCGAGATCGTGGTCGCCGATGACCATACGGTGGTGCGAGAGGGGCTGGTCGGCATGCTCGAGGCCGACGGCCTGTGCACCGTGCTGGCCCAGGCCGGCGACGGTGTGGCGGCGGTCGAACGGATAATGGAATGTCGGCCGCGGGTGGCGGTCATCGACCTGTCCATGCCGCGCCTCAACGGGCTGGAAGTGGTCCGGCGGATCAGTGAACGGCAGCCGGAAACCGCCTGTCTCGTGTTGACCCATCATGATGAAGAGGAATACATCGTGCCACTGGTGCGGGCCGGCGCCAGGGGATACCTGGTCAAGGACAGCCCCTCGGAAACACTGCGCGAGGCGGTCGCCACGCTGGCCCGGGGGGAGGTTTATTTCGGCCCGCAGGCTGCCCGCGCACTGGTGGCTGTACAGCAACAACCCGAGCGCAGCATCGAGGATCCGTACGGTTCGTTGACCGCGCGCGAACGCGAGGTCATGCACCTGGTCTGCGAGGGCAAGAGCACCAAGGAAATCGCCCGGGCCATGGACATCGGCGTCAAGACGGCCGAGAACCATCGCGGCCGAGTCCTGCACAAGCTGGGTGTGAGCAATACCGCCGAACTGGTCCGTTACGCCGCCCGCAAGGGTTTGCTCGACTAGTGGGCATGGCCCACTAGGGAGACCCCGTCTTGAGGGTTTTCCCCCGCCCCCGGCGGGGGATTTACCCGATTGTTCCGCTGAATGCGGACTGCTCCAATGTCATGACCGTTCAATTGACATGGAGTGAAATTAATGAATTTCCTAAGGCGGACAGCCCATTTTCTGATCATCGGCGTGATGGCGGCAGGCGGCATCACGACCGGAGCCAGCGCCGGTCTCGGCGGACTGGTCGGTACGACACTGAACCTCAACCCCGAGGTGACCATTGGTCCCAGGCTGCAGGAGCGGCTGGACAACGGCGACCTGTCGCAGACCCACGAGGTGATCGTCTCCTTCGATCTCGATGGCCCGGTGACCGGAAGCCTGGTCGATGCGCTCACCAGCATCGGTGTCAGTGGTTACGCGCTCAACCAGCTGCCGATGGTCGGCGTCAATGCCACCAGTGCACAGGTTGGTCTGATCAGCGACCTTCCGGACGTGCGTTCGATTTACTTCAACAAGCAACTGGCCTGGGTCAACGAGGACAGCCGGGCGCTGACCGGCGTTGATCGCATGATGGCCGATGCCAACCTGCGCAATGATCTCGGACTGCCTTACTCGGGCGCCGGTGTCGGCGTGATGATCAACGACTCGGGTATCGATGCCACCCACCCCGACCTGAAGTTCGGCAGCCACGTGGTTCAAAACGTCTACGGCGCACTGAATCTGGCTTCCGACCTGAGCGGTCTTGCCATGCCGGTTTGGGTGGAAGACGTGCCGGATACCGACATCGGCAGCGGACACGGAACTCACGTGGCCGGAACGGTGGCCGGCACCGGTGCAGCCTCGTCGGGCCAGCAGGCCGGTGTTGCCCCCGGTGCTCACCTGATCGGTTACGGCTCGGGTGCGGTGCTGTTCATACTCGATACGCTGGGTGCGTTCGATTACGCCCTGACGCACCAGTTCGAATACGACATTCGGGTGATCCAGAACTCCTGGGGCACGCCCTCGGACATGGGCACCGGGGTCGATCCCGACGACCCGATCAATATCGCCACCAAGAAACTGGCCGACCGCGGCGTCATCGTCGTCTTTTCGGCCGGCAACAGCGGGCCTGGCGAAGGCACGATTACCGGCAATTACAACAAGGCCCCCTGGGTGGTCAGTGTCGGTGCGGCTGAGAAGAACGGTAACCTCGCCGGCTTCTCGTCGCGCGGTCAGCGCGACGTCGGCGGCGAGTTCGTCATGGACGGCGAGGTCTTCGAGTGGGTGGACGAGCCGACCATTGTCGCTCCCGGTGTCGACATCGTCTCGGCTCTGGCCACCACTGGTGTACTCGGGTTGCTCGACCCCTGGCCCGACAGCCCGGCGTTCTATGCACTGATGAGCGGCACTTCGATGTCCGGACCGCACGTGGCCGGCGTGATTGCCCTGATGCTCGAGGCCAACCCGCAACTCGGTTACGAGGAAGTCATCGAGATCCTGCGGGCCACGGCCACCAACATGTCTGGCTACGAGTCATGGGAAGTCGGTGCCGGCATGGTCAACGCTCACGCCGCCGTGGCTGCGGCAGCCGGGGCGCGCGACGACTACGGTCTGACGGTCAACATGTTGCGCGACTTTAATGCCTCGGTCGAGCAGGAGCGCCTGGGAGGCCCTGATTTCGCGATCGAATACGACCCGGCCACGGGGTCGGAAATCCACACCTTTGAAGTCGGTGATGACATCGCCGTCGTCAATGCCCGGGCCAGCATCCCCGACAACACGGTGGCCGTGGTTCTGACCGACCCGGCCGGGCGCAGCTACGGCTCGGGAATCCCGCTGCCGCTGCTCGGCGAGAACGTGGCGACCAGTGCTCCCGGCATGGCGGGTGACTGGACCGTTCGGGTTAGCGGAATCGGCGCCGTGGCCGGTGTCGCGCTTGATCCACTCGGTGTGACGCCCGGTGGCATCGGCCTGCCCGGCACCATCGACGTCGATGTCAGCTTCGTCCAGAGCACCGGAACCACCGGCCTGGACGATATCGCCGGTCATCCGGTGCAAGGCCTGATCGAGTCCGCCGTGGCCAACCGCCTGCTCGACAGCATCAGGGTGGGGGGATTCGCACCCAACCGTTCGCTGCGGCGCGAGCACATGGCGGACTACCTCGTCATGGGGGCGGGCGTTCGGCAGCACCGACCCACCGACGGAAGCGACAGCTTCACCGATGTTGACGGCATCACTCTGGCAGCAGCCGAAGCGGTCAGTGTCCGCGGCGGTGTGCTCCGTGACATGAATCAGGTACAGCAGCCGATCATGCTGCCTGGTTCGGCCCACGCCGCTCGTGGCAGCTTTTCGCCGCGTGAGTCGGTGTCCCGGGCGCATCTGGCCTGGTCCATGGTCCAGGCATTGGGGCTGGAAAACGAGGCGCTGGCCGTTCGTGATGCACTCGAGGGCGAACCCATCACCGTGCAGTTCCAGGACGGGCGCATTCCCGTGGCCGACGAGGCCGACGTGCCCAACGCGCTGCGCGGGCACGTTCAGTTGGCTATCGACCTGAATCTGGTTGCCGCCGAGTTCAGTCACGACTGGACCGTTGTTGCTCATTTCAGACCCAACGACGATGTGCTGCGTGCCGAGTACGCGCAGTCGGCCGTCGCACTGTTCAACACCCTGCGCTAGACGGGGTCCGCCAGCGGCGAGCGGATCGATGCAGCCTGCCAGCATCGTTCTGTCGGGGTGTCACCCCGCCCCGATTCGCCGCAAACCAGGACCGCTCCCTCCGGGAGCGGTCCTTTCTCGTTGGGTGCCCTGAACTGGCTGAGGGCATTGCTTCGGATGCCTGAGGGATTTCCCCTCTTCATTGGGCCGCTGCTTGCGCAGTAAGGTTTTCTGTACTCACTTCTCCAGGCAGGGAAACGCGCACCATGTTTCAGATCAACAGGGCAATCCACCTTCTCTCGGCCGCATTGATGCTCATCTTTGCGGTCGCCGGTTACGCGGGACAGACTGCGACTTCCATGGACCAGCACAGCCGTGCGGCCCTGGAATTCGAAGCGCGGGGGCTGGCGAATTTCATGCTGGACGCCGGTGAACCGGTACGACCGGTCATCATCGAACTGCACGGCACGCCGGGCTTCGCCGCCGGCGGCAACCGCAGCCAGCAGGTGAGTGCCAACCTGGCCTCCCAGCAATCCTTTCTCGAACGGGCCGGGCGGGACGGTATTTCGTTACTGCCCCGCGAGGCACTGCGGACCCAGCCCGATGGACAACAGTCACTGGTGCACTACCGCTTTACCTGGCTGATGAACGGCCTGGTGGCCTATGTGCCCGAGTCGCAGTACGAAACCTTGCTCGCCATGCCGGAGGTGGCAGATCTGTACGAGCCCGAGGAGGTCCGACTGCTGCTGAACAATTCAGTCGACTATATTCTCGGTGATCAGCCCTCGATCGAGGATCGCCGACTGGCGGTATACGGAGAAACCGAGGAGCTGGCGCCAGTTGGTGTGTTGGGAAACCCCGAAGCCCCTGCCGAAACGGCGGTCGACGGTTACGAGGGCCAGGGCGTGATTCTCTCGGTGATTGATTCGGGCCTCGACTATTTTCACCCGGCCTTCGGCGGTGAGGGTTTGCTGACGGCAGCGCCGCAGATTCCGCCGCTGGCACCGTCGGCTACAGACAACCGCAAGGTGATCTATTTCTACAACCTCGGTGGCGCCACGACGCGTGATGATCATGGACACGGCACGCATGTTGCGGCCACGGCCGCCGGTTATGTCACCGATGGCGATACCGATCCGGTGATTGGTTATGGCGCGAACATCGGCCCGACCCCGGACGGCGTGCGGCTGCATGGCGTGGCTCCCCAGGCGAAGTTGATGGGCTATCCGGTCTGCAATGCCGCCGGATCCTGTCCGGGAGACGTGCCCCTGGCGATCGAAGACTCGGCGTCCCCGTTCATTTTGGTTGGTGCGGGCGATGGTGATGCATCTCCGACTACCGTCCCCAAGCCAGTCGCCGATGTGATCAACATGTCACTCGGTGGCGGCAGCGATCCGGCATCGGCCACCTCCCGTGTTTCCAACAATGCGGTCCTCGCGGGACTGACCGTGGTCGCGGCGGCCGGCAACTCCGGTCCGGGCGCGGCAACCGTCGGTGCCCCTTGTGTCGGCGCACTCGTGATCTGCGTCGCTTCCAGTCTGGACCCGGGTTCGACTGCCGGCAGTGACGTGCTGCTTTCGATGTCTGAGCCAGACCCCTGCGCCGGAGAGAGTGGTTGTACCGATGCGCCGCCAGCGGCCGATACGGGGGATGACTCGCGGGTCAACCCGATCGATGGAGACGAGCAGCAGGGCATGAAGACGTTCCACATGTCCGGCGGCGGTCCATTGCCCGATGGCTCGGTCTCGGCTCACTATGTCCACGTCGACCGCGACCAGGACGATATTCCCGAACAGGTGACAGGCCGTATTGCCGTCCTGACGGGAGGAACCGGTGCCTTCGCGACCATCGTCAATCCGGTCGCTGCACTCGAACCCGAAGCGATCCTGCTGGTGACCGATACGCAGTCGGCCACCGCGGTGGCCGTGCTCAACGACGTTCCGACGTTCACCTTTCCGGTTGCCGACGGCGAGTATCTCCTGGGCCTGATGGGTAGCAACGGTGGGCATGGTGATGTTTCACCCGCGCCCATCCGCATCAGCACGCAAGTGCTGACGACGGATTTCGACGGAGAGGTCTCGAGTTTCAGCTCGCGCGGACCCAACGCCCACGCCAACGCCGATTTTCGTTATCTCAAGCCCGACATCGCCGCCCCCGGCTCGGGGGTGCTGGCGGCGACGACCCCGGATGGCAACCCCGACCTCGGTATCGGCATGACCAATCTCGAGGGTTACACTCACGCCAGCGGGACGTCCATGGCCTCGCCCCATGCCGCTGGTGCAGCGGTGGCGGTCCGCCAGCGCTTGCGCGAACTGGGATTTGACAGTACCGACCCCGATGATCCCGATTACCTGGCGCGGCGTTTCGAGGCGTCCGTGCTCACCCGCGCCATGTTGCAGAACACGGCCACCAACCTGCGCACGGGGCTGGGCGAGGCTGAAGGGGATGGAGACGACTCGACGACCAGCATCAACGACATCGGGTCGGGCCTGACCAATCTCGCCGCTGCGCTCGAGGCCGGGGCGGTGTTACTGGCCAATCAGCCCCTCTCGAGTGAGGCCCCGCGTGAGTTCACCGTGCCCGAAAGCGGTCAGTTGCCGGTCGAGGTCGATGCCGAGGGCAGTGCCTTGCTGCCCCTGCCAACGCTGAGCTTTGGTGCCGTTGAAGTCATTGGCATGGCTGACACCCAGGTGTTCGATCGGGAGATCGAGATACGCAATATCGCCCCGGAAGGCACCGGCCTGTATCACCTCAGTGCCGTCAGTAACCGCAACGGTAATCTCAGCGGTGTCAGCCTGAGCTTCCACGACCCGGACACCGATGCGGTGGTCGACAGCATCGACCTGGGTGTCGACGAGACCCGTACGCTGACGCTGCGGCTTGTCATTGAAGACAGTGCAGCGCTGGTCGCCGGAATGGAAATGATGTGGTACGTCTACGCCACCCACGACAGCAGCGGGCAGACGTTGCGCATGCCGGTCTACGCGCGTGCCGCAGCCGCGGTCCTGCCCTTTGTGGCCGCTCCGGCGCTGGAAGTGCAGGATGAAGTGCCCGGGGATGATGGTCTGATCATCACCGATGGCAACTTCATGCTGTCCTGGAGTTACCAGTCGCCGGACGAGGGATCGCCCGAGCCGGTTGGTTTCCGGATGCAGACCGCAAGCTTCATCGACGAGTTGTACTTTGACCCGGCCAGCGAGCCACTGGTGTTGGGAGCGAACTCGATGTGGTCGGGTTCCGAACAGTGGACCAGCCAGACCAACCCTGAAACCGGCAACCCGGCCTACTTCATTCCCAACCTGGTCGAACAGGATGAAAGTCTGGCCATGATCGATCCGGTCAGTCTGCCCGCGGGCGGTGGCGCCAGTCTGAGTTTCGAGACGTTCCAATCCACCGAACCGGGTTTCGATTTCGCCCATGTGGAGCTCAGCGCCGACGGTGGGCCGTGGTTACAGCTTGGCCGTTTCAGTGGCGTATTCAGCGGCACCCGGCAATTCGACCTGACCCCATTCGCCGGCCAGGATGTTCGCATCCGCTTCCGTCTGACCAGTGACCTGCTGATCACCGACATCGGCTGGTACGTCGAACAGATCAGTATCGAGGCCGATGACTGGTCATTGCTGACTGATGTGGATGCCGATACCAGTCAGTGGCAGATGGAAGATGTGGTGACCGGTATCCATCATTATCGCGCTGCCGGTGTCTTTCCGGCCGATGCCGGCGGGACTTTTGTCGGTCCCTACAGCGACACGGTTTCGGTCAGCGTCATCGAAGACATCATCTTCAAGGACCGGTTCGAGTTCGAATGAGTCGCATCTGACTTCTGACACCGCAAGGCGCGGGGTTCATCCCCCCGCGCCTTTTTTCATCCCGGTGTCGGCGTCGAGTGATACCGAGGTTGACTCTCGGAAGTTCAGGCGTATCGGCGCCAGGTGATCTGCGCCGGCACGAAAGATCCAATACCTACCTTGATAAAGATGAGAAGAATTGCTGGACGACTCCGGGTCTTGTTGTCGGGCAAGACCGGTATTCAGATACGCATCCTCGCTGTCATCATTGCCACGTTGCTGGTGACCTTGTTCCTGGCCTGCAGCATGTCGTCGCATTCCTTGAATGCATGCATTCCCCGCGAACAGGGCATGTCTCTCGCCGTTGCACTGGTTGTTTTTGCCTTGATGGCCACCGCAATCGTTTATGTCTGGGTGTGCGTGCCGGAGAATACCAGGCAGGATCGACTGCGTAAGGCCCTCGAGGCCGTCGCACTGACCGATGAGCTGACCGGGCTGTCCAATCGGCGGGGCTTGCGTGTCTACCTGGACAACATGCTTGAGCGTGGTGTGCCAGGCAACGACATTCAGGTGATGCTGGTCGTCGACCTCAACGGCTTCAAGGTAGTCAACGACCATTGGGGTCATGATGTGGGAGATGCATTGTTGATTCGGGTGGCGCGCTGCCTGATCCGGACAACGCGGGCCAGCGACTTGTGTGCCCGCGTCGGCGGCGACGAATTCATGGTCATTTTGCACCTGGATACGGGCGTCATGTCGCAAGCCCGTGAACGGGTCCGGCGTATTGTTGAAAGACTGGCCGAAGAAATTCGCGGGACCTTCCACCTACGGGGGGCAAAGGTCCAGGTCGGTGTCAGTATCGGCGTCCGCTTGTTCGAGGCTTGCAATATCCGGTTCGATGAGATGTTTCGACAGGCTGATCAGGCCATGTATCGCGCCAAGGCGAACCCTGACAGCGATTACTGCTTTCACGACGAGGCGGCGCAACCGCTGATCGATGTGCCGCATTCAGAGTCCCGGAGAAGGAATGCGTGAATCCCTCTCCTTCCAAGCAGTGGATCGTTCCTGCGAAACCAGTCAGTCAACCGGCACTGGCGGGTCGAGGTCGTCGTCCCAGTTCTCGGGCGGCTCGGGATACTGGGCGATCCATTTCTTGAGTGCCTCGACGTGCTGTTTTTCCTCGGCTGCGAATTCCTCGGCCAGCTTGCGGATGGGTGGGTCGTTGGTTCGGGTGGCGATCTCGTTGTAGAAAGCGAACGCGCCTTCTTCCGCTTCCAGTGCCAGTTGAAGGGCATGAAATGGCGTCATCAGGTAATGCGTTGATTCCAGTCGTCCGCTCTCCGGGCTTTCGTCACCGGGCCACTCGAACTCCCAGGGTTTGAGATCCGGCAGGCCGCCCGCGTGTTGCTCGGCGTGTTCGATCGCCTCGGCGCGGTGCATGTCGGAATACTCGGCCATCTTGCAAAACAGGGCCTCGACGTCCGGGTTGTTATGCACGGCCATGGCGTCGGCCAGTTCACGGTAGCGGGTGGCGGCCTCGTCCTCGAGCACCACGGCGTGGGCGAGGAAGCTGCCGAGATCCTTGCTGGGGCTCATGAGCGCACCTCGAAGTGTTTCTCGATGGTTTCGATATCGACCCGATCGCGTTGATCGGGCCGGAAGGCGGGACGTGGCGCGCGGTAGAGGATGCCGGTGGTGAAGCCGTCGTCGTCGGACAGCGCGGCAAAGGCCGCGGCGCGGTCGTCGGTGGGCTCGAATCCTTCGTGAACGCGCTTCTTCCAGCCCAGTTGCTCCGGACGGAAGGTGATGCAGGGACTCAGGATCTGCACGAAGGCGAAACCCTCGAACTCGATGGCCTCGGTCATGATGCGCGCCAGCTCGTTGGGGCTGTTGGAAAAGGCCCGCGCGATGAACGGCGCGCGCGCGGCCAACGCCAGTTCCAGGGGCTGCAGCGGTGGCTGATGCGTGCCCTGCGGCGAGAGCTTGCTGCCGGTCCAGTCGCATTCGGTGGTCGGCGAGGCCTGGCCCTTGGTCATGCCGTAGACCGAGTTGTCCATGACCAGGTAGGTCATGTTGACGTTGCGCCGGCAGGCATGCAGGAAATGGTTGCCGCCTATGGAGAACCCGTCGCCGTCGCCGCCGGTGGCGATCACGGTCAGTTCCGGGCGGCTCACCGCCAGGCCGGCGGCCAGCGGAAGGGCCCGCCCATGCACGCCGTGGAAGCCGTAGACGGTGGTGTAGGCCGGTATGCGCGACGAGCAGCCGATGCCGGCGATCATGGCCACGTTTTCGGGTTCAAGCTCCAGTGCAGCCATGGCCTTGGTCAGTGCGTTGAGCACCCCGAAATCGCCACAGCCGGCACACCAGACCGGCTTGTAATCCGATTTGAAATCCTTGTGTCCGAGGATCCGGATCTGCTTCTCGACGGCCGAGTTCATGCGGCCTCCTCGTGGGTCAGTTTTTCGATGGCGGCGACAATGTCGCCGGGACCGATGTTGAGCGGCCCGGGACTTGCCAGCAGGTGGGTGCTGGCCGGTAGCTCAATGTGCGACCGCAGGTAGCGATGAAACTGGCCACCGTGGCTTTGTTCCACGATGAGCAGCCGCTGGCAGGCGGTCAATGCTTCGTCCAGTGCGTCCACCTTGAGCGGACTGAGCAGCCGGATCGAGACCAGGCGAATCTCCTGCCCGAGAGCGCGCATGCGCGCCACCGCCTCGCGCGCCGGTTGCGTGGTCGAGCCCCAGGTCAGCACGACCACCTCGCCGTCGCCGTCGATGTCTGCCCAGTTCTGGCCGAAGTCGAACTGCTCGAACTTGCGTCGACGCTTGTCGAGCTGACGCTTGTGATCCATGCCGCTGGCCGATGGGCGGGCCGACTCCATGTGACTCAGGCCGGTGGCGGTGTACTCGCCGCCGGCGGTGCCGGGCAGCGCCATGGGCGAGACGCCGTCTTCGGCATCGGCAAAGCGGCGGTAGTCGTTCAGGTCTGCTTTCGCCAGCTTGCGCTGCGCTTTCCAGTCGCACGACGGCGGCGGTGCGATGGCGGCTCGCGCCTGCCCCAGGCGCTGGTCGCTGAGCACGACGGCCGGGGTCTGCAGGGCCTCGGCCAGGTGCACGGCCCACTGCGTGGTGGTCACGCAGTCGCCGATGCTGTTGGGTGCCAGTACCAGGCGCGGCGCATCACCATGGGCGCCGTGAACGGCGATATCGAGGTCGGCTTGCTCCGAACGGGTGGGAATGCCGGTGGACGGGCCGCCACGCATGACGTCGACCACCACCACCGGAATCTCGGCCTGGGTGGCCAGACCCAGCGCCTCGACCATCAGCGAAAAGCCCGGACCGGAGGTGGCGGTCATCGCAGGCGTACCGCCGAACGATGCGCCCAGGCACATGTTGATCGAGGCCAGCTCGTCTTCAGCCTGAACCAGGCAGCCGCCGAACTCGGGAAGGTGGGCCGCCAGCCACTCCTGAATTTCCGTTGATGGCGTGATGGGGTAGGCGGCGCAGAAACGCACCCCGCCACGCACCGCGCCCAGGCCGGCGGCCTCGTTGCCGGTTATCAGCCAGCGCGGTTCGTCCTGTTCCGGTTCGGCTGCCAGCCTGGCAGGGACTGACAGGTCACCGGCCGCGACCTGGCCCAGTTTCAGGCTGGCCAGGGCGGCATCGATCAGTTTCGCCCCCTTGTTCTGAAGGATGCGTTGTACGGTGGCTTCGACATTCGTCGCCTCCAGACCGATCAGCTCGCCGACCAGGCCGACCGCGATAGAATTGGCGCGTGCGCCCCGGACTTCCTTGGTCAGCGCATCGAAGGGGACTTCCTCGAGCCGGGCGCCGGAATCGTGGATCCAGTCGGGGATCTCGCCCTGGCCGGGGTCGGCGATGACCAGGCTATCGTCATCGAGGATGAGTTCATCGGCGAAGCGTTCGGCCTTGTTCCAGTCGAGCGCGACGAGCAAATCGAGGCGATCGTCCTGGCACTCGACGGGACGAGTTGACAGGCGCAGGATGGCGGCAGCCTCGCCGCCACGGATCTGTGGGCCGGTGGCACGGGTCATCAGGCCGTAGTAGCCGCTGGTCGCGGCCGCGTCCAGCAGCGTCTGTCCGGCGGTCATTACGCCGGCGCCGCCGCTGCCGATCAGGGCCAGGGAAAGAGAATCGCTGGGCATTGTGCTGGATTAAACCTGCATATCATGTACATTTATTCTATCACTGGTCGTGCAATCGACCGGAACCGGCTGTTGCACGAAGTATCCTGCCACGGCGCCTTGAGCCCGGACTTGATCTGGCGCATGGAATGGCGGCTTGTGGCTGTCATAGACTGCACCGCTCGATCGCGGCCAATCGGAGTCAGTCCTTGCCTTTTCATGACCTCAGGAGCTTTCTGCGGGCCCTGGAGGGGCGGGGCAGCCTTGTCCGAGTGGCCGACCCGGTCGACCCGGTACTCGAGGCCACGGCTCTCGCGCAGAAGGTCCAGGCCGCCGACGGACCGGCGCTGCTGCTGGAGAACGCCATCGGTAGTGCGCACCCCCTGCTGCTCAACCTGTTCGGCCACCGCAGCCGGATCGAGGCGGTGCTGGGCGATCGGCCGGTGCGCGGTTTCGCCGAACTGGGCGAGCTGCTCGCCCGCCTGCAGCAGCCGCGCCTGCCGCGCTCGATCAGGAGCGCCCTGTCCGACTGGCCGGAACTCGGGCAACTGGCGCTGGTCTCGCCCCGACGAGTCGAGCAGGCCGCGTTTAACGAACACGTACTGGCCGGACCGGATGTCGACCTGGAATCGTTGCCGATCCAGCATTGCTGGCCCGGTGATGCCGGACGGCTGATCACGCTGGGCCTGGTCGTCACCCACAATGCCCGACTCGAGCGCTCCAACATCGGCATTTATCGCCAGCAACTGATCGGTCGCCATCGCGTGATCATGCGATGGCTGGCGCATCGTGGCGGTGCCCAGGACTTCGCCCAGTGGCGGCAGGATCGACCGGGCGAGCCGTTTCCAGTGGCCGTGGTCATCGGCGCCGATCCGGCCACCACGCTGGCCGCCGTCGCTCCCGTGCCCGACACGCTTTCGGAGTTCCAGTTTGCCGGTCTCCTGCGCGGCGCACGCACCGAAACCGTGGCCGCGCCGCTGACCGGGCTGGAGGTGCCGGCCGGCGCCGAAATCGTGCTTGAAGGACATATCCATCCCGATAACACCGCCGAGGAAGGGCCGTTCGGCGACCATACCGGGCACTACAACGCGCGCGGCGTCTATCCGGTGCTGACCGTCGAACGCATGTCGATGCGCAGCGATGCCATCTACCAGGGCAGTTTCATGGGCAAGTCGCCCCACGACGAGCCCTCGGTGCTGGCCTCGGCGCTCAATGACCTGTTCGTGCCCATCCTGCGCGGCATCTTTCCCGAGATCCGCGATTTCTACCTGCCGCCGGCGGCCTGTTCCTACCGCATCGCCCTGGTTTCGATCGACAAGCGCTACCCGGGCCATGCCCGTCGGGTGATGATGGGAGTGTGGTCGTATCTTCGCCAGTTCACCTACACCAAGTTCGTCGTCGTGGTCGACGCCGACATCGATGTCCGTGACGGCAACGAGGTGCTGTGGGCGCTGGCCAATCACGTCGACCCGGCGCGTGATTCGTTGCTGGTCGAACGAACCCCGGTCGATGTGCTGGACTTCGCCACCGCCGAGGCTGGGCTGGGCTCCAAGCTGGGACTCGATGCCACCCGCAAGCTGCCGGGCGAAAGCGACCGCGAATGGCCCGCACCCATCATCGTCGACCCGGACATCGACCGGCGGGTCGAGGATCTTTGCCGGCGAATCTGTGCAGCCGGCCGAGCCGTGGAGTGAGAGATACTCGCTTCAGCCGTGGTCGGTGCACACCCGGTTGCGGCCTGTGTCCTTGGCGCGGTAGAGGGCCTGGTCGGCGCGACGGATGAGATCGAGCGGATCGTCTTCACCCTGGTGTTGGGCGACCCCGATGCTGATGGTCATGTCGACTGACTGACCGTTCACCTCGATCGGGGTGTCGGCGATCGCCTTGCGGATCTTTTCGGCGACCACTTCGGCCTGTTCGGCACTGGTGTCGGTCAGCAGCACCAGGAACTCCTCGCCGCCCCAGCGGGCGGGCCGGTCCTCGGTACGCAGCATGCTCCGGATCCTGCGGGCAACCTCGCGCAGCACCTCGTCGCCGGCATCGTGCCCGTACTGGTCGTTGACGCGCTTGAAGTGATCGAGGTCGGCCATGAGCAGGGAGAAGGTGGCCCGGTGACGCAGGGCGCGTGCGGTTTCGCCCTGCAACTGCGGTTCGATATGGCGCCGATTGCTCAGGCCGGTCAGCGGGTCGGTGGCCGCATGTTCGGCCAGTTGCTGGTTGGCGATGAAGGCGGCCAGCCAGGTGCGGTACAAGACCTCCGATGCAATCAGCGCGACGATGAACATTGTCAGGGGGTCGAACAGGGTACCAATGACCGCCAGCACGGAGTGCCCGCCGGTCTGCAGGAAAACCAGCAGGACCAGGAACGGAGCACCGAAGAAGATGATCAACTCCCGCGCACCCTTGAGCGAGAACAGTGTCACGGCAAAGGTGCAGATGATGAGCCCGCGCACCATGCGTTCGATGTCGTTACAGTCGGTGATCCAGTGGACGGCGAACAGCCCGAAGATCATGGCCATGACGCTCAGTGCCAGCGCGCGCAGCAGCCACGGTGCGCCGAAACCGTCCTTGTGCCAGGAGCACCAGACCAGTGCAACAAGGGCGACCATCATGGGCAATGCTCGCCAGCCGAGGTGGTAGCGACACAGATCGGCGATGCGGTCGATCAGGAACAGTTCCTGTAGCTGGTAGACGGGCACCACCACCAGCACCAGTGCTGCTGCCGACAGCGCCAGTCTGCGCGCCAGGGCGCGATGGTGCCGGGTCAGGGCCAGCGCCTGCGACTCGGTCAACTCGCTCGAGCTGGTTTGCAACATGTGATGTCCCCTTCCATTTCGATCATGCTGAAAACCACTTTAGCCTTTTTCAGGCGGTTACGGCTTGTCCGTGCTCAATTCGGCGCCTCGGGTGGAAGCCGATACTGGGAAAACTCAGGGGCTTGATCGCAGTCAACGACTTTTTGGACGCCAGCGAAGACACTGCCGCAATCTGCAGATGCATAACGGGAGTTTCGATGAAGCTGGTCTGTCCGGCCGGTTCGCTACCGGCCTTGATGGCGGCGGTGGACAACGGCGCCGATGCCGTCTACCTGGGGTTTCGAGACGCCACCAACGCGCGCGCCTTCCCGGGGCTGAACTTCTCCGATCGCGAGATCGACAGGGGCCTGGCCCATGCCCGGTCGCGGGGCTGCCAGGTCTACGTGGCACTCAATACCTACCCCACGTCCGATCGTCTGGACCAGTGGTACTCGGCGGTCGACCGCGCCGCCGCTCTCGGCGTCGACACACTCATCATCGCCGAGATGGCCGTGATGGACTACGCCGCGCGCAAGCATCCGCACGTTCGTCGTCACTTGTCGGTGCAGGGTTCGGCGACCACGGTCGCGGCTCTGAGGTTCTATTACGAGCAGTTCGGCATTTCACGCGCCGTGCTGCCGCGGGTACTGGCTATCGAGCAGGTCGAGCAGCTTGCCGGCAAGTCTCCGGTGGAACTGGAAGTGTTCGCCTTCGGCAGCCTGTGCATCATGGTCGAGGGGCGTTGCCAGCTCTCCAGTTACGTCACCGGCAAGTCGCCCAATGTCGCCGGTGTGTGTTCGCCGGCCGAATTCGTCGAGTGGGCCGATACGCCGGACGGCAAGACCGCGCGCCTCAACGGGGTGCTGATCGATCGATTCGCCGACGATGAACCAGCCGGCTACCCGGTCATCTGCAAGGGACGCTACCAGGTCGGCGAGCAGACCATCCATGCGCTGGAAGAGCCGACCAGTCTCAACACCCTCGAGTTGCTGCCGCGCCTGAAGGCCATGGGGATCGAGGCGGTGAAGATCGAAGGCCGTCAGCGCAGCCCGGCCTATGTCGGCACGGTCACGCGGATCTGGCGCGAGGCGATCGACCGGGTCGAACGCGATCCGCGGGCTTTTGTGGCCGAGCAGGACTGGCAGCGTGAACTGGGCCGATTGTCCGAAGGCAGCCAGGTCACGCTCG
>SKSJ01000243.1 GCA_007123055.1 Wenzhouxiangella sp. | reverse complement strand
CCGTTGTGCTGGAAAGTCCAGCGCTCATGCATGAACGGATGCGAGTTGCTGCGTTGCACCAGCCCGAAATAGGCCGCGCGCAGATGGGCCAGGAACAGCCCCGACTTGATCTGCTCGGCGAGATTGACCAGATTGCGGTCCGACCACGCCGGTCGCAGGTCTCGGTACAACCCCGGTTTTGCGCGATCGCCGTACCAGGCTACACCGAAGCCGTCGCCATTGGTCGGGAACTTGCCGTCCGGCAGTCCCGGCATGTTCTCGACGTAATTCTCGCGTGCAAACCGGCTCTGCACCAGCAAAGAGCGCGAGGGCTTGATGATCAGGTCTTCCAGGTATATTTCAGGGCCGGAATAGGCCAGCCAGCGGCACATGGCGGGTTCCTTTGTTTGAAGTCGTCAAAGACTAATGATACTTGCGCCGAGCGTTGTCAGCTTCTGCTCCTGGATACCCGGGAGAACACCAATATCATCCGAGCTCGGATGTACTAGTGGACCATGCGGCCGAGCGCTACCGAATTAGCCGCATGGCTCATTAGTCCAGCTTCTTCAGACGATAGAGCCAGTCCAGTGCCTCGCGCGGGCTGAGGTCGTCGGGGTCGATGTCTTCGAGCATGTCGCGGACCAGGTCAGGTTCGGTTTCCCTTGGGTCCAACGAGGCAGACGATGCGCCGAATAATCCCAGTTGTGGGCTGGTGGCCGCGGCGGCTTCGTTTTCGAGTCGGTTCAGGTGCTTTCTGGCCTGGGCGATGACCGGTTTGGGAACACCGGCCAGGCGGGCGACCTGGATGCCGTAGGACTGGCTGGCCGGGCCTTCTCTGACTGAGTGCAGAAACACGATTTCGTCGCCGTGTTCACGCGCATCCAGGTGGACGTTGGCGATGCCTTCGTGATCCTCGGCCAGTCGGGTCAGTTCGAAGTAGTGGGTGGCGAACAGGCTGAAAGCGCGTACGTTGAGTGCCAATTCGGTGGCCACGGCCCAGGCCAGGGCCAGGCCGTCGAAGGTCGAGGTGCCGCGGCCGATTTCGTCCATCAGTACCAGCGACTGGTCGGTGGCGTTGTGCAGGATGTTGGCGGTCTCGACCATCTCGACCATGAAGGTGGAACGTCCGCGGGTCAGGTCATCGCCGGCGCCGATGCGCGAGAAGATGCGGTCGATGGGGCCGATGCGCGCTGACTTGGCCGGCACGAACGATCCGGCATGGGCCAGGATGGTGATGAGGGCGGCCTGGCGCATGTAGGTGGACTTGCCGCCCATGTTGGGTCCGGTGATGACCAGCATGCGCCGCTCGGGGTCGAATCGGCAGTCGTTGGGAACGAAGACTTCGTCCTGAACCCGCTCGACCACCGGGTGACGGCCCTCGACGATGTCCAGCCCCGGTTCGCGGTCGATGGTCGGGGTGGTGAACGACAGGGTTTCGGCGCGTTCGGCAAACGTGGTGAGCACGTCCAGGGCGGCCAGCCCCGCTGCAACGATGGCCAGACGGCCGTGCTCCCCGGCCAGTTGCTCGATGAGGTGTTCGTAGAGCGCCTTTTCGCGGGCCAGCGCCCGCTCGCGCGCCGACAGCACCTTGTCCTCGAAGGTTTTCAGTTCCTCGGTGATGTAGCGCTCGGCATTTTTCAGCGTCTGGCGGCGTGAGTATTCGGTCGGCACCTTGTCGGCATGGGTCTTGCCGATTTCGATGTAGTAACCATGCACCCGGTTGTAGCCGACCTTGAGCGTTTGGATGCCGGTGCGCTCGCGCTCCTGTTCCTCGTAGCGCACCAGGAAGTCGCCTGCGTTCTGGCTCAATGCCCGCAACTCGTCGAGTTCGCTGTCATGACCTTCGGCGATCACGCCGCCGTCGCGGATGACCATGGGCGGCTGTTCGACGATGGCCGATCCGAGTAGCTCGGCCAGGTCGGGGCAGGGTGCCAGGTCGTCGCGCAACTCGTCGATCAGCGGGCTGGTCACCGATTCCAGTGCCGTTTGCAGGTCGGGCAGACGGGCCAGGCCTTCGCGCAGCGTGGCCAAGTCACGCGGCCGGGCGGTCTTGAGCGCGATGCGGGTCAGTACGCGCTCCAGGTCGCCCAGGCCGTTGAGTCGTTCGCGCAGGTTCACGTGGGTTGCGGTTTCGATCAGATCCCCGACGGCGGCATGTCGCTGGCCCAGTTGCGAACGATCGCGCAGCGGATGCGTCAGCCAGCGCCTGAGTTTGCGGCTGCCCATGGGGGTGGCCGCGGTGTCCATCAGGCCGACCAGGGTATGCTCGGTGCGCCCTTCCGGATGGGTGTCGATTTCCAGGTGCCTGCGGGTGGCGGCGTCGAGCACCAGGTGCTCGGCGGCCGAGACTTCGCGCATGCCGGTCAGATGCGGCAGTTCGCCGGAGAGCATGTCGCGGGCATAGCCGATCAGCGCCCCGGCGGCTCCCACATGAGGGCCGCGCTCGTGAATACCGAAGCCGGACAGGTCCCGTACCCGAAACTGCCGGCACAGTTCGCGTTCGGCCGATTCGTCATCGAAGGCCCAGGGCGGATGTTCGCGGGTAGCGGCCAGTTCGGCGCGCAGCGGAATGTCGGACCCGTCGGGTATCAGGATCTCGGCTGGGCGCAAACGCTCAAGCTCGGCAGCCAGTTCGGCAAGACCAGCGGTGTTGCAGCAGCGCAGACGCCCGCCGGCGAGATCCAGCCAGGCCAGGCCGTAGCCGTGTCTGGCAGGCGCGATGGCGGCCAGCAGCCGCTCGCTGCGCTCTTCCAGCAGCGCTTCCTCGGTGACCGTGCCGGGGGTGACGATGCGCACGACCTTGCGCTCGACCGGGCCCTTTGCGGTGTCTGGATCACCGATCTGCTCGCAGATGGCCACCGATTCGCCCTTCTTCAGCAGCCGGGCAAGATACCCGTCGACGCTGTGATAGGGCACACCAGCCATGGGAATGGGTTCGCCGGCCGATTTGCCGCGGT
>SKSJ01000221.1 GCA_007123055.1 Wenzhouxiangella sp. | reverse complement strand
ATCACCGGTGAAGTAGTTGGCCTTGAAAAAGACCTGGTTGGTGTCGACGTCGAGCTGATTGGCGTGGCGGAAGCGCTCGGTACCGAAGCGAACCGTGCCGGCGTCGGTCTGGATCTGCACCTGCGGCTGCGGCGTGCCTATGTCGAATGCAGAAACGTAATTCGCCGTGGTGGCCCGCAACTCGGTCGAGAAGTTGGTGGTCCAGTCGCTGAAGACCTGCAGGGTCCAGCTGTCGTAGTCGATATCCTGGGTATAGAAGCGCGAAGACAGATCGAAACCGAATGCGTTACGACTGAAGTTGGCCTCGGAGCCTTCCGACTGGGTATAGCGCAGACTGGCACGATGGTCATTCGAGATCTGCCAGTCCAGCTTGGCAATCCAGTTGTCCTGTTCGGCGCGCGAAAGCGGCGAGCTGGCATCGCCCGGCTGGAATCCATAGCCCTCGGCGATGCTGATGATCCGGTTGATCTCTTCCGGGGTGGCATCGAAGATGGTCTGGGCACCGCTGCCGCGCAGACCCACCAGGTCGCCGGAGACATCGTCCTGGCGCGACTTTTCGTAGCCAACGAAGAAAAACAGGTTGTCTCGGATGATGGGACCGCTGAGGTAAGCGCCGTAGACCCAGTCATCGAACTCGGGGAAATCGCCGCGGATCATGCCCTCGTCTCGGTAATTACCGTAAACGCGCCCGGCAAACTCGTTGCCGCCACTCTTGGTCACCGAGTTGATAATGCCGCCGGTACCGCCTGTCTGGGTGACGTCATAGGGGCTCATCTGCACCGAAATCTGCTCGATCCAGTCGATGGCGATCGGCTGGCGCACCGCCGGCTGGGCATCGGCATTGAGACCGAATGCATCGTTGGCGGTCACGCCGTCGATCATGATGTTGTTGAAGCGGTTGTGACCACCGCCGACCGAGATCTCGTTGCGACCGCGGTCAACCACGGTGGCGCGCGGGTCGAGACGAATGTAGTCGTTGATCGAGCGGTTGATGGAAGCGAAATTGTCGATGCGATCAGCACCGATGGTCGAACCGCTACCCATGTTGTCAGGCTGGAAGATCGTCGCAATACGCCGTCCGGCTACCACCATGCGATCGAGTTCGTCCGAATCGACAACCTGAAAATTGATGGTCTCGGTCTCGCCCAGGCGCAACTGGACATTTTCAACCGTTTGCGTTTCAAAGCCTTCGCGGTAGGCAGTGATGCGGTAGGGACCGCCGACACGCAGGCCGGTGGCCTGGTAGCGCCCACCTTCGCGGGTCTCGGTGAAACGGGTGGTGCCGGTCGGCTCGTGGACGATTTCCACGGTGGCGCCAACCACCGGATTGCCGTCCTGATCAAGCACCTGCCCCCCAAGACCGGACGCGACCTGCTGTGCCAGGACCTGGCCGGACACCAGCGCCAGCAGGGTAACTAGCAGAAGACTACATCGATGATTTAACATGTGTTGCTCGCTCCAGATTACAAGTGTGCAGAAACATGCCGCGGAACCCTGCGCGGCGAGTCAGTGTCGAATTCTAATTGACGAGCGAGTAATTTAGCAGCACTTTATTACGTTTTCTTAACGCTCCGCAAGGCCCATTCCGCAATCAATGGACCGCCTCACGATTTCGCCGGGCTGAGGCTTGCGACCGACCGATGATTCCATTAGACTAGCGGGCTTCGTCGGGGTGTAGCTCAGCCTGGTAGAGCACTGTCTTCGGGAGGCAGGGGCCGTGAGTTCGAATCTCGCCACCCCGACCATCGTAATCTTGAGAACGCCGGCAGCATTATCGTGCTGCCGGCGTTTTTTGTGATCTCCCCGACAAGGTCGGTTTACAAGACCCCTCAGCGGCGCATGCGCCAGTTCAGGCCGACGAATACGGCCCGGCCGGGTACGGTATCGAAACCGGCCTCGATGACGTCCTCGTTCAGCAGGTTGGTGCCCTCGATATAGACCTGAACGCCCCCGAACTGGCGCGCGAGCCGTGCGGCCAGCAGCGTTCCCCGGTTCAGCGCTTCGCGCTGGACACGGCGCACATTGAACGAGAGATCCAGATCCGCGGGCAAGTGGAACAGGCCACTGAGCGTCCAGGCATGGCGCGGGTAATCCAGTACATACTTGAATTCACGGCCGTGATCATCCAGTCGGGTCGAAATCACCGTCCAGAATGCGCCCAGGTGATCAATCCGGGTGTGTCCAGTCGGCCTCCAGCGCCATTCAATCTCGCCGCCACGGCTTCGGTGCCCATCGAAATTGTCCGCACGCCACGTGACCTCGCCGGGCTGGCGTGCCCAGTCGATCAGGCGCTCGGTCCGGCGTTCGAACAGGGCCGCGACCAGTCGGTGTTCAGCGCCGGTGTAACGCAGGCCGGCTTCATGCAGCGTGGAGCGCTCGGGCTCCAGATCCGGGCTGCCGACATTGCCGCCGGTGACCAGGAACTGCTCGGTCCAGGATGGCACCCGGGCGGTCCGCGCCGCGGACAGGTGCGCGTGCCAGCGATCCGTCAGGCGATGACCGAAAGCGATCGAGGGCAACCATTCCCTGCCGTGATCACTGAAGCGCACGGCATTGACACCGGCCTCCACGCTGGCCCGTTGCCCCAAGGACCGGCGGTAGGCTCCCCAGACACTGGACTCGCTGCGGCGATGGTCATCCAGCGCACTGGACTCGATGTATTCGCGCGTCACTCCCAGGCCGGCGGCAAGCACGCCGCGGCCCAGATCACGCCGGCCATCCACTTGCACGCCGCGCACGTCCGTCTCGTGCTCGTTGATGAAATCGAGCTCGCCGACCCGGGTCCGGAACCAGTCGTCATGCCCCCGCCAGAACAGGCGGGTACCCACATCCCAGGCCGCCAGGCGCGAATCTGCCGACAGGTAGGCCAGGCGCGACGCGATTTCCTCGCGCTGGTCGGGAAATTCAGCCGTGTAGAACTTCCAGGCTCCGAAGTCCTTCTCCT
>SKSJ01000144.1 GCA_007123055.1 Wenzhouxiangella sp. | reverse complement strand
TGGTTCCGATGCGAAAATCCGGCGACGAGCGGCGCGAGGAAATTGTTCAGGCAGTCATTGACCTGGCGGCCAGCGACAGCGGCGGGCAGTTATCGACCCAGGCGATTGCCGACCGGGTGGGCATTGCCCAGCCCACCGTGTTTCGCCATTTCAGCACCCGTGAGAAACTACTGCAGGCGGTCATCGAATGGATCGCCCGCCATCTGCTGGGACTGGTCGGCAGCATTGCCGCCGGCTCAGGAACCGCCGCTGAGCGCTTGCAGCAACTGATTATGCGTCAGCTCGAGTTCATCTCGCGCCACCGCGGCCTGCCGCGGCTGCTGTTTTCCGAGCGCCTGCACCAGGACAGTTCGATGCTCAAGGCGTCTGTAGGCAAGGTCATGGACGGCTGGACGCGCACCGTGGCCGGACTGATTGCCGAGGGCCGCGAGGACGGCAGCCTGCGCGCCGATCTCGACCCCGAAGAGACCGCACGGCTCGTCCTGGCCATGATCCAGGGACTGGTGATGCGCTGGTCGATCAGCGATTTCGGCTTCGACCTGCCCGCCCAGTCCGCGGCCATGTGGCGACTGCTGGAACCGGCGCTGGTCCCAGACAGCGTCCAAGGCAGCCGGCGATAACCGGCTTCGTGCCCTGAACATCACGCAGCACTGATCCTGAAACCCATGTCGAACAGAACATCAGCGGCCATTGATTCAACATAAAGGTGAGTAAGTACTCACTTGCACGGAGCCACACAATGAAGAAGCATTCATCCCGCCCGCCCGTATCCCCCGGCCGCCTGTCATCGCGCCAGAAGCGAATCAGCGCTCTGGTAATGATGGTACTGGCCGCCTGGGTCGGCTGGGCGCTCGTCGGCGTGGTCCGCGAACGCCTGGCGCCGGAGCCACCTTCAGCGCCGCCACCGTTGGCCGTGGCCACAGAAGTGGTCAGTGCCGGTCCGTTCGCGGTCGAGCGGCGCTGGCGCGGCAGTGTGGATGTCGACCAAAGGGCGCTGATCTCGGCGCGGGTGACCGCCGAGGTCATCGAGCTGCCGCATCGTGAAGGGGCGCAGGTAAGCGCCGGCGATGTGTTGTTCCGGCTCGATGACGAAGAGCTGCAGGGCGAACGCCGCCGCCTGGCCGCCGTGATCGAGCGTATTGAACACGAACTGGCCGGCGCCCGGCGCGATCTGGAGCGTCAGCAGACGCTGATCGAGCGCGAGCTGGCGCCACAGAAAAGCCTGGACGACGCACGGCAGCGCGTGGACATGCTCGGCGCCCAGCTTGCCGAAGCCCGCGCCAGCCACGATTTGTTGCTGACCCGTTTAGGCTACACGCTGGCCAGGGCACCGTTCTCCGGCCGCCTGCAGCGGCTGCACCTCAGCCTGGGTGAGCTGGCGACCGCCGGCCAGCCGGTCCTCGAACTGGTCGCCGATAGCGGCTTCAAGGCCGTGGCGGCGGTGGCCCAGGCCGATATTCCGTGGCTGGAGCCGGGCCTGCCGGTGCGGCTGGAAGTGCCGGCGTTGGACAGATCGTTCAAAGCGGCCATCGACCGCGTGTACCCGGCGCTGGATCCGGCCACCCGCAACGCGACCGTCGCAGCCCTGTTTCCGGATGCCGACGGCACCCTCCAGCCCGGCATGGCCGTGGTGATGCACGCCAGAATCGCCGAGCATGAGGCCGCCATCACGGTGCCGGCGCAAGCGGTGGCCGGCACGCCGGGCGAGGCCTTCGTCTACGTGTTCGACAGTGACAGGGCCTATCGGCGAGCGGTCGAGACCGGACCGCATTCGGGCGGGCGTGTGCTGATTGTCCGGGGGCTGAGTGAGGGCGAAACCGTGATCAGCTCGGCTGATCCGCGCCTGGCCGACGGCCTGCCGGTACGAACGGAAACGACTCTGCCATGAGTCGCTGGCCCGCGTTCGTTCTCAAGCATCGCTTCGCGGTGCTGGCGCTGACCCTGGCGGTAGTGGTGCTGGGCACCATGGCGCGCTTTGATCTGCCGATCCGGCTGTTTCCCGATACCGATCCGCCGACCATCACGGTGATGACCACCTTCCCCGGTATGGCTGCGGCCGATGTCGACAACGATCTCACCCGCCTGCTTGAAGAGGAGTTCGCCAGTATCGACCGGGTGGCCTCGATCAGCGCCACCAGCCAGACCGGGTTGTCGGTGGTGCGCGTGGAGTTCGGCTACGAGACGACCTCGGCGCTGGCAGCGGTCGACGTGCAGAATGCGATCGGCCGCATCCGTCATGAATTGCCGGGCGGGATTGACGAGCCGCAGGTGCTCGAATTTTCCACCGCCGACAAGCCCATCGTCACGCTGGCCTTGTCGAGCCAGTACCTGCCGCTGACCGAAGTCCGCGAGCTCGCCGACAACGAGGTGCGCGAACGCCTGGAACGAGTCGCCGGCGTGGCCGCGATCGATGTCTTCGGCGGCCACAAGCTCCAGCTGCATGTGGCGATCGACCCCGACCGGCTCGAGGCCGCCGGCGTAGCCCTGGAACAGGTCATGGCCGCCCTGGCCGACTGGAACCTCAGCGCCCCGGGCGGCCGCATTCGCGACGGCAAGCAGGAAGTGGTGGTGCGCTTCGATGAGCGCATTACCACGGTCGAGGATGCCGCGCGCATTGTGCTCAAGTCGCATGCCGACGGTTTCGTGCGCCTGGGCGATGTCGCCAGGCTCAGTATGAGCGCCGGCGAGCCACGTTCGGCCTACCGCCACCAGGGCGTGGACGCCATCGCCGTGCAGGTGCTCCGCCGCGACGAGGCCAACACCGTCGAAGTGGCCGCCGGAGTGCGCGCGGCCGTGGCTGGCCTGGCCGCGGAGCTGCCGGCGTTGGATATTGTCGTGGCCGACGACGATTCGGTGTTCACCGAGAAGGTCATGGCCGACATGACGCGCACGGTGTTCATCGCCATCGTGCTGACCATGCTGGTGGTGCTGCTGTTTCTGGCCGAACTGCGCCAGGCGC
>SKSJ01000002.1 GCA_007123055.1 Wenzhouxiangella sp. | reverse complement strand
GGTGACCACCTTCGAGCCCGGTGCCAGAGAGGTCTTGACCCAGGGCTTGACGGTCAGGCCCTTCTGGCGGGCATTGCGCGCCAGCAGACCGGCACCCAGCATGACGGCCGGGTTGGAGGTGTTGGTGCACGAGGTGATGGCGGCGATGACCACCGCGCCATCCTGCAGCACGAAAGTCTGGTCCTTGTAGGTGACTTCGGCGCAGCCCGGCGGCTCGACGGCACCGACCGCGGTGGAGCCGCCCTCGGCCTTGAAGCGGGCCTCTGCTTCGTCGCGGCCGTTGTCGCGGTCCTTGGTCATCCTGGCGCACTCGACCTGGAACTTTTGCTTGGCCTCGCTCAGGAGTACGCGGTCCTGCGGGCGCTTCGGGCCGGCCAGGCTGGGTACGACCTCGCCGAGGTCAAGTTCGATGATGTCGGTATAGGCCGGATCGGCATCGCCGTCTTCGCGCCACATGCCCTGCGTCCTGGCATAGGCCTCGACCAGGGCCAGACGCTCTTCGGAGCGCCCGGAGAGCTTCAGGTAGCGAATGGTCTCGGCGTCAATCGGGAAGATGGCGCAGGTCGAGCCGAATTCCGGCGACATGTTGCCGATGGTGGCGCGGTCGGCCAGCGGCAGGTGGGTCAGGCCGTCGCCGAAGAACTCGACGAATTTGCCGACCACGCCCTTCTCGCGCAGCATCTGGGTGATGGTCAGCACCAGGTCGGTGGCGGTGGTGCCCTCGGGCAGCTTGCCGCTGAGCTTGAAGCCGATGACTTGCGGAATCAGCATGGAAATCGGCTGACCGAGCATGGCCGCCTCGGCCTCGATTCCCCCCACGCCCCAGCCCAGAATGCCGAGGCCGTTGATCATGGTGGTGTGCGAGTCAGTGCCGACCAGGGTGTCCGGCCAGGCCATCAATTCGCCGTCGACGTCTTCACCGAAGACCACGCGCGAGAGATGTTCGAGGTTGACCTGGTGGACAATGCCGGTGTTGGGCGGCACGACCTTGAAGTTGTCGAAAGCACCCTGACCCCAGCGCAGGAAGGCGTAGCGTTCCTTGTTGCGCTCGAATTCAATGCGATTGTTGAGATCCAGTGCATCCGCGCGCCCGTAGTTGTCCACCTGTACCGAGTGGTCGATGACCAGTTCGGCCGGCGAGAGCGGATTGATGCGATTGGGGTTGCCGCCGAGCTGCTTCATGGCATCGCGCATGGCGGCCAGGTCGACGATGGCGGGCACGCCGGTGAAGTCCTGCAGGACGACCCGGGCCGGGGTGAAGGAGATCTCGGTGTCGGGTTCGGCCTTGGGATCCCAGTTCGCCAGGCCGGCAATATCCTTTTCAGTGATGTTGCTGCCGTCCTCGTGCCGAAGCAGGTTCTCCAGCAGAATCTTGAGTGAATACGGCAGGCGTTCGACGTTGTCGTGCTTTTCGGCCAGCTTTTTCAGGCTGTAGTAACCGAACGATTTGCCACCGGCTTCGAGGTTGTCGCGGCAACCGAGCTCGTCACGCATGGGGATCTCCTTCCGTTGAAAATGGGTCGAACGGGCAGGGCGCAGACGGCTGCCCGAGGTCAGCCTGTTATTTTATCACGCGAAACGGTCACTGAAGGGTGGTTCAGACGTGCTCAGGCGCTCATCAGGGACTCGGCCTGCTCGAGCATGCCGCGTCGCTGGAATACCAGGCGCCACTGGCGCCCACCAACCTGCCGCCAGAGAAAAGCCGAGCGCAACCCGGCCAGCAACAGGGCGCGCACGAAAGCCACCTTGTCCGGCTGCTTGAGATATTCGGGTTGTCCACTGATCGAGAGCCGAAAGTCCATGGTCGAGACATGGCGCTGGTAGACATCCGCCAACTGGCTGATCACGCTCTCGTCGAGTGGCTCCTCGGTATCGCGCCAAGCCCTCTCGACCAGGTCCAGTCCTTCGCCCAGCGCGCGCTGACGTTTGCCGTCGCGCTGGATCTTCGTGCCCAGCTTGGCCAGCCCCAGGCTGTAATTGAGCGCCTGCAGGCCTTCCTGGCCGTGGCGGGCACTGAATAGCTCCACCATCACGCGCAGACCCATGCGCACGCCACCCAGGCCGCCATAAACATCTTCGATGGAGTCCGGATTGCGGCTGAAAATACTGCAGATGCTGGCCTGGGCAGCCTGCTGGCTGCACTGACCGGAGGTTGCGATCTGGCGAACCAGCTCACTGGCCTGCAGCATGCCGGCAAAGGCGATGGTCTTGTCTCTCATGCCGAAACGGATTCCTCGTTGTGATCTTCATGCATGGCTGGTGGTCGGGGCGCGTTGGACGACTCGATGGTTCCGCCACCAAGGCATTCATCACCGTCGTAAAGCACCACGGCCTGGCCGGGCGTCACGGCGCGCTGGGGCTGGTCGAACTCCAGCAACAGGCGCTCGTCGTCGATGTGGCGGATCCGGCAGCCCTGATCGGGCTGGCGGTATCGTATCTTGGCCGCGAGTCTTTCGCCAGCCTCGGGCACCCGACGAATCCAGGTCAGCGAGCCGGCGCTGAGTTCGGTGGCCATCAGCAGCGGGTGATCGGTCTGCTGCACGGCGTAGAGCACATTGTTTTCCAGGTCCTTGTGGGCCACGTACCAGGGCGCCTCGGGATGGTTTTTCAGACCACCGATATTGAGGCCCTTGCGCTGGCCCAGCGTGTAGTGGATCAGCCCCTGGTGGGTACCGATGACTTCACCGTCGGGCGTTCGGATCTCGCCGGGCTCGGCGTCGAGATAACGGTCGATGAAGGCATCGAAATTGCGCTCGCCGATAAAGCAGATGCCGGTCGAGTCCTTCTTGTCGGCCACCGGCAGGTCAGCCTCGGCCGCCAGCCGACGTACTTCGCTCTTCTCAAGCTCACCCAGCGGAAACAGGGCACAGGCGAGCTGCGCCTGGTCGAGTGCGTAGAGGAAGTAGCTCTGATCCTTGCCGCCATCGAGCCCCTTGAGCAGCGAGACGCTGCCGTCGGCGTTGTCGC
>SKSJ01000010.1 GCA_007123055.1 Wenzhouxiangella sp. | reverse complement strand
GTTTCTTGCCCTTTATCTTCTGAATGCGTACTTGGGAATAAAGCTAGCCAAACAGTGTCCGTCGGGGACGTAGCCCCGACCTACAAATTTTCCGGACCGGTTGGGCTTGGGAAGAATGTAGGTCGGCCCTACGTGGCCGACGGTCGAGAATGAATCCATCGACATGGCCGGGATCACCAAAATGAAATTTGCGCTAAAACTCGTTCGCTACCTCTTCGCCGCTTTCTATGTCCTGATCGGCATTCAGACCGCGCTGGCACTGCTGGGGATCATTCCAATGCCGGAGTTCGAGATGAGTCGGCGAAACGCAGCCTTCCAGGCCGCACTGGGTGAAACCGGATTCATCGTTCCGCTGATGGCGCTGTGCTTCTCGGCCGGAGGCGTGCTGATGTTCTTCGACAGAACCACACCGCTGGGTATCGTGCTACTGGCGCCGTTCGTGGTGGTGATTTTCTTCACCCACCTGATGCTGGATGGCAGCATCATCTGGGGTTCGGCCCATCTGGCGCTACTCGCAATGTTTGCATGGCAGTTTCGGCCCGCCATCCGTTCGCTATGGAGTTATCCCGTCACACGGTCACACGAGAGATAGCACGCAGGAGGCAGGGTGATGTCGGTCAGACGAATATTGAAGTGGTCGGGCCTGGCATTGCTCGGATTTTTCGGCCTTGTACTGCTCTCCATGCTTTCCATTCATATCACCATGGGGCGCGATATCGCCGCGACCTTTGCTGTTGATGGCGAGCTGATCGTGGTTCCATCCGACGCCGCCAGTATCGAAGAAGGCCGGCGACAGGCCCAGTTGCGCGGCTGTTTCCAGGGTTGTCATGGCCGGGCGGCCGAGGGCGCCGTGATGATCCGCCTGTTCGACGGCACGCGCGTGGTGGCGCCGAACCTGGGACATATCGCCGCCCGATATTCCTTGGAAGAGCTCGAACGCGCCATTCGCCGTGGGGTCAAGCCCGACGGCACCAGCGTGCTGCGCATCATGCCCTCCGAGATGCTGTCGACGCTCAGCGATGAGGACCTCGGGAGGATCATCGCCTGGCTGCGCACCCAGCCCGAGGACAGCGATGAGCTGCCCGATTCCCGATACGGGCCGGTTGCGCGAATCATGGGCTTTGTTTTCAAGCGCCAGTTCGGGACCGTGCTGGCCGCCGAAGCGATTACACAGGAACAACTTGCCCCGCACGGGATGAGCGCAACCATACCCCGCGGGCGCTACCTGGCCGAAACCGTGTGCCGGGAATGTCACGGCAACGATCTGCACGGCACCCCGGACGGTTCCTCGCCCAGCTTGTCCATGGTCACGGCCTATTCCCGCGACGACTTCGAGACCCTGATGCGCGAGGGCGTTGCCATGGGCGGTCGCGAACTGGGCTTGATGGCGGTCGTTTCACGATCGCGTTTCGCCCACTTCACCGACGACGAGCTCAACGCCCTGTATAGCTACCTCAACTCGGTCGATTCCTGGTTTGATTAAACCCGGCTTATCCATGACCCAGTCTACTGCGACAGCGGCAGGCCCCGCACCTGCGACGTTTCACTCGGTCGCGCATCCTCACCGTAGCTATGGCTACGCTTCCGGTGCGCTCGGTCGCAAAACCCCACAGCTACGGGACCTGACACTGTCTCGCTACGTCTGGGCCATGAACAAGCCGGGTCAAACCCGGCTTACTCCAGTTCAGTGCTGGCCATGCGCACCTTCTCCAACAGAGCCTTGAACCGAGGTTCATCGCGAAGCCCGTTCAGGAACCAGTCGTGTTCGGCCAGGTACGGGACGTTGAGCATGCCCAGTTCCACCTCGCGTTCGAGCCAGTCCACGGGGGTGCCGTCTGGTTGCCGCCTGGTGAGGCCGAAATGACGCCGGAGCGAATAGCTGCTGCCGGAATGGACCAGGCGCCGGCAGTGCTGGGAACAAAACTCTGGGAACGGTTCATGGGTGTCATGGAGTATGATGGAGTATGTGGAGAGACTCGAAATGGCCGAAACCGATAACCAGCCCTTCTACGAAAGGCATGGCTTCGAGGTTGTCCGACATGGCGTCGAGCCAACGAGCGGGATCGGGTACTGGACCTTCCGTCGCGACCCTCGGTGACGGGTGTCTGTGTCCAGATTCGACCATTTCGGCACCCGTGACGCGCTTGCAAGCACGGCAAGCCTGACATAGGCTTGTTCCGGGGAGAACAATCCGGGGTGCGTTGTGGACAGGGCTGATGGCTGGCGAACACTCACGCAGTTACTGAGCGAGCATTCCCCGAATGACCGCGAAGTGCTCGATCGGGTCATTGCGCTGGCCTATGACGAATTGCGCCATCTGGCCCACCGTCAGCTTTCAGACAAGCGCAATCTGACCCTGGACACGACCGGCCTGGTCGACGAGGCCTACCTGAAGATGGTCGATCAGGAGAATGCTCCCCTCGGAAGCCGGGCCATTTTTTTCGGTGCGGCGGCACGCGCCATGCGGCAGGTGCTGGTCGATGCGGCACGACGGCGCGGGCGTCTCAAGCGCGGTGGGGATCAGTTACGAGTGACTCTCAACGAGGACAGCCTCTCGGCGGACGGCTTTGCTGTCGAGATCCTCGAATTGAATGATGCCCTTGAGCGACTCGAAAGACATTACCCGCGCCAGGCGCAGGTCGTCGAATGCCGGTTTTTCGGTGGCATGAGCACTGAAGAGACCGCGCAAACACTCGAACTTTCACGACGCTCCGTGGTTCGCGACTGGACCATGGCCCGAGCCTGGCTGTTTCGCGAGATGCACCGGCCTGAATCGCAGGGCGATGGCTGACCGTGAGCACATCAGTATCGTACTCGAACGCCTGCTCGCCATGCCGGAGAGCGAACAACGAGCCGAACTGAAACGCATTGCTCGAGATGATCCGCAACAAGCGGCCGAACTGGAGTCATTGCTGGCCGCTCACCAGGCCAATCCGGATTTCCTTGGCACGATCGACGCTGACAGTGCAGTGCAACTGCTGGACGAAGACAGACGCCTGCTCATGCCAGGGCGCGTCGGTGACTATCGCCTGCTCCGTGAAATCGGCCATGGCGGATTGGGCGTGGTTTACCTGGGCGAACGTGTCGAAGGTGACTTTGAACAGCAAGTCGCCATCAAACTGATCAAGCACGGGATGGATTCCGTAACCATCCTGCGTCGTTTCCAAAACGAACGTCGCATTCTTGCCTCGCTGGAACACCCCAATATCGCCCGCCTGATCGACGGCGGCATGCTGGACGACGGCCGGCCCTGGTTCGCCATGGAATACATTCGTGGTGAACCCATCACCCGGTGGTGCAATCGGAAGCAACTGGGTTTCAGCGACCGGTTGCGGCTTTTCGAGCAGGTCTGCCGCACCGTGCAATTTGCCCATTCCCGGCTGATCATTCACCGGGATCTCAAGCCCGACAACATCCTGGTCACCGTAACGGGAACCATCAAGCTGCTCGATTTCGGGATCGCCAAACTGATCGCCGAAGAGGATGACGAGCTCACCGAGCTGACTGTCGCCGGAAACCGGGCAATGACGCCGGAGTATGCCGCACCGGAACAGATCCGGGGCGAGCCGGTCAGCGTCGCGACCGATGTCTATGCCCTGGGGGTGGTGCTCTATCAACTATTGACCGGCATCCATCCGTTCAGATCCGATACATCCTCTCGCGCCGAACTGACCGACGCCATCTGCAATACACCGCCCCCTCCGCCATCCAAGGCATTCAGGATGTCTGACCGGAGTGACTTGCCGGCGTCGAACGCTCATCATGGTTCGGGATACAAACGCCTGAAAGGGGACCTCGATGCAATCGTCCTGACAGCATTGGCCAAGGCACCGGCACGACGCTATGTATCTGCCGAAGCACTGGCAGAGGATATTCATCGTCACCGGTACGATATTCCCATCCGGGCTCGACGCCGTACCTTCGCCTACAGAACGGGCCGCTTTATCACCCGTCATCGTGTCGGAGTGCTGGCCACCTCGGTCACCATGCTGGGTCTCGTTGTCGGACTGACGGCGGCCTTGTGGCAGGCGGGCAAGGCCCGCGAGCAGGCGGAAGCGGCGCTGCAAAGTCGCGACTTCGTCATCTCCCTGCTGCGTGAAACCAACCCTGTACGCAGCGACGAAGGCGTGGAGTTGCGAGCCGTCGATCTGCTCCGGCACGCCGCCGAACGGGTCAAGACAAGCGACGACATATCCGCTGATCTGCAAGCCCGGCTCAAGATTGTACTGACCGAGGCCCTGCTGGACCTTGGCCAGCCAAACGATGCACTGCCACTCGCGCAACTGGGGGTAGCAAGACTGCACGACCTGTATGGCGCCGATAGCCCGGAAGTCGCCGACGGGCTGTACGCCCTGGCGCGCACTCATGCGCATCTGGGCAATGCTGGCGACGCGGCGCAAGCCGCCCGCAATGGCCGCCTCATCATGGAAGACAGTAGGCGGACCGGCACCCTGCTTTACGTGCGGCTACTGGGTATCGAGGCCCATGCGCTCAACCTGCTGGGCGAGAGCGTCAAGGCATTGGCGTTGCGCCAGCGCATCGTCGAAGAACGCGCTCTGATCGTGGGGGAGAACGATCCACGCATGGCATCGGCCCATTACAATCTGGGCACCGCCCATTACTACATGAATGACTTTGCCGCAGCTGAGCAACAGTACCGGCGCTCTGGAGAACTGCTGCAGAAGCAGGCCGACGAGATGCATCCGAGAATGGCCAATGTTCACCATGGAATCGGAGCTGCGCTGAAGGGCCAGGGCAGACTGGACGCGGCCGAGGCGTCACTGCTGGAAGCGAAGGCCATTGCCGATCGGCGGCTGGGACCGACATCGGTTGCGGCCAGCGAGATCGGCACCAACCTCGGAATTCTATATCGCGACCAGGGCCGGCTCCAAGACGCACAAGTCATCCTGCGTGACGCCACTCATGCGTTGGGACAAGTCGGCTCCCGGCAACGCCAGGCTACCGCTCAGTGCTGGCTGGCCCTGGTCCTGTTGGCCCTTGGTGAGTACCCAGAAGCCCTGGAGCAGGCCAGCGCGGCCCGGTCGAACCTGGAATCCATCGGCAGCTCAACCCACCCGCACTACGATATGGCAGTCAGTGCCCAGGCGCTGGCACTGGCCAGAACCGGGGAACTGGACCAGGCGTTCGACCTGGCCGGCAGCGTCTTCGGCAAATGGCCCGAAACGGACCTCGCCAGTTACCGCCCCCGGGCCGAGGCCATGGAGTTACATGCCCGGCTGCTGGCCGATATCGGCTCTACGGACGCCGCCCGTGAATGGCTGGACCTGGCTCGCAGGAGCTTCGCCTCGATGCTGGGCGACAATCACGCGCGCACCCTCATGGCCGGCACTGTCTATCCCGACAGACACAACCGCGAGGAAGCGAGGCAACCGGACGCTTCCTCGCCGCCCTGACGCGAACAGGGCCGCGGCGCAGACAGCTTTGAGTAGCCCACTAGTTCAGGACCGTGATCCGCTCAGTTCCTGCTGCCTGCTGACCAACTGAAAAGCGATGTAGTACTTGTAGATGTTGGAGACGTACTGCACGGTCTCGCGCCCGATGACCTGCGCGGCGATGGTTTCGACGTTGTCAAACCACTCGTTGGGATCGAGGCCGACGCGTTCGGCCTCGCGGCGCATTTCTCTTACCCGCCGTGGTCCGGCGTTGTAGGAGGCCAGCGCAAACAGCAGGCGGTTGTCACCGTCCATCGGCTCGTCGGCATAGTAGCGATCGATCATCCAGCGCACGTAGCGCGCACCGGCATGAATGTTGTTTTCCAGCTCGGTAATGTCACCCACACCCATTTCTGCCCCGGTGGCCGGCAGCAGCTGCATCACACCGATGGCACCGGCCGGCGAACGCGCCGACTGGTCGAGCCGGGACTCCTGGTAGGCCTGGGCGATCAGCATCAGCCAGTCGAGATCGTATTCGCGACCGTACTCGCGGAACAGGTCGGCCATGCCGGCGAAACGGGCGACGGCCTGGTCACGGCCCTCTTCAAGTACCCATCTCGTATCTTCCAGGTAACGCCGGAAGGTCACGTTGCCGAACAGGGTGCCAGCACGATGGGTTACCAGGAAATCGTCGAGCATCGCTTTCAACTGCGTGCTGTCCGGATGCACGGCAAAAGCCATCTCGGCGCCCTCGCGCAGCACGATGTCGTCATGAACCTCGAGATCGGGCAGGACCTGCGCCCAGAGCTGCGCAAGATAATCGTCGGCCACCGCGTGGTCGATGAGGCCGGCAGCGACCATTTCCAGCACGTCTCCGGTCTCGAAGTGACCGGGGGCCGGCTCCAGGCGCATGCGCGGCAGGCCACGCTGGGAAAAGCGGCGATTGAGCCGCTCGAGGCTTTCGTAGTAACTGCTATGCGGCCGCACATAAACGACCCGACCGGCGAGGTCGTCGATCGTTTCGGCCGGATCGGCGGAGGGGCCGGACACCAGCACCTCGTCGATGCCCCGCGACCAGGGCTCGGTAAACAGCACCTGCCGCTGGCGGGTGGGCGTGATCGTCAGGTTGGCGGCAACCAGGTCACCACGACCATCGCGCAGCCAGGGAACCAGTCGGTCGCGGGTGACCGGCACGTAGATCACGTTGACGCGCTGGTGGCCGCGTCCGAGCTGCTCGTTGAGGAAGTCCTCGAAGGCTTCCATGAACTCGTAGGACAGGCCGCGCTGACTACCGCGCTCATCGAGGAAGTAGAACGTGCGGCTGTAAGGCACCAGCACGCGCACCTGGCGGCGCTCGACCATGCCGTCGAGGTCCCCGCTCCAGCGGCCGAGCAGGGGATCGGCCAGTTCGATCAGCCGATCCACTTCCTCGTCGCCGGCCGGTTCGGGCACCGGCATTTCATCGTCCGGCGCACAGGCCGCCAGCACGGCCAGCAGCAATAGCGCCCAGACGGATCGCAAGATGGATGCTGGCGCCGTCACGACTCGCTGTTCAGCCGACAATGGCGGCGGCACCGCCCTCGAGATTGTAGACCTGGGTGTAGCCCTGCTTGCGGTAGTGCTCGGCGTACTGCTGGCTGGTCACGCCGACATCGCACACGAACACCAGCGGCTGGTTGGGATCGCCGTCCTTGAGCTCGGCCATCAGGTCAGCATCCAGCGGCCGGGCGAAATCCAGCGGCTTGTCGGCCCGGTTGGCCTCCGAACGGGTGTCGATCACCAGCAGGCGTTCGCCCGAGTTCAAGCGCTCCTGCAACTCGGCCGGGCTCATCTGCTTGACCGGTGCCGGCGCACCCGGCAGGTCGAGCTTCAGCCCTTCACCCTGCACGCTTTCGACCCAGTCGATCTTCGCGCCCTTGGCACGCTGGGCGGAGGCCAGATCCATCAGCACCGTGATACCGGCGGCCTCGGTTTCGATCTCGTGGCCCTGCTTCGGTCCGACCTGGAACTGGGCGTCCCAGCCCGAGTCGATGGCAAAATGCAGGTGATTGCCCGGGTAGGCGTCGAGAAACTCGCGGATCTTCTCGGCCGCCTTGTCGGTGATCTCGATCTCAGGCGGCGTGCGGTCGGGTTTTTCAAGGCCGAACGTTTCGTGCAGTTCGCCGGAATTGAACATCTCGGTGATGATGTCGCAGCCACCGACCAGTTCGCCCTCGACATAGAGTTGCGGGATGGTCGGCCAGTTGCCGAACACCTTGATGCCCTCGCGGATCGAGTCGTCCTCGAGCACGTTGTAGGCGGCGTAGTCACCCTCGAGCAACTGGTCGAGCATGCCCGCCACACGGGCGGAGAAACCGCATTGCGGCATTTTCGGGCTGCCCTTCATGTAGAGCACGTAGCGGTGAGAGGCGATTTGCTGTTCGATGCGTTCGCGCACGGCAGGTTCGAGACTCATAGTCGGTATCGGATCAACTTCGATTGGGTGGTTTCAATACATCATTGTCGGGCCGCGGAAGACGACTATCAAGGAAATGTCATGGATCATTCGTTCTCGCACGCGGTCTATTTCGGTATCCTAGACGATACGCATCAGTATGCCGTCAAGAACGGCAGGCAGCAGGACTTCATTGAAAACCCTCCATCACGCTGATTTTGAAAGAGATTCCTGCGGATTCGGGCTGATCGCCAGCCTGGACGACCGGGGCGAGCACCGAATTCTGGCCGACGCCCTGGCGGCACTGACCCGCCTTACCCACCGTGGCGCGGTCGCTCCAGACGGCAAGACCGGCGACGGCTGCGGCATCCTGATCCGCATGCCGGAAACTTTCCTGCGCGACGTGGCGCACGACGCCGGCCTGGAACTGGGCGAACGCTTCGCCATCGGCATGGTGTTCCTGTCACCCGAACATCGCCAGGCGCAACGCGCCGCACTCGAAAGTCGCATTCGCGAGCAGCAGCTCGAAGTCGCCGGCTGGCGCGATGTCCCGACCGATCCGCAGGCACTGGGCGAGAAAGCCGTGGCAACGCGACCGGCCATCGAGCAGGTGTTCATCAACGTCCCGCCGGAGCTCGAGCGCGGCGATCTCGGCCGCCGGCTGTTCATGGCGCGCCGCCGCTGCGAGGTCGACATCGGCCCGGATGCCGGGTTCTACGTCGCCAGCCTGTCAGCCGAGACGGTGTCGTACAAGGGCATGGTCATGCCCGAATACCTTGCACAGTTCTACCCCGACCTGGCCGACGAACGGCTGACCACCTCGGCTGTCGTCTTCCACCAGCGCTTTTCCACCAACACCCTGCCGCGCTGGGAACTGGCCCAACCTTTCCGCTTGCTCGCCCACAATGGCGAGATCAACACCATTCGCGGCAACCGCAACTGGACGCGTGCCCGTCGCAGGCTGCTGGCCTCGCCCCTGCTAGAGGAAATGGGCGACCTGGCCGAGCCGGTCGCCATGCACAGTTCCGACTCCAGCTCGCTCGACAACATGGTCGAGCTGCTGGTCACCGGCGGCATGCCGCTGCCCCAGGCCGTGCGCATTCTCATGCCACCGGCCTGGCAGACCGCCGACAATCTCGATGCCGACCTCAGGGCCTTCTACGAGTTCTTCACCTTCCACCAGGAAGGCTGGGATGGTCCGGCCGGACTGGTGATGTGCGACGGCCGATTCGCCGTGTGCGCGCTCGACCGCAACGGCCTCAGGCCCGCGCGCTGGACCCTGACCACCGACCGTCGCCTGATCGTGGCCTCCGAGACCGGCGTGGTCGACGTGGCCACCGACGAGGTCAAGGCACGCGGGCGTCTCGGACCCGGCCAGCTGCTGGTTGCCGACATCGAATCCGGCGAGTTGCTGGATCATCGTGGTGTCGACGAACAACTCAAGAACCTCCACCCCTGGCAGGAGTGGCTCAAAGCCGGCGTCAAATACCTCGACTCCGAGCTGGTCGATGTGCACATGGCCGCCGAACCATTCGACAAGGACACGCTGGCCACCTACCAGAAGATGTTCAACCTTTCGCGCGAAGAACGTCGTGAGGTCGTCCAGGTACTGGCCCGCACCCAGGCCGAGGCCGTAGGTTCCATGGGCGACGACACGCCCATGCCGGTACTGTCGACGAAGGTCCGCTCGATCTACGACTGCTTCCGGCAGCAGTTCGCTCAGGTCACCAACCCCCCCATCGACAGCCTGCGCGAGCGCATCGTGATGTCGCTGGAAACCGGCATCGGCCGCAAGGGCAACGTCTTCACGCCCGGCCCCGACCTGGCCGACCGGGTCGTGCTCAATTCGCCGGTCCTGAGCCAGCGCAAGCTCCGGCAGTTGATCAACACCACCCAGCTCGGCGTGGCCTCGGAATTTCTCGACCTCAACTATCCAGAGGACACGCCGCTGAATGAGGCCATCGACGATCTGTGCCGGAAGGCCAGTGCGGCGGTCGATGACGACAAGCTGGTGCTGCTGATCTCCGACCGCTATCTCAAGCCCGGCCACCTGCCGGTGCACGCCCTGCTGGCCACCGGCGCGATTCATCACCATTTGCTCGAAACCGGCCAGCGCCCGCTGTGCAACCTGATCATCGAGACCGGCACCGCGCGCGACCCGCACCACTTCGCCTGCCTGATCGGATTCGGCGCCACCGCGGTATACCCCTATCTCGTCTACCAGAGCCTGCACGCCATGGTCGAGGCCGGCGAGATCGAGAGTCCGGAAGACCGGGTGCTGGAACTGGGCCGCAATTTCCGCCGCGGCATCCGCAAGGGGCTGTTCAAGATCCTCTCGAAGATGGGCATCTCCACCATCGGCTCCTACCGCGGCGCGCAACTGTTCGAAATCATCGGCATGGCCGACGAGGTGGTCGACAAGTGCTTCCCGGGTGCGGTCAGCCGCATTCAGGGGGTGGATTTCTCCGACCTGCATGCGGACCAGCAATCGCTCGCGCGCTTTGCCTGGAACAAGACGGTGCCGATCGAGCACGGCGGACTGTACCGCTACGTGCACAATGCCGAGTACCACGCCTGGAACCCGGACGTGGTCACGTCTCTGCACCGCGCCGTGTATAACAACAGCGAGACCAGCTACCGTGAGTTCTCCCGACTGGTCAATGAACGTGAACCGGCCACCCTGCGCGACTTGCTCGATTACGACTCGCCGCACGAGCCGATCGAACTCGACTCGGTCGAACCGGCCGAGGCGATCGTCAAGCGCTTCGACTCTGCCGGCATGAGCTTAGGAGCCCTCTCGCCCGAAGCTCACGAGGCACTGGCCATTGCCATGAACCGGCTGGGTGCGCGCTCGAACTCCGGCGAGGGCGGCGAAGACCCGGCCCGTTACGGCACCGAAAAGCGCTCCAAGATCAAGCAGATCGCCTCGGGGCGCTTCGGCGTGACGCCCGAGTACCTGATCAATGCCGAGGTCATTCAGATCAAGATCGCCCAGGGCGCCAAGCCCGGCGAAGGCGGCCAGCTGCCCGGCCACAAGGTCGACAAGCTGATCGCCCGCCTGCGTTTCGCCACCCCGGGTGTGGGGCTGATCTCGCCGCCGCCGCACCACGACATCTATTCCATCGAGGACCTGGCGCAACTGATCTTCGACCTCAAGCAGGTCAACCCCGACGCGCTGGTCTCGGTCAAGCTGGTGGCCGAACCCGGCATCGGCACGATTGCCGCCGGCGTGGTCAAGGCCTATGCCGACCTGATCACCGTATCGGGCTATGACGGCGGCACCGGCGCCAGTCCGCTGACTTCGGTCAAGTATGCCGGCGCGCCGTGGGAACTGGGCCTGAGCGAAGTCCGCCAGGTGCTGATGGCCAATGATCTGAGAGGCCAGGTGCGCATCCAGGCCGACGGCGGACTCAAGACCGGCAGGGACGTGGTCAAGGCCGCCATACTCGGTGCCGAAAGCTTCGGTTTCGGCACCGCACCCATGATCGCGATCGGCTGCAAGTACCTGCGCATCTGTCACCTCAACAACTGCGCCACCGGGGTCGCCACGCAAAACGACATCCTGCGCAAGCAGCACTTTATCGGCCTGCCCGAAATGGTGATCCACTACTTCATGTTCGTGGCCAATGAAGTGCGCGAGATCCTCGCGCAACTGGGCGTGGCCCGGCTCGAGGAGCTGATCGGTCGCACCGAGTACCTCAAGCGCATCGACGGCCTGACGCTGCGCCAGAACAAGCTCGACCTCTCGCCGCTGCTGGCCGAATCGGGACTGAGCCCCGACACGGCGCGCCACTGCATGGCCGAGCGCAACCCGCCCCACGACCGGGCCGAACTGGCCGGCCGCATCCAGGCCGATACCACCGAAACCGTGAAAGCCGGCACGGGCGGCCGATTCGAATACCCCATTCGCAACAGCGATCGATCCATCGGCGCAAGCCTTTCCGGCGAAATCGCCTCGCACTGGGGCAACCAGGGCATGGCCCAACACCCCGTCGAAATCGACTTCACCGGCACCGCCGGGCAGAGCTTCGGCGCCTTCAACGCCGGCGGCCTGCACCTGAAGCTCACCGGCGAGGCCAACGACTATGTCGGCAAGGGCATGGCCGGCGGCCGCATCGTACTGACTCCGCCCGAGGGCATCCGCTACCCGGCGCGTACCACGCCCATCATGGGCAACACCTGCCTGTACGGTGCCACCGGCGGTGAGCTGTTCGCGCAGGGCACGGCCGGCGAGCGCTTCGCCGTGCGCAACTCCGGCGCCATTGCCGTGATCGAGGGCGCCGGTGACCACTGCTGCGAATACATGACCGGCGGCGTGGTGGTGGTGCTGGGCAAGACCGGTATCAACTTCGGCGCCGGCATGACCGGCGGCTTCGCCTACGTGCTCGACCTCGACCGCGGCTTCGTCGACCGCTACAACCACGAACTGATCGACATCCGCCATATCGAGCCCGACAGCATGGAAAACCATGTCCATCACTTGAGAGGGCTGATCATGCGCCACGGCGAACTGACCGGCAGCCGGCAGGCCGAGTGGGTGCTCGACGACATGCGCCGGCTGCTACCCAAGTTCTGGCTGGTCAAACCCAAGGCCGCCGATCTCGACGACCTGATTTCAGCACTGAGGGACGCCGCATGAAGAACCCCAGTCCTCTCCATTTCCTCGAAAGCCCGCGCCGCGACCCGGAGGTGCTGTCGGTTCCGATCCGCGTGCGCGGCTGGGACGAGATCTACGGCGACTACGAGGCCGAGGGTGCGGCCGACCAGTCGGCGCGCTGCATCAATTGCGGCAATCCCTACTGCGAGTGGGAATGCCCGGTGCACAACTACATCCCCGACTGGCTCCGACTGGCCCGCCAGGGACGGTTGTTCGAGGCCGCCGAGCTGTGCCACCAGACCAATACCCTGCCCGAGATCTGCGGTCGCATCTGTCCGCAGGACCGGCTCTGCGAAGGCGCGTGCACGCTCAATGACGGACTGGGCGCGGTCACCATCGGCTCGGTTGAGAAATGGATCACCGACGAGGCCTTCCGCCAAGGCTGGCGGCCGGACCTTTCCAAAGTCAAGCCGACCGGCAAGCGCGTGGCCGTCATTGGCGCCGGCCCGGCCGGGCTGGGTGCGGCCGACATCCTGGTGCGAAACGGCGTCGAGGCACACGTTTTCGACAAGTACCCGCGCATTGGCGGGCTTTTGACCTATGGCATCCCGCCGTTCAAACTCGACAAGCAGGTGGTCGAGACCCGGCGCGAGATCCTGGAAGGCATGGGCGTGACATTCCATCTCGGCACCGAGATCGGTCGCGATATCTCATTCGACACCCTGGTCAACGACTACGACGCCGTCTTTGTCGGCATGGGCACCTACAAGTACGTCACCGGCAACCTGCCGGGATCCGACAAGGACGGCGTAATCGAGTCCCTGCCCTACCTGATCGGCAATATCGGTCATGTACTGAAAGAGCCGCTCGACAATTTCGACTACATCAACCTCGAAGGCAAACGCGTGGTCGTGCTCGGCGGCGGCGACACCGCCATGGACTGCGTACGCACCGCGATCCGCCAGGGCGCCTTCTCGGTCACCTGCGCCTATCGCCGCGACGAGGAGAACATGCCCGGCAGCCGACGCGAAGTACAGAACGCGAAGGAAGAAGGCGTGGAATTCCTGTTCAATCGCCAGCCTGTCGAGGTGGTCGGCGAAGACCGCGTCGAGGGCATCAAGGTGGTGCGCACCGAACTGGGCGAGCCGGACGAAGCCGGCCGGCGACGTCCCGAACCGGTCGAGGGCAGCGAGGAAACCCTGCCTGCCGATGCCGTGATCATTGCTTTCGGCTTCCGTCCCAACCCGCCCGAATGGCTGACATCGGCCGGCGTGGAAACGCGCGAGGACGGGCGGCTGAAAGTGGCCGAGAACGGCCGCACGGCCTACCAGACCAGCCACGAAAAGGTTTTCGCCGGCGGCGACATGGTGCGCGGCGCCGACCTGGTCGTCACCGCCGTCTTCGAAGGCCGTGAAGCGGCCAAGAAAATCGTCGAACACCTGGAAACTGCGTCGTCCTGAGCCTTGCAACGCGCTGCGCGCAGACTTATTCAGAGGTTCCTTGACGATCGACCAGGTCGGCGAATGCCGCCCTGGCTTCATCGAAACGTGCATCGCCCTTCTGAAGCCTTGCACTGATCCAGGCGCGCAGGGATTCATCATTTCCGTCACTGAGCTCCAGCAGGTGAACGGCATTCATGACATGGTCCGGGGGTGCGGCACTGTCACTTTCTGCGACCCACCCATGAACCTGTTCACGCCAGTCCTGCTCAGCACGCGGCTGACCCGCCGCGCGATGAATATCGGCCAGCAACCGTGCCGTTCCCAGGGTGGCGCCATGGTCGGCACCGACCTGCTCGACTCTTAATTCGTGCACTTTCTCGGCCAGCGCCCGGGCGGTCGACCAGTCTCCGAGCCCGAGATGGGCCCGGGCCTGGTGGTGCCAGGCCTGCAGGGTGTCCGGGTGTTCCTCGCCCAGCAGCCTCACGCGCCAGAACGCGATCTCTGAAAGCTCATCAAGCGCCGGCGCGTAGTCGCCGACCCTTAGATACAGATCGGCCAGGGTTTGCCGCTTGGACAATGTCAGGGGATGGTTGGGGCCGTGCGTCTGCCCACTCAGCAGCACGGCTTCTTTCAGTTGCGAAACGGCCTCATCGAATCGCCCCAGGTCCATCAGCGTCAGGGCCCTGTTGTTCATGACCCGCATCGTGGAGAGATGACGCCGGCCATAGGTGTTGGCGAGAATGTCGTAGATCTCGTTTTCAATCTCGAGGGCTTCCTCGAACCGGCCCAATCCACTCAGGGCCGCCCCCACATTGAGCATCGCGCTGTAGTAGGCGGGATCACCGGCATCGAAACGTCCGCGCGCACGTTCAGCACTGTCGCGGAAAAACTCGAGCGCCATTTCCAGTTCGCCGGAAAGCGCATGAACGTAACCGATCGTATTGACCGCGCGCACCGTGTACTCGTGATGCCGGCCGACTTCCGCCTCGACCAGCTCCAGATTGCGCAAGGCAACCTCAAGCGCCTCTTCGTCGCGCCCGGTGTTGACCAGCAGGTTGGCGCGTGAATCCCAGGCGTTGTGGCGAAGGCTGAGCTGATCGGGAGCGTGGACGTCCATGTGTTCCAGCACGGCCTCCAGCGCGATGGCCGCCTGGTCGAAATCGCGATTACGCGACAGCAGCCGGAAGTGCATGTGTTGTGCAACCAGGGTGCGGGTATCGGCCGGACCCAGTTCGGCCATGCGCAGATCAACGACGCGAGCAGCCAGCGGCAGCGCCTGGTCGAGCATGCCGGCATCACTGTAGACATCGCGCACGGTCTCGTAGAGATCGGCCTGCAGCAACGGCTCATCGGAAAAGTCCGACTCGATCGACGTCATGGCCCGCTGAAGCATGAACTCGTCGATCAGGTCCTGCGCCAGGTCGGTCGGATTGATCTGGCTGACGGCCATCTCGAATGCCTCGACGCCGGCCTGCATCGTCACTTCGCCCACCCGGTGGTCAAAAGACTGGGCGTATTGCCCACGCAGTCGCTCGACGAACCCCTCGCCAAGCAGGCGCGGTTCCAGGTCGCCCAGCATGGATTGCTGAAAGGCGATCATCTTTTCGAGTTCAAGTTGCCGTTCCTCGGCGACCTGCTGCTGTCTCTGCGCCTCGGTCATTCCGACCAGTGCCGCACTCATACCGACGGCCAGCGCAACCACCACCATGCTGACACTGGCCACCGCCACGGCATTGCGGCGGACGAAGCAGCGCAGACGATAGGCTCGGGTATCGCCCATTGCCTGCACGGGAAGGTGCGATAGATGATTGCGGATGTCTTCGGACAGGGCAGTCACGCTGTCGTAGCGCTGCTCGCGATCCGGATGCACGGCCTTTAGTGCGATCGCGCTCAACTCACCCTTGAGCCGCCGCTCGAGCGCGCGGGTCGTCGTGCGCCGCCTGAGCGCAATGGCATCGACCTCGCTGTGCAAGTCCGACAGCAGTTGCGTCGGACTCTGCGGCATCAAGCCGGACAACCGTCGACGAATCTGTTCGGTGTCCCGATCGACAAAAAGCTCGGGCTTGTACGGGCGAAGATCGGTCAGCAACTGATACAACATGACGCCAAGCGAATAGACATCGCTTCGCACATCGATGCTCGATTCCTCGTCGAACATCTCGGGGCTCATGTACGTTGGCGTGCCGGCCGAACCCTGATGGCGCCGTTCCTGCCGGGAAACGGCCGCCGCGGCAATACCGAAGTCGATGATCTTTGGACTGGCGACACCATCGACCAGCGAGACCAGGATATTGTCCGGCTTCAGGTCGCGGTGAATGATGCCCTTTTGATGCGCATGAGCCACGCCCCGGCAGACACGGATGAACAACTCGAGGCGCTCGCCCAGATCGAGCCGGTTCTGATTGCAGAATTCGTTCAGGGGCAGCCCCGGCACGAACTCCATGGCGAAGTAGGGATAACCGTCGGGGTTGGTGCCCGCCTCGTAGATCTGGGCGATGGCCGGGTGGCGCATCTGCGCCAGTGCCTGGCGCTCGACCAGGAAGCGGACCTCGCTGGCCGGACTCCGAAACCTCCGCCGGATCAGCTTGATGGCGACCTCGCGGTCGACTGGTTCGAGCTGGCGGGCCAGGAAAACCTGGCCCATGCCGCCGGAACCCAGTTCGCGAATGACCCGAAATCCGGGCAGCTTCAGCGCCTCGCCGACATGCTCCCCGGGCTGATCGACCGATTCCTCCTGCAACATGAAGGTGGCGTCGTCTTCATCCTCGTGTCGCTGATCGTCTCGCCTGTCGTTGCTCATGCTGGTTATAAGCGTTGCCGGGATGGCTCGATTATGCACCGACACCGGCGGACCCGCCAATCGGGCTGGTGGCCGTGATCGGATCCGACGCCGGTGACCCGGGCCTGCCCGTGTATATCAACGCCGCTGCAGAAACCAGCACTGGTGGATGCGGCGATTGCGCTCGAAGTCTTTCGGGATGGACCAGGCGGTGCGATCGCTGATGTCGAAGTCTTCGGCAAGCTGCCGGTCGAGCTTGAACGCACGCAGGTTGGTGGAGAAGATCAGCGTGCCATCGGTACTCAGGTGGCGGGCAGCGGCACGGATCAGATCGGCGTGGTCGCGCTGGATGTCCAGGGTGCCGTCCATGCGCTTGGAGTTGGAAAAACTCGGCGGATCGAGGAAGATCAGGTCGAAACGCTCCTGGTTGCGCTCCAGCCACTCACGGCAATCGGCGGGAACGATGCGATGGCGCTCGCCGGTGCAGTCATTCAATTCGAGATTGCGCTTCAGCCACTCCAGGTAGGTATTCGAGAGGTCAACACTGGTAGTGTGCGATGCCCCGCCGACGGCGGCATGCACGGTGGCCGCGCCGGTATAGCAGAACAGGTTGAGCAGGCGCTTGCCGCGGGCATGCTCGGCCAGCCACAACCGTACCGGGCGGTGATCGAGGAACAGCCCGGTGTCGAGGTAGTCGGTCAGGTTGACCTCGAGGCGGCAGCGGCCTTCGGTCACGGTCAGGGTCTTTGACTGACGGCTCTGGCGGGTGTATTGCCCGCTGCCTCGCTGACGACGCCGCACCTTCAACACCATGCGCTCGGGCGGTACATCCAGCGCGCCGGGCAGCGCGGTAAGCGCGGCCTGGAGGCGGGCGCGGGCCTTCGCCGCATCGACCGTGGCCGGCGGCTCGTACTCCTGCACGTGCAGCCAGTCGCCGTCCTCGCCCCCGTAGACGTCCACCGCCAGCGCGTACTCGGGAATGTCCGCGTCGTAGACGCGATAGCAACGGATGTTCTCGCGCTCCAGCCAGCGCCTGAGCTGGCGGCGGTTCTTGGCAATGCGATTGACCAGGTCCTCGGCCGGTTGCGCCGACGACTCGCCGGCATCCAGGCCGATCTCGAAGCGTTCCAGGCTGCACTCGATCGGACCGTTGCGCACCTGCCAGGTGCGCTCGGGCTTCAGGCCGATACGACAGCCGGCCCCGTTGAGCACCATCGCGCGCCAGCCCGGAAAGTGCCGGCGCAGGGTCTCGCCGAGTCGCAGGTAGAGCGGCATCAGTTCGTGCTGCTCGCCGATGCGCTCTCCGTACGGCGGGTTGACCGCCAGCAGGCCGGTTTTCACTTTCGCCGGTGGCCGGGCATCGCCGATATCGCGCCGTTCAACGTGCACGCGTCCGTCCAGACCGGCGCGCTCGAGATGCTGGCGCGTCAGGTAGACGGCGCGGCGGTCATGATCAAAGGCGGCCATGGGCGGCAGATGCTCCAGCCCGACTTCCTGGCGGTCCAGCGCCTCGTCGATCAGTACCTTCCAGGCCTCGTCATCGTGACCGTGCCAGTGCTGGAAACCGAAGCGGGTGCGCAACAGTCCTGGCGCCACGTCGGCCGCCATCCAGGCCGCCTCGACGACGATGGTGCCCGAACCGCACATCGGGTCGACGAAACCGCCGCCGGCCGCCGCCAGTTCCGGCCAATCGGCCCGCAGCAACATGGCCGCGGCCAGGTTCTCCTTCAGCGGGGCCTGGTTGCCGGCCTCGCGCACGCCGCGCTTGTGCAGGCTCTCACCGGACAGGTCCACGGCCACGCTGGCCTGTTCACCGTGCATGTGGACGTGAATGCGCACATCCGGGTCGCGGATATCGACCGAGGGGCGGTCACCGGTGCGTTCGCGCAACTGGTCGACGACGGCATCCTTGACGCGCTGGGCGGCGAAGCGGCCGTGTCCTACAGCCGCCCGAATGCCGGTAAACCCGACGGCCAGGGTGTTGTCCGGACCCAGGTGGTCGCGCCATTCAATCTGCGAGGCGCCCTCATAGAGCGCGCGCTCATCGGCTGCCGTGAACTCCGCCAGCGGCAGCAAGACCCGGTTGGCCACGCGTGACCACAGACAGGCACGGTAGGCTCCGGCCAGATCGGCCCGGAAGCGGACCCCGCCCCGCCCGGCCTTGACCTCGGCAAGCCCGAGCCCGGCCAGTTCAGCGGCCAGCAAGTCTTCCAGCCCGTGTGGGGCGGTCGCGAACAGATCGTGGATAGCGGACATGGCGGGATTCGTGGTCTCAACGGCGTCATGATAAACCGCGCCGGGTGACCGCCTGCCGGCTTTCGCCACTCAGCCGGAAGCCGCCAATCGGGATCCGCCGGCAGGCTGACCGGCCAGCCGGGACACAACCGTCTCGGCCGAACGCACGGCCGTTTCCAGCAACGGCACGCCGGAATGGGCCCAGGAACCGCAGTAGAACAGTCGGCGCCCGGGCTGGTCGTGCCACCGCTCCACCTGGTCGAGCACCTCGGCGTTGCGTCCGTTGACCACGGCCCGCTGCATGGGAATGCGGGCGATGACCTGTTCCTCCATCGGTTCGAACAGCGGGTTCCAGGTCTGGAATACCGGCGACTTGCCGGCCAGGGTCGGCTCGACGGCATTGACCCAGACGGTGAACATGGTTCGTTCGAGCTGGCGGTCCATCATGAGGTTCAGCGCCGTCCATTCACGTTCCCGGCGCGGCATGAAGCGCTTGTCACGGTGCAACACCAACTCACCGCTGGCATAGGGGATGTCGGCCAGCACCCGGCACTCGGCGCCGAACTCCTCATCGTCGAGAAAATCGAGCTGGTTGGCCTGGGTCGCGACGATCACCCGATCGTAAAGACCGCCATCACCGCGGGCATTGCGCACTTCCAGAATGTCGCCGACAGAATGAACCGATTGCACCCGGCTGCCGACATGCGCGGGAATTCCCGCTGACAGCGCCTCGGCAAACTGCGCCGTACCGCCGGTGAGGCGCACCAGCTCGCCTGAATGCAGGATGTCGTCGAGCAAGCCGAGCAGCTGCCCCGCCGGCCAGTCGTTCAGGTGCTGTTCGTCGCAGGTGCAGATGGTCGAGAGAATGGGCAGGATCAGGCCGCGCCAGAACAGCCGGTCCGGCGCGTGCCGCCAGGCAAACTCATCCAGGCGCATCCCGGCATTCTCGCGATGGGCTCGCCGGGTTCGGCGCGCCAGGCGAAAAAGGCCGAGCCCCAGGCGCAGGCCGCGCGGACCAAGGTGGCGCCAGGAACCGAACATGGGCCACCCGGTCAGCGGCATGCGGCCACTGCGAAACCAGGTGTGGCGGTCGATCCAGTTGCATGTCACCTGAACGTCGGCAGAAAAGGTTTCCATGCCCATGCGCCGGGCAAGATCAAGGGTCCGGTCCCATTGGCCTTCGCCCATGACCCTGAGCGGCACATCGACGATACCGCCTTCGGTCGCCATCGAATGAGTCGACATGCCGAGTCCGTCGCGAGACTCGAACAGCGTGACCTCGAAGCCGGCGTCAAGACAGGCGCGGCCTGCCGCCAGCCCGGCCATGCCGCTTCCGATGACAGCCACCCGAATAGTCATCGCTTTCACCCGGGAAGCCGGGTGACTTCCTCCATGTGCAACACATCCTCTTCGTCCCCATTGTCCTGTTCGCCCTGATCGTTCTCCTCGTCGTCCTGGCCTTCCTCCTCGTCATTCTCCTCGAGTACCGGATCGTCCACGCGTTCCTCGCCCGGCGCCTCGACCGGAATCGGCTCCAGGTACCAGTCATCCGGGTCGACTTCATCGCCGGCGTAACGTCGCAGCCGCTCGCGGCGGGCACGTTCGTTCTCGAACTGCACCTCGAGCGTGAAGGTCAGGCGCCAATCACCGCGGCGCGATTCGCCGGTTTCGAAATCGCGCGGCCAGGCATGTTCGGGCTGGATCTCGTAGAACAGCCAGTGGCGCAGGAACTGGCGCCGGTATCGCAATGCGACGAAATATTCCTCGATGCTGAACTTGGGATGGGTGAACCCGAAAGAGCCCAGTTCACCACGCAAGGCCGTGCGGGAGTCGAGCTGCTGGAAAGCGACCACCGAGCTTCGCCAGTCCAAGCCGCGCGAGGCCTCCGACCAGGTGCCCTGGCCGGTCCAGCGAACCAGTCGATCGCGGTCGGGCAACCACTCCCAGTCCAGGCGCGAGGTCGTGCCGACGCCGTCCTCCCGCTCCCAGAATACCGACTGGGTCGCACGGGCCAGGGTATGCGTGGTCAGACCCTGAACGTAACGGTAGCGCCCCCGCACGCGCGGATTAAGCTCGGTACCGCTGACGCGCACGGTCCCATCGATATCGAAACGGCTGCGTGCCCGCTCGGTGCCCAGGAAGCGCAGGCCCAGGCGAGTCCGCTCATCGGGATCGCCCACCGGCGGGCCATCGCCAAACTCGTCGCTGAAATCGGCATCTCGGCTGATCAGCAGTCTTAAACGTTCCGAGGTCCGCGGCAGGATGACGTTGGCGCGGACCTGCACGCCCAGGCTGGTGCCCTCGGTCTGGTCCCACAACACGGAGTTGCGAAAGCGAAAGAATGTTCCTACGGGGGTCTCCTCCAGTGCTCGATCGTCCCCGAAGAAACCGTCGAACCATGCGGCCGGTTCGCACAGACGCTGGCCAAGGTAGGAATGCGAACGATCGAGCCAGCTTTCCGGACGATCGAGCTCGTCCCGGCACGACAATTCCTGCAGTTCCTCCTGCTGCCGCTTGCGTTCCTCGCGGTCTCGCTCATCGGCGGCCAGCGAGCCGCTGCCTGCGGCCAGCAAGGCCGCCAGAACGAAGGCACACGTTTTCATGCCACAATGCTCCTTGTGGAAACCTGCCGGCACCACATCGACGACAAGTCGCCGCGGACGGCCGTGCAAAGCATCATAAGCCAACGAGGGAGACCAGCGTGCACACCTGCGGAGAAAATCTTGCCTGAACAGTCCGCGCGACCCTTCGCGGGCCTCGGGCCGGAAACCGTGCTGGAAGCGATCGAAAGCCTGGGACTGCTGACCGATGGCCGCCTGCTACCGCTGGGCAGCTACGAGAACCGGGTATGGCAGGTCGGGCTGGATGAGCGCGAGCCGGTGGTGGCCAAGTTCTACCGTCCGGGGCGCTGGTCGGACGAGGCCATCGACGAAGAACACCGGTTTTCCGCCGAGCTGGTCGACGGCGGCCTGTCGGTGGTCGCGCCGACGGCCTTCGACGGGGTCACGCTGCACCGTTACGACGGGTTCCGTTTCGCCGTTTTTCCGCGCCGCGGCGGCCACGCGCCGGAGCTGGCCCATGAGCCCACCCTGCGGCACCTGGGACGGGTGCTGGGGCGCCTGCATGCGATCGGCGCCGCCGCCTCGTTCAGCCACCGTCCCCGCCTGAGCGTGGCCGAGCGCGGTGAAGCGCCCGTTCAATGGCTGCTCGACAACAACTGGCTGCCCTTGCACCTGGAAACGCCCTTCGAACAGCTATGCGGTCAGCTCCTGGATTCCATTCAGGCCGCTTACGGGCGCGCCGGCAACATCCGTGAACTGCGACTGCACGGCGACTGCCACCCGGGCAATATCCTGTGGCGCACCGAACAGGCGCACTTCGTCGATCTCGACGACTGCATCACCGGCCCGGCCATCCAGGATCTGTGGATGCTGGTGTCCGGCGACCGCCATGAGCGCGAACAGCAACTGGGATGGCTGCTGTCCGAGTACCGCCAGTTCCATGATTTCGATCCCCGGGAGTTGCACCTGATCGAGCCGCTCAGGACGCTGCGAATGATCTATTATCAAGCCTGGCTGGCGCGGCGCTGGGATGACCCGGCCTTTCCCGCCGCCTTTCCATGGTTTGGCGAGGACAGGCACTGGGAAACCGTGATCGAACAACTGAAGGAACAACTCGGGGAAATGGCCGAACCGCCGCTGCGACTGCCGGAGAGTCTGCCGTGAACGCAGTCGTATCAGCCTGCAACATTCTCGCGGCAACCAGCGGTTTGCGCCAACAAGGCTGGTGGGCGGGGGAGAACATCGTCTGTGGCGATTTGCTTGGAGCGCTGCGCTCGGAGTTGATCGAACTGGTCGAGCAGGAACGTTTCGAGCGGGCCGGTATCGGCCGGGAAACCGACTTCCAGCTCGACAGCGACATTCGTCGCGACCGCATCCACTGGCTGACCCGCGAACGCCCGATGCAACGGCGCCTGCTCGACCGCATGGAAGAGCTGCGCCTGAACCTCAACCGTGAACTGTTCCTGGGACTGTTCGAGTTCGAGGGCCACCTCGCCCACTATCCGCCCGGGGCTTACTATCGTCGCCACTACGACAGTTTTCGCGGTGCCGCCAACCGCATCGTCTCGGTGGTGATCTACCTCAACGAGCACTGGCGGCCCGGCGACGGCGGCGAACTGGTGCTCTACCGTCCGGACACCGACGACGAGATCATCCGCATTCAGCCGCGCGCCGGCACCATGGCATTGTTCATGAGCGAGGAGATTCCCCACGAAGTGCTGACGGCCCGAACCCACCGGGCCAGCATCGCCGGATGGTTCCGACTCAACAACTCCATCGCCGGCGCCATCGACCCGCCGCGCTGACGGCTTCCTACATCACCGGCACCCGGGCTTCGACCCGTGCGTATCGCATCGCCAACCCCTCGACATCACCAGGTTGCTACCGGATGACAACCGACTGACAGTCGCCTCATGGCGTATAATGCGCGTGATTCCTCGGGGCGGCGATTTCGCCTGAGACACCCTTGCAGGGTGGACCCGTTGAACCTGATCCGGTTAATGCCGGCGTAGGGACAGGAACGGAAGGCGTCCACGGAAGCAGTTCCGAACGGCTTCGACAATCCCCCGTGCATTCCGGGTCTCCACTGACTTGCATAAACGGAGACTCACCATGAAAACACCTGCCTTGATCCTGGGCTTGCTGACGGCCCTGCCCTTGAGCACGGCCGCCCAGGATGACCCCGTCGACAACGACATCGAAGATCGCATCCTGGTAACGGCCGATTTCTACCGCACCGGCCTGTTCGACCTCGGCGGCAGCATCAGTGTCATCGACAGCGATACGATTCAGCAGCGCAGTGCTGCGCACCTCGAGCATGTGCTCAACCTGGCGCCCAACGTCAACCTGTCCACCGGCGCCTCGCGCGGGCGCTTTTTCCAGATTCGCGGGATCGGCGCACGCAGCCAGTTCGTCGAGCCGATGAACGCCTCGGTCGGGTTGCTGGTCGACGGCATGGACCTGACCGGGATCGGCGGCGCGGCCACCACGCTGGATATCGAGCAGGTCGAAGTCCTGCGCGGGCCGCAGGGCACGCTGTTCGGTGCCAACGCACTGGCCGGCATGATCAACATGGTGTCGGCCAGCCCGACCGACGTGCCGTCCAGCCACCTGGAAGTCGGTGCCGGCAACTACGGCATGCGCTCGTTCGAGGGCATGGTCTCCGGCCCGATCGGCAATACGGCGGGAGTGCGCCTGGCTTATGCCAACCACCAGGGCGACGGATACCAGAGAAACGCCTTCCTCGGGCGCGACGATGTCCAGAACATCGACGAACAGACCCTGCGCGGCAGCTTGCGCTGGGCGCCCCGCGACGATCTGCGGGTCGACTTCTCCGGCCTGTATGTCGACGTGGACAACGGTTACGACGGCTTCTCGCTGGACAACACCCGCACCACGTTTTCCGACCAGCCGGGCCACGACCGCAATGAAACGCTGGCCGGCTCGGTCCGCGTGAACTGGCAGGCCCATGCGGATTTCGACATCGAGACCCTGCTCAGCCGCACCGACGCCGACATGGAATACGGTTACGACGAGGACTGGACCTTCGAAGGCTTCTGCGAAGTCTTCGAGTGCCTCGCATCCGGCTACTCGTCCTTCGACAACTACATTCGCAGCAACCGCAACACCACGCTGGACGTGAGAGCCGTGTCGACCAGGCCGACCGATGCGCTCAACTGGGTCGTCGGCGCCTATGCCCGCGATCAGTCCCAGGATCTGCGACGGGAATACACCTTTCAGTCCGAGGACTTCCTGTTCGACTACGCCACCGAGAACCGCGCACTCTACGGCCAGCTCGATATCCCGCTGTCGCAACGCGTGCAGTTGATCACCGGACTGCGCCGGGAGTGGCGCGATGTGCACTACAGCGACAGCGACGGTGCCGCATTTTCGCCCGACGAGACCATGTGGGGCGGCAAGCTGGCGCTGGAGTATCGCAGCGAAGGCGGCGGACTTTGGTATGCACTGGCCTCGCGCGGCTACAAGGCCGGCGGCATCAACACCGACTCGGCGATTCCCGACCAGTTCCGGGAGTTCGCCACCGAAACCCTGTGGAACTACGAGCTGGGCGTCAAGACACGTCTGCTCGACGAGCGCATCAACCTGAGAACGGCCGTATTCTTCCAGGACCGCGACCAGGTGCAGACCGAACAATCGCTGGTTCTGCCCGTGGAAGGGCAGTCCTGCCCCTGTCGCTTCATCGAGTACAAGGCCAATGCCACCGCGGGTACCAGTTACGGGCTGGAGACCGAACTGGACTGGCAGGTCAACGACCGCGTACTGACCTTCGCCAGCCTGGGCCTGCTCGAGTCGCAATTCGAGGATTTCCTCAACTTCTCGCACGCCGACGCCGACCCCGAATCGGGCGAACCGGTGGACATGGACGGCCGCCGGCTGCCGCATGCACCAACCTACATGTTCGCGCTGGGTGCGATCTTCGAGCTGTCCGACCGCTGGTACCTGCGCGTCGAGGCCGAGGGCAAGGACGCCTTCTACTTTTCAAGCCGGCACGAAACGCGCTCCAACGCCTATGAAATCTTCCATGCCCGGCTCGGGTATCGCGGCGAGCGCTGGGACCTGGCGCTGTGGGCACGCAACCTCGGCGACCAGGACATCAGGACGCGCGGCTTCGGCGCCTTCGGCAACGACCCGCGCAAGGGTTACGCGGTGGAATCCTACTTCCAGTTCGGCGAGCCGCGCGTCTACGGAGCGACGGCACGCTATACCTTTTGATCGGCGGTGGACACCGGCCCGACTGACAATCCCGGCATGATGCCCGAGCACTGGCTCGGGCAGATTGCCGAACGCTGGGCGGCCATGTCCGGCTGGGAGCTGACCGCCGTCGTGCTGGCGGTGAGCTACCTCTTGCTGGCGGTACGCCAGAATCGCCTGTGCTGGATTGCCGCCTTTGTCAGCACGGCCATCTTCACCGTGCTGTTCTTCAACGTGCAGCTTCTGATGCAATCGGCACTCAACGTCTACTACATGGCCATGGCCGTCTACGGCTGGTGGCACTGGCAGCACGGCGGCCGCTCCGGCAGCACGCTGCCGGTGACCCGTCGGCCGCCGGCGTGGCATGGAATAGCGCTGAGCCTCATCGTGCTGTGCACTCTGGTGTCGGGTTATTTGCTGGATCGTCACACCGACGCGGCCTGGCCGTATCTCGACTCGCTCGTGACCTGGGGCGCGGTCGTCACCACCTTCATGGTCGCGCGCAAGGTACTGGAGAACTGGGCCTACTGGATGGTCATCAACAGCCTGGCTGTCTTCCTGTTCATCGACCGCGGCATGTTCCTGACCGCCACCCTGCATGCCGTCTACCTGGTCATCTCCGTATTCGGCTGGATCAGTTGGCTGCGCGACTACCGGCGACAAGCCAGCCCGGTTTGAGCGTGGACACCGACCGCATCAACCCCGAGAGGCTGATCGACACCTGGCCCGACTGGGACCTGGGACTGAAGGCACGACCGCGGCTGATCGAACACATCCATTCGGGGCGGACCAACCGCAACTTCCGCCTGAGTGCACCGGGCCTGGAACAAGACCTGCTGCTGCGCGTCAACCACCCCGCGCCGGGATCGCTCGGCATCGACCGCGAGCGTGAGCGCGCCATCCTGTCGCTGACCGCCGATGCCGGCCTGACCCGTCCCTTTCTCCACTGGGACCCTGTCGGGCGCTTCGTGATCTTTCCCCACCTGCCCGGCCGGGCATGGACGCAGACAGACCTGGACGATCCCCGCCAACGCGAGCGTCTCTGGCCGCTGATCGACCGACTCCATGCCATCAGGCCCGACTGGCCGCGCCGTGACTACCACGCCTACCTTAACGACTACTGGTACCGGCTCGAGCGGGCCGGGCTGACCGACTCCGCGCTCGAAGACGCCTGGCAGAACTTCGAGCCACGCCTGCAAGGTTTCTCCCGATCAAACTGGCCGGCCTGCCTGGTTCACCACGACCTGGTCGGCGGCAACATCCTGGAAACCGACGCGGGCCTGTACCTGATCGATTGGGAATACGCCGCGCCCGGCCATGCCGATATCGACACCTGGGCGATTGCCCCGCAAGCCGTCGGCGAACCCTTCATCGCCGAGATGATGGAATGGATCATCGGCCTGTGGGAGCGTCTGATCCGCGCGGCATCGCCCGACGGGTGGCTGTCAGGTCAATGACCGGCGCCAGCCGGCGCCTCCACGTGCCCGGCCGTGGGATCCGGCCGCTTGCCGGTGAGCTTCTCGATCAGCCAGTCGCTGGCGTTCTGCACGATCACGTACAGGCACGGGATCAGGAACAGGGTCAGCAGCATGGCGACCAGCAAGCCGCCGATCACGGCCACGGCCAGCGGCTGCATCAGGTTGGCTCCCGAGCCCATGCCGATCGCCAGCGGGGTCATGCCGGCCACCGTCGTCAGCGTGGTCATGAGAATCGGGCGCAGGCGAATGCCGCCGGCCTCGACCACGGCGTCAGCCGTCGACAAACCACGGCGCCGTCCACGTTCGATGTACTCAACCAGAAGAATGGCGTTGTTGACGACGATGCCGATCAGCAGGATCACGCCCAGGAAGGCCGGTGCCGACAACGGCGTGCCGGTGATCGCCAGCATGGTCACCACGCCGATCAGACTCAAGGGGGCGGCCGCCATGATGACGATGGGATTGGACAGACGTTCGTACTGCACCGCCAGCACCACGAACACCAGGAACAAGGCCAGCAGAATGACCGTGGTCATTTCGCGGTCGGTTTCTTCCACCGTTTCGAACTGACCGGCGAAGATCAGGCCGTACTGATCGGGGATGTCCATGGCCTCGACGCGTTCCCGGATCTCGTTCATGATCGAGCCGGCATCGTTGAGTGCCGTGTTGAAGTTGCCGGTCACGCGCTGCACGCGCACCTGGTTCTCGCGCTCGATGTGGGCCGGCCCCTCGCCCATGTCGAAACGGGCGACGTCGCCGAGCTGCACGATCCGACCGTTGCCCGGCGAGACGACAATCTGGCTGAGCTGCTGCTCGTCGCCGGTGACCTCGCGCGGCAGGCGCACACGCACGTCGTACTCGTTGGCCCCGGTCTGGTAGCGCGTAGGGATGGCGCCGGTGACCGCTTCACGCAATGAACGACCGACATCGCCAACATTCAGCCCCAGGGCGGCGGCACGCTCGCGATCGACCTCGATGCTCAGCAGAGGAGTACGGTCGTCGCGTGCCATTTCCAGATCTTCCAGGCCGGTCACGCCCTCGAGATTGTCGACCATCTCCCGGGCCAGGTTCTCGAGAATACCGAGATCCTCGCCGACGATCATCACGTCCATGTCGGTGCCGCGCGCACCGAAGTTCAGCCCCGGAATGCGCGGCGGACGCACCCAGGTGCGCGCGTTGGGAATGTCGAGCGCGCGCAGGCGGTCCTGTGCTTCGGCCACCCACAGGCCAGCCGGCATGTCGGGTCGGTCGGCCGCATCGGTCAAGACCACATCCATCCTGGCCGTACCCGGACGCTCGGAGACCACACCGCCATGCAGATGCCCGCCGACAATGGCGAACACGCTCTCGACATGCGGCATGTCGCGGATCTCGGCCTCTACCATGCGCGAGGCCTCGTCGGTCTGTTCCGGCGTGGTGCCCGGTGGCAAGTGGATACGAATGTTGATCTGGCCGTCATCGAGTTGCGGCAGGAACTCGTTGCCCAGCCTGCCCATGCCGATTACGGCGACCACGAACAGCCCGATGGAGGCGGCAACCACCGCCCAGCGCCAGGTCAGAATGGGCTTGAGGATCGCGCGATAGCGCACGATCAGCCAGTCGATGAACCGATCGAAACCGCGGTAGATGGCCGTGCGGTTGAGCCCGGAACGAAACTGCACCTTGCCGAACTGGGCCGAGAGCATGGGCACCAGCGTCAGCGCCACGGCCAGCGAGGCGACCACGGCAAACGAAATGGTGAGGATGAGTTCCTGGAACACCAGTGCCGCCATGCCGGTAATCAGCAAGAACGGCACGACGGCGGCAAGGTTGGTCAGCGTGCCGGCGGTGATCGCCGAGATCACCTCCTGGGCGCCGTCGTGAGCAGCATCCTGCGAGGACTTGCCCAGCTTGTCCTTGTGCCGCGAGATGTTCTCGAGCATGACGATGGCGTTGTCGAGCAATAGCCCCACCCCCAGCGCCAGACCGCCGAGGCTGATCACGTTGAGCGTCAGCCCGCCCAGCCCCATCAGCACGAAGGTGAACAACACGGCCAGCGGAATCGACAGGCCGATGACGAAGCTCTTTCTCAGCGAACCGAGGAAGGCCAGCACCACGATCATCGCCAGCACGGCCCCGAGTATGGCAGCAGCCGCGACTGCATCGACCGAGCCACGCACAAAGTAGGCGCCGTCACGGGTGGCCTCCCACCGGATATCGGGGGGCATGAAGCCGGACTCGACAAGCTGGCTCATGCGATCGTTGATAGCATCGACGACCTGCACCACGTTGGCCTCGGGCAACTTGTAGATCGACAACTGCGTGGCCGGTGTGCCATTGAGGCGCACGAACAGCCGCTGTTCGGCGAAGCCGTCACGCACATCGGCAATCTCGCTCAGGCGAATGCGGCGTTCGGTGCCGGGCACGGTCAGCAGGATGTCACCGATCTCGTCGGGACTGCCAAAGCGCCCGTCGGTGCGCGCCATGACGTCGAAGTTCGGCGAGGTGATGTTGCCGGCGGCGATGTTGACGTTCTCGGCGGCGAGCTGGTCGGCCACGTCGCGCAAGGTCAGGCGGTAGTAACGCAACCGATCCTGATCGAGCACCACCTCGATCTCGCGGATCTGGCCACCGGCCGCCTCTACCGAGGCCACCCCATTGATGGACTGCAACTGCGGCACCAGCCGCTGCTCGACCCAGTCGCGCACCTCCCTGGGCTCGCGCGTGGGCGAGGAAAAGCCGGCCCGCCAGATGGCCCATTCGCCCGGATCCCACTTTCTGAGCCGCGGTGGCTGGATGTCGGAGGGCAATTGCTGCCGTGCCACCTCGAGCTGACGCGCGGCATTCTGCATGGCGATATCGAGATCGACGCCGTGCTCGAAAATCAGATTGACGTTGGTGCGTCCTTCCGAGGCCCGCGAGGAAATACCGGAAAGATTCTCCACCGACGAAAGGTTGCGCTCGAGCACGCGCGTGACCTGCTCTTCCATCACCTCCGGCGCCACACCCGGATAGTTGACGGTGATGCGCACCAGCGGGAACTCGACCTCGGGAAGGAGGTTGACCGGCAGGCGATCGACGAAGAACAGGCCCAGCACCAGCACCACCGAAGCGATGGCCAGGGTGCCGACCGGACGGCGAATGGCCGAGTGAGTCAGGCCACTGTAGTACTTCGTCCCGCGGGCCGGGTCGAGTTGATCGGGATCGCGTTGGCGCTTTTCATCGGTCATGACTCATCACTCCACCCAGTCGACGATGCGGACACGTTCGCCGGCATTCATTTCAAGCGGATTGGCGGCGACCACTTCCTCACCGTGCTCCAGGCCGCCGATTACTTCACGCCAGGCGCCACGAATCACGCCAGCCTGGATGTCGCGCCGCTCCAGCCTGTTGTCGCCGTTGATCAGCATGACGAAATGCTGGCCGCGCTCCTCGCCCACCGCCACCGACGGCACGGCAAGCACCTCCGGGCGGCTGTCCACCAGCACAGTCGCGCGCGCCAGGAATCCCGGCCGCAGGCCGAGATCACGCGCCTCGGGCAATTCCACTTCCACGGTAATCAGCCGGCTGGTCTCGTCGGCCGCCGGGAAGATGCGTCGAATCACGCCGCCGACCGGGTTGCGGCCATCGACGGCATCAATCTGGACGACGACGCTGTCGCCGACGCGCAAGTTGCCGACATCCAGTTCCGACACGCCCAGCCGCGTCACCAGGCTGGAAAGATCGGCGATGGCGAAAAGTGGCTCGTGGCGCGATACCGCTTCACCGGGCTCGATGTAACGCTCCACCACGGTACCGTCGATGGTCGAGACCACATTGCCGAAATCCACCCGCGTCTGCCACAACTCCACGTCCGAGCGCGC
>SKSJ01000160.1 GCA_007123055.1 Wenzhouxiangella sp. | reverse complement strand
GGCTTGTTCCCCTTTTGAAGTCATGCCTGCAATTCCTTCCAGGTCTGGTCACGGGCATCTTGTCTGCCGACAGTGTCTCCAATGCCAGTAGCGGGTTCAAGCCCCGTGCTACCCGCGCCGGCTTCCGACGAAATTGATCCCGGAGGCTCATGGTGTCGTTCAAGTTATTGATTTACTGCAATTAATTTCTTGACTTTTTCTTGAGCCCCCGGTTGGCCAGGGCATGTTCAACTGTGGTCATACCGCCGGTCAGGCATGCATCAGATGCCGACGGGGTATGGCCAGACCATCAGTCTCGGACACTGGCTTTCGGCTGCGAAGCTGAAAATGCCAGAAGCTGGAATTAAGGAACTTGGCATGGATCGAATCGCTCTCCTATCTCTGAAAGGACCAGAGCATCTCTTCAAGTCGGGAAATCATGGCAATGGGTGGGCCGGGGGCGGCAAGTCCGGGTCGGGTGGTGCCCGACCCGGGCATCCATTGCCCGCCTGGTCCCGCGCGATCCCAACCTCCGCCGTGGTGTTCCTGTTGCTGAACGTCATGGTTAACGGCGTTATCGGATCCGCTTTTGCCGGTGAGCGGGAGGAACCTGACGAGGTCTTCCACGACCGATTCGAGTCTATTGTTTATCCGCCACACGTGACAGGAATCCTCAACGATACTGGCATTGACTGGTGCGCCGATTCCGAAACCAATTTCCTCGACTGCCCTCTCCCCGGGTATTCCGGTCAGGACGGTGATCACGGCCGGGATAAACTGGCTCGGGAAGGGGAGCTGGAAAAGGTCGGGGAAGGTGCCGCCGGATTCGACTACACCAAGCTCGACGCCAGCGGCAATGACCTCCCGTACTCGGCAATCGCATGGACTTGCGTACGCGACAACCACACGGGCCTGATCTGGGAAGCCAAAGTCAACAATCCTGACCACTTGCGGTACAACGGCCATAGCTATAGCTGGTACAACCCGGATCCGGATTCCAACGGCGGAAACCCCGGTTCCGAAGGGCCGCCTTTTTGTGCAGAGACTCAGTGTGACACGTACCACTACGTCCAGGCAGTCAACACCCAGAGTCTTTGTGGCGCCAGCGATTGGCGTATGCCAACCCGGATGGATCTGAATTCCCTGGTTCACCACGGCCGAACCGATCCGGCCATCGATGTCACCTTTTTCCCCAATACCAGTGCCTTGAAGTACTGGTCCGCAACCCCGAGTGCCGGATCCCCGAATTCAGCGTGGGTGGTCAGTTTTCTGGACGGAAGCGACAACACGAATTCAAAGGGCAGTGCCCCCCGAAGAGTCCGCCTTGTGCGCAATGATCAGTGACATTGAATCCCGCTTTGCGAGAAAAGGCAACATGATGAAAACCACGATCAAAAATATCAGGAAGTCTCTGTCGGTTCTGTGCTTCGTGATGCTGATACCAATGGCCGCGGCGGCAATCCCGCCTGACGAGTGTTCGAACGAGGCGATCCCACCATCAACACCCTCTTCTGCCTTCACCGAACTGGAGGATGGCAGCGTTGTCCGTCATGAGCCCACCGGGCTGGAGTGGCAGCGCTGTGAATTCGGGACGTTCTGGAGATGGATCGAGTCGCAGGAGAGAATGGGATGCGTTCCGCCTTGGGGCTCATCGAATAGTCATCGATTTTCCTGGCCTGAGGCCGTTCATCTGGGTGCTGATCCGGTCGGCGGCTGGCGTCTGCCCAACGTCAACGAACTGCGTAGTATCGTTGAACACTGTCGAAGTGACCCTGCCATCAATCAGTCGGTGTTCCCGGATGTTTCGTCCATCAGGACATACTGGTCGGGATCACCCTACGTCGACGATCCGGAGCAGGCTTGGCGAGTAGGCATGGGGCAGGGCCGAGGCAGAGACGCCTACAAGTTCGCCAGCTCCATCCGCGTTCGCCTGGTGCGTGATGCAGGTAGTGGGGAGCCCAGCAACGCAGGAGACAAGCAGTGGTCGCATGAGCATCATACGAATTCCGCGCGCACGATTTTTGCGGCCAATGGCATGGTTTATTCCGGTTCCAGCGACAACACGGTCGTTGCTGCCGATGCTCAGGATGGCAGCTTAGATTGGGCTCATGGCCACCACGGCAGAAGTGTTGTATCAGTCTTCGTGCGCGACAATGTCATCTACTCAGGCGCGCTTGAAGCAAAGGTCGTTGCTGCCGATGCCGGTAACGGCGCCCTGTTGTGGTACCACGAGCATCATGCTGCGGCATCCCTGTTCGAGCGGGACGGCGTGCTGTATTCAGGCTCTGGCGACTGGTCTGTCTATGCCATGAATACCAGTGATGGCTCCATTCTCTGGTCTCATGAGCATCATGAACATGGTGTTACATCGGTTTTCGAGTTCGATGGAGTTGTGTATTCGGGAGGGGGGTTCTGGGATCGAGCCATCGTCGCTGCCGATGCCAGTGATGGATCCTTGCTGTGGCAGCATGGACATCACTCGGGCACCGTGAATTCGGTATTCGTGAGCGACGGGGTTGTTTACTCTTCTTCCGATGACAACACCGTTGTCGCTGCCGATGCCGATGACGGCAGTCTTCTATGGCGCCATGCTCATCACGGCAGGAGTGTCAGATCGGTCATGGTTCGTGAGGACATTGTTTATTCTGGTGCCGGAGACGGGACGCTGATTGCTGCGGATGCCGAGAACGGGAATTTTCTCTGGATCCATGACAATCATGAGGACTCCATGAGAGCTGTCTATCAGAAAGATGGTGTGGTTTACTCTGCCTCGGTTGATGGCATGGTCATCGCCTCGGAGGCCCCCTCTTTGGAGGAGTTTGGCGATAACTGAGCCGACAGAAATGCGCTCCGTGCAATATTATTCAGAAGTTCCTTGAGTCTTGCTGGAATCGATCCCCGAAAACCCGATCACCAGCCAGGTTGCCATCCGCGATCAGAATGCCGCGGCGGTCGTCTTCCAGGCGAAACGAGATGCCCACCCGGCCTTCATCGTCAATGGCCTGATTGCCTCTGGGCCAGCCCTCCCGGATACTGAAGCTATCGATAGTGCTTCCCAGCAGCGCATTGT
>SKSJ01000190.1 GCA_007123055.1 Wenzhouxiangella sp. | reverse complement strand
TGAGCCTTGAGCCTGGCCGACAGGCCTGGGCTATCATTGGCGGATGGATGAGAAAAGCGAGAAAAATCTGGATCAGGTCGCCGGTGCCGACCGCCGGCTGAACACATTGCTCAAGGCCGGGCGTCTGTTCGAAGAGCTCGACGGGGCCGTACAGCCGACCCTGCCCGAGCAGGCGCGCGGCATGATCCAGGTAGCCTGTGTCGAGGAGGACTGCCTGGTGCTGGCGGCAGCCAGCCCGGCCTGGGCCAGCCGCGCCCGTCTGCTGGCCTCCACGTTGCTGGCCGAAGCCAACCGGCACTTGCCCGAACCCCTCAAGCGAACGCGCGTGATCGTGGCCGAACGCCTGCCCGATGCATCTGACCGCCAGTAACGACCGGTGAGCAAAGAAGACCCCGGCTCACGGCCGGGGCAAGATCCTTCACCAGAAACCGACCGGTCGGCCGAATTTACACGGCCTGGGCCGGCTGGACGTAGGAGATCGGAGCACGTCCGTCGTCTTCGTAGGTTACTTCTTCCCATGCCGACTCGTCGGCCAGCAGGGTTCGCACGAGCTGGTTGTTGAGCTCATGCCCGGACTTGTGGCCGGTGAAGGTACCGATGGGGTTGCGTCCGAGCAGGTAGAGGTCGCCGATGGCGTCGAGCACCTTGTGCTTGACGAACTCATCGTCGTAGCGCAGGCCGTTCTCGTTGAGCACCCGGTAGTCGTCGAGCACGACGGCATTATCGAGACTGCCGCCGAGCACCAGGTTGCGCTGGCGCAAATACTCGATGTCACGCATGAAGCCGAAAGTGCGTGCGCGTGCGACCTCCTTGAGGTAGGACGTGGTGGAGAAGTCGATGTCGGCCTTGCAGGAATGCGAGCGGATGACCGGGTGATCGAACTCTATCGTGAACTTGACGCGAAAACCGTTGTAGGGCTCGAAACGCACCCAGCGATCACCGTCGTGGACTTCAACCGGCTTGAGGATCTTGATGAAACGCTTGGCTGCGTTCTGCTCGGCAATCCCGGCCGACTGCACGAGGAAGGCGAATGGGCCGGCACTGCCGTCCATGATCGGCACTTCCGAGGCACTGAGATCGACGTAGAGGTTGTCGATACCCAGCCCGGCCAGCGCCGACATCAGATGCTCGATGGTGGCGACCCGTACGCCGTTGTCATCGACCATGGTGGTCGACAAGGCGGTATCACCGACCCGATCCGGCTCGGCCTTGATCTCGACGATCGGATCGAGGTCGACACGGCGAAACACGATGCCGGTATTGACGGGAGCCGGTCGCAGGGTCATGAGCACCTTTTCACCGGTGTGCATGCCCACGCCCGTGGCACGAATGACGTTCTTGAGTGTTCTTTGCTTGATCACTTTGTGGCCAATTGCTGGTAGTCGCGACGAAGTCTAGCACAGGAATTCGTCGCGAAAAAGCACTTTTTCGTCATTTTGACCACACTTGTTGCGTCAGAACAACACCTGTTGTCACTCCAGTGTCACCGGTCGGCACCGCTTCGATGGCGAGAACGAGGCGATGCCGGCCGGTTGCCCGGCCCGCCGTCTGCCGACGCACCCGTCCGGGTGCGTCGCGCGTCAGTCAGCCTGGTTGCGCAGGAACGCCGGAATATCGAGGTAATCGAGCTCCTTCTGCTCGCCGAACAGCTTCTTGCTCTCACCCCGACCTTCTTCCTTGCCACTGGCCTGTTCGTCAACCTCGGTGGCCGCAAACGGCTCGTTGTCGGTGCCGGTACGGATCAGCTTCATCGGCTTTTCCTGGCTTTTGGGCCGCTTCTCGCCCAGACCGGTCGCAACAACGGTCACACGCAGATCGTCGGTCATGTCGGGATCGATGACCGTCCCCATGACGACCGTCGCGTCGTCGCTGGCCAGGTCGGCCACGGTGGAACCGACTTCCTCGAACTCCTTCATGCTCAGGTTCATGCCGGCTGTCACGTTGACCAGGATACCGCAGGCACCGTTGAGATCCACATCCTCGAGCAGTGGCGAACCAATTGCGGCCTGGGCGGCCATCAGGGCACGATCTTCACCGCGTGCCGATCCGGCACCCATCATGGCCATGCCCATCTCGCTCATGACCGTGCGCACGTCAGCGAAGTCGACGTTGATCAGACCCGGGCGGGTAATCAGCTCGGCAATTCCCTGCACCGCACCCGACAGCACCTGGTTGGCCGACTTGAAGGCATCGAGCAGGGTCACTTCCGAACCCAGCACGCTCAGCAGCTTGGCGTTGGGAATGGTGATCAGCGAATCGACATGGTGCGACAATTCGTCAATCCCCTGCTGGGCAACCGCCATGCGGCGCTGGCCTTCAAAGGGGAACGGTCGGGTGACCACCGCGACGGTGAGAATACCCATCTCCTTGGCCTGCTGCGCCACCACCGGAATGGCGCCCGTGCCGGTACCGCCACCCATGCCGGCGGTCAAAAACACCATGTCGCAGCCGTCGAGCATCTCGCAGATTCGATCACGATCCTCCAGTGCCGACTGCCGGCCGACCTCGGGATTGGCTCCGGCGCCCAGGCCCTTGGTCACGCTCGAGCCGATCTGCAGGGTGGTCTTGCCACCGAAGTTGCGCAGTGCCTGGGAATCGGTGTTGACGCAGATGAAGTCCACGCCTTCAATGGCCGATTCCACCATCTGGTTGACGGCGTTGCCGCCGCCCCCGCCGATACCCACGACCTTGATGGTCGCTCCGGGTGTGTAGTTTTCGATCAGTTCAAAAGGCATAACAGTCTCTCCTATTCACTCGCCATAACGATCAACTCGTCTGAAAAAAGGGAACTCGGCACGCGCCTTCTTGCCGGACGCTTTGTGCCGGTCCCTGCCTTGCCGAGGTACATCGACCTCAAAACTCCCCCTGAAACCAGTTCTTGATCCGGTTCCAGAGATTTTCTCCGCCGCGTCCCAGTCCTCCGTGACGTGGCATGTCCATTCGGCTGCCGTAGAGCAGCAGCCCGACGCCGGTGGCGTGAATCTGGTTATTGACCACCTCACTCAGGCCGGTGACATGCTGCGGCGCGCCCAGGCGCACCGGCATGTGCAGTATCTCTTCGGCCAGTTCGA
>SKSJ01000009.1 GCA_007123055.1 Wenzhouxiangella sp. | reverse complement strand
GTCACCGGCGTATGGGTATGACGAATCACCTTGTCGGATACGCTGCCCAGCAACAAGGACCCAACCTTGGACTGACCCCGCCGCCCCATCACCAGCAGCATGTCCTGGGCGTCGCCCAGCCACTCGATGATCTCCTCGGCGGGATCGCCGATCAGGGCTACTTCTTCCGGGCGTTCCGCGCGCTCGCTGATCTGGGCAAGCACCTCATCGAAGGCCTTGCGCGCCGACTGCACGCGCGCCTGCTCCAGCGCCTCGGGACCGAACCCCAACGCACCGCTGGTATCGTCGGTGACCATGGGAAAGACGTGCAGCAACACCAGCGGTACGTGCATGGTATCGGCCATCCGTGCGCCGACACGCGCCGCACGGATGGCGGCATCCGACCCATCGACTGCCACCAGCACCCTGTTGAAATCCTTCATGTCCACACCCCGTCCTGTATTTCGGCAAACACTAATAGGTATGTTACACCTTCGAAGATTCCCGACACCAGCTTGAATGGAAAACAGGGTTCACGCTCATCCCACCCATTACGAGATTGTGATATAACACTTCTGCATAATTCGATCTCCCCCGGATCACGTCCGGGAGGATGAGCGCCACGACCAGCCTTCGTGCACTAAAGGGGAAACGCCGGTGCATTCAACGCCCGCGGCATTCCAGCGTGCCGCATGCATATTGCTTACGCTTCTGTCTGCCCTGCTGCCGTCAGCGGGCACGGTGGCGTTCGACGGTGGCGCACAGGCCGAACGGGGCGATCATGCGGCCGAGCTGATCCGGGCGGCGGAATCGGCCGACACCATTCCCGAACGCAACCGGCTGGTCGATGACGCCCTGACGATTCTCGATGCCCTGATCGCCAGCGATGCGTCCGACGCCGTCATTGCACGCAGCCGCTTCGACCGCTTGCTTGCCTTGCGCGCCCGCGAGTCCATGCATTCGGTGGTCGAGGAGTGGGAAGCGCTGATCGAAGAAGGTTTCGAACCGCCGGTCTGGGTCACGGTCGCCGCGGCCGACGCCTACCTGTACCTGCGTCGCCCCGAACGGGCCCTGGAACTCTATCGACAAGCCCTGACGCAGGACCCCGACCACCGGGGTACCCGCCAGGCCATGTACTGGGCCCACCTGGAAAGCGAGGACTTTCGGCGCGCCATCGCGCTGACCGACGAACTGGTCGAGGAAACCGACCCCGGCAGCCCCGAACATCAGCAGGCGCAGATTGCCGCGGCCATGGTCCGCGCCTACGCCAATCGGCTGGCCAAGGCCCAGGACCGGCTGGAAGGCATCGCCGACGAGCACCCCGACAACCGCGAAGCGGTGCGCAACCTGGCCACCATCTACCGCTGGCGCGGCTGGCCGCACCGGGCCATGGAGCGACTCGAACCACTCCTGGCCGACGCGCCGGAACACAGCGGCAACCGCCTGCTCCATGCGGGGCTGCTCGACGACCTGGGCCGCTACCGTGAGGCCAGCGAAGCCCTGGAACGACTGTATGCCGACCATCCCGAGAACCGGCACGTGCAACGGGACTGGACCTACTGGCAGGAGCGCCGGCGCTGGGCCATCAGCCTCGGTGGTGAATACGGTGAAAGTGACGGAGTCCAGGCATTCGGTACCCGCGATCGCAGTTGGGACCTGCGCCTGGATGCCCCCTGGATCGGCCCTTACCTTCAGCCCTATGCCCGAATCGGGTATTCCGATGCGCGCTTCCCGGAAGGCGAGTCTGACTACAATCGCTACGGCGTCGGCATCAACTACCGGCGCAATCGTCACCATGTCTACATCGAAGGGCATGCAAATCGCTCGGGGGCTTCGCAGGCGGGGGTGACGGCGGGCTACGACTGGCAGGCGGGCGACCACTGGAGTTTTGCCACCCGCTACGAGAGCTTTTCCACCGACGTGCCGCTTCGCGGGCGCCTGCAGGGCCTCGATGGCTGGAAAACCGAGGCCGCAGCACGCTGGCAGGCGCACGAGTCCCTGAGCGCACGAGTGGGCGTATCACGGCTTTCCATCTCCGACGGCAACGTCCGCGCCGCCGGGCTGGCCAGCCTTCGGCATCGCATTCACAACTCGGCGCACCACGTTACCGACGGCACGATTGACGCCTATTACTCGCGTGCCAGCCAGTCGGGCGGCCCCTACTACAACCCCGACAGCGATGCTTCGCTGGTCTACCTGGTCCAGCACGACTGGCTGACCTGGCGGCGCTACGAACGCTCGCTGACACAGCGGTTCGTTTTCGGCGGTGGGGGTTACTGGCAGCAGCACTTCGGCGCTGATGCCATCGGCCTGGTGCGCTACGAAAACCTCTGGCAGATCAGCCAGCGCTGGTTTTTGCATTACGGGGTGGGTGCAGCCAGCCGCGTCTACGACGGCGATCGCGAGACCCGCATCGACGGGCAGCTCAGGCTGCGGGGGGTCTTCTGATGAAGCGACACGGCTCGAACAAGCACGGGAGGCGTCGACATGCCCTGGGGTGAAACGACCGGCATTCTGGCCACGTTGTTCAATTTCGCATTCTTTTACCCGCTGTTCATGGCCTGGCTGTGGATGATCGGCGGCACCTGGTACTTCTTCCACTGGGAACGCCCCGATAGGCGCAGTCCGGAAGAGCCGCCGGAGCTCGACGAGCAGCCCGGCTGCTCGATCCTGCTGCCGTGCCACAACGAAAGCGGCCAGATTCGCGAAACCATGGACTGGTTGCTCGAGCAGACCTATTCGAATTTCGAGATCATCGCCATCAACGATGCCAGCACCGACGACACCGGCGAGATCCTCGACGAACTGGCGGCAAAACACGAGCAGGTCCGCGTCATTCATTTCCAGTCCAACCAGGGCAAGGCCATGGGCCTGCGCATGGCGGCCATGGCCTCGAAACACGAGTTCCTGTTCTGCGTCGACGGCGATGCCGTACTGCATCCCACCGCCATTCAGTGGATGATGTGGCACTTCGTCACCGGCCCGCGCGTGGGTGCGGTCACCGGCAACCCCCGAATTCGCAACCGTTCGACCATGCTCGGCCGGCTGCAGGTGGGCGAATTCTCGTCGATCATCGGCCTGATCAAGCGCGCTCAGCGCAT
>SKSJ01000242.1 GCA_007123055.1 Wenzhouxiangella sp. | reverse complement strand
GGTGACGGGTGACGGGTGACGGGTGACAGGTGACGGGTGACGGGGAGTTTGTTGGTTCGTTGACTGGTTGGTCGTTCTGTCGCTTGGTCGTTTCGTCGTGACCCGAAACCGCAGAGGTTCCCATCACCCCCGTACGCCGGCCATGTCAGACCGGCCTACCCGTAACCCGTAACCCGTAAACCATCTCCCGCCTGACCCCTGAAACCTGACCCCTGCCCCCCTTTCTTCCCCCTCACACCCTGGTGCGGAATAGCCAGTCGCCGATGGGATAGGTGATGTTGAAGTTTCTGTGGGCCATCAGCGAGGTGTCGTGGTGGCGGTGGTGCAGGCGGCGCAGGCGGCGGATAAAGGGGAGATTCAGCAGTCGCGAATCCTCGGGCAGGTGGTAGGCCAGGTGCAGCAATTCGTAGTTGAGGTAGTAACCCAGCGCCACGGCCACGAACAGCCAGGCGACGTTGGCCGTGGCCAGCCAGGCCAGCAACAGGCCCACCGGGGTAGCGAAGGCGCCGAAGAAGAACACCATGAGCACGGCCGGAAACAGCACGACCTTGCAGTCCTGCCATCCCTCCAGCGCCATGTGACGATCGGTGAAGAAGCGATGGTGCTGGCCGGAATGGCGCTTGTAGACCAGCCCCAGCCCCGGCACCGGGCGATGCATCACCCAGCGGTGCCCGGCGTACTCGACCAGGTTGGCGTAGAGAAAGGCCAGCGGCACGGTCAGCCACTCCAGCGGCTGCACCGCATCGAGTTGCCAGATGCACAGGCCAATACCGCCCACGCTGAACACCAGCACGAACCCAAGGTGAATCCTGCCCGAATAGCCCGGCCCGACGTGCTCACGACGGTATGCCTCCCGGTATTCGGCGTTGGTGGTCATGAACGCAGATTGCCACCAGGGCAACAGCGAGGTCAAGACGCAAGAAGTGAAGCAAGGCCCCACTGACGCACAGCCGCACCAGCTTGGGTTCCTCCGGGCTGGTCCGCACGTATACTGGTGGAGCCCAACACAGAGTCTCCTCATGCAACTACCGGAAAAACGCTTCGTGGCCAGCTTCGATGTCGACGCCCAGCGCACCTTCACGCCGATCTGTCCCGAGGAATTGCCTGTCGAGGGCGGAGACCGCATCGGCCCGGAACTCAACCGCCAGGCCGAGTTGGCAGGCTGGCGGCTAGGCTCGAAGGACTCCCACAGCCCGGAGGCGGTGTGGGTCACCGAGGATCCCGACAAGATCGGACAACCCGGCGTCGAGGGCGACCACGTGGAGGAGCACTGGCCGGTGCATGCCGTGCCCGGCACTGAAGGCTTCGAGCTGATTCCCGGCCTGCCGAAACCGGCCGATTACGATTTCTTCGTCTGGAAGGGCGTGGAACTGGACATGCACCCTTACGGTGCCTGCTACCACGACATGAACGAGCGGATCAGCACCGGCGTGATCGAGTGGCTCAACGAGCGCGACGTCAGCCATGTGCTGGTCGGCGGTCTGGCCACCGACTTCTGCGTCAAGGCCACCGCGCTGCAATTGAAAAGCGCTGGCTTTGCCACGGTGCTCAACCTCGCGGCCTGCCGCGGCATCACCGAGGACGGCGTCGAAGAGTCGCTCAAAACGATGCGCGAGGCCGGCATCGTCACCATCGGTTCACTCGACGAGCTGGTGCCGGCGGCATGATCATCCAGTCGCTGCTCGACACCGACATCTACAAGTTCTCGATGATGCAGGCGGTCCTGCACCAGTTTCCCGGTGCCGAAGTCGAGTACCAGTTCAAGTGTCGCACCGATGGTGTGGATCTGCGACCATTGGCGCGCGACATCGAACACGAAATCGCCCAACTGTGCTCGCTCAGACTCGGGCCGGAGGAACTCAATTACCTCAAGAGCCTGCGCTACATCAAGGATGACTTCGTCGAGTTCCTGCGCCTGTTTCACCTCCAGTCTCGATTCGTCGACATTCGCGAGGAAGACGAGCAGCTCGCCATCACCATCCGTGGCCCCTGGCTGCACACCATCCTGTTCGAGGTGCCACTGTTGGCCATCATCAGCGAAGTCTACTACCGGCATCACTGGCCCGATCACGACTTCGGCGAGGGCCGCCGCCGGCTGAACGAGAAGATCGACCAGGTCGAGGCACTGGACCGTCCCGACGAATTCATCTTCGCCGACTTCGGCACCCGCCGTCGGTTTTCCAGGGAATGGCACGACGAGGTGGTCGAAACTTTTTCCGAGCGTATTCCCGGCAGCTTCCGCGGCACCTCCAACGTACGCCTGGCGAAGGAACTGGGTCTGGTGCCGATCGGCACCATGGCGCATGAATTCATCCAGGCCTGCCAGGCACTGGGGCCGCGACTGGCCGAAACCCAGCGCTTCGCCTTCGAGGTCTGGGCACGCGAGTACCGCGGCGATCTCGGCATCGCGCTGTCGGACACCTACAGCCTCAAGGCTTTCCTGCGCGACTTCGATCTCTACTTCTGCAAGTTGTTCGACGGCGCCCGCCAGGACTCCGGCGATCCGTTTGCCTGGGCCGAGGCGATGATCGAACACTACCGCAAGAACCGCATCAATCCGAAAACGCGCAACCTGATCTTTTCCGACTCCCTGGACATCCCGAAGGCGGCCGAAATCTGGCATCGCTTTCGCGACGAGACCAATGTTTCATTCGGCATCGGCACCAACCTGACCAATGACACCGGCATCGATCCGATCAACATCGTCATCAAGATGACCGAGTGCAACGGCCAGCCGGTGGTCAAGCTCTCCGACTCTCCGGGCAAGGTCATCTCCACCGACCAGCACTACCTGGCCTGGGTGCGGCAGGCGTTCGACGTGGCGGAGACGTCGGAAGGTGAAAGGTGAAAGGTGAAAGGTGAAAGGTGAAAGGTGAAAGGGGGAACGGGTGAACCGGTGAACCGGTGAACCGACGCACCGACGCACCGACGAACCAAAGAACCTCACCACCGCCGACGGAACTTGCAGGGTCGGCTTTGCGCTAGAATCAGGGCATCATGAGTGATTGGCTATCAGGCAAGACGGTATCGCTGGTACTTGGTTCCGGCGGGGCGCGGGGGCTGGCGCACATCGGTGTGATCC
>SKSJ01000072.1 GCA_007123055.1 Wenzhouxiangella sp. | reverse complement strand
CGTTGTCCTCCTCGTCGCCGGTCCGCGGCTTGAGCGGCGATTCACCCTCGGCGCGCAGCACCAGCGCGTAGAGGCCGGCGCGGTAAGGGCGCTCCTGGCTGGACATGTCCAGTGAGAACTGGCGCGGTCCGGTGTTGGTCGAGGCGGCAAAGTACAGGTACTCGCCGTCGCGGCTGAATACCGGCGAAGCGACATCGGCCATGCCGTCGGACACCGTCACGGAATGGTCTTCATCGAAGTGGTACACGACCAGGTCGCGGAAATAGTTCGCCCGGTACTGAGTGTGCGCCAGCCATTGCCCGTCCGGTGACAGGGCCAGGTCGAAATCGCCCTGTCGGACCTGGCGGGCGATCTCGTGCACCCGCCCGTCGGCCAGATCGATGTAATGCAGCCCAAGGCGGTTGTCGGTGAACACAATCCGCCCGTTATCGGCATCCCAGGCCCTGAGCCGGTAGAAATCCGGACCCAGCTCGTATTCACGTGGCTCGCCCAGGCCACGCTGGTCGGTGACCGCCAGCGTCTGGCCGCTGCGCGATTCGACGATCCAGGCGATCTGCTCGCCATCCGGCGACCACAGCGCGGTGTATTCGCGAACGCCGTCGGTGGTGGTCAGGTTGCGGGTCGATCCGTCCTCCACCGGCACGGAAAACACCTCGCCGCGGGCCGTGATCAGGGCGCGCTTGCCGTTGGGCGACAATCCCGCCTGCTCGATATTGTTGCGCACGGTGCGCCACCCGGCACGCAGTTGCGGCAGATCGGGGTTGATGTTGATCGACAGGGTCCGTCGTTCGCCACTGCTGAGGGCCATGGTGTGCAGGCGACCGCCGGTTTCGTAGATCACGGTATCGCCATGGCCCGAAGCCCAGCGAATGTCCCAGGTGTCCTGGTCGGTCAGGCGCTCGAACTGTCCACTTTCGGTGTTGAAACGAAACAGGTTGAAGACTTTGTTGTCACGGTCGGAAAGGAAATAGACCTGCCCGTTCAGCCAGAACGGCTGGATGTCGTTGACGCGCTCGCCGGGGATCGGCCGAACGGTATCGGTTTCGGGCTCGAACACCCGGATCGACGGCGTGGTGCCGCCGCGGTAACCGCGCCATCCGGCGCTGCCGCCGTAGAGCCCGTTGTAGGCCGGTCCGAAATCGATATAGGCCAGGCGTTCCCCGGACTCGTCCCAACGGCCACGAAAGAAGCGCGCCTCCATTTGCTTGACCGGAGCTCCGCCATCGATGGGCACGTGGTAGAGCTGGGCCGAGCGACCGTGATCGGTCTCTCGTCGCGAAGCGAAGGCCACGGCCGAACCATCGGCGCTCCAGCCAACCGGAATGTCATCGCCGGGATGCCAGGTCAGTCGTTGTGGTTGACCACCGTCAACGGAAATCACGTAAACATCGGCATTGCCCTCGTAATGACCGGCAAAGGCAATCATGCCGCCGTCGGGGGAAAAGTACGGGTTGTTCTCCTCGGCCTCGCTGGAGGTCAGGCGGCGCGGTTCGCTGCCGTCGTGCCCGGCAATCCAGATGTCGCCGGCGTAGACGAAAGCGACATGGTCGGCGGAAATCGCCGGCTGGCGCAGCAGGCGGGTATCGTCGGCCAGGGCGATGGATGCAGTGAACAGGCAACCGATGAGGATGAGGAGCGGGGAAGCGGAAAGGGGACGGGTCATGGGATAGTCGATTCACGTTGGGTCCAGAAGCCGATCAAGGTAACCGATTCGACATAGGACCGTCACGCGGGATATTCACGAAGACCGACTCGACCACCTTGGCGGCAACCACCACCAGGTCCAGATCACCAGCAGCGCGAAGGCGGTGTAGGCGGCAATAAACACCCACCACGGCAGATCGAAAAAGAGCACACGGCCGAGCCAGTAGGCGACGAAGGACTGCTCATGGGCGGCCTGACCGGCGGCACGTCGCAAGTCTTGCTCCCAGACCGTCAAAGGACAGAGTTGACCGAACCAGGTCTGCACTACGACAAAGCCGATCGTGACAAGGTGGGCCAGCCGGAACCACAGGTTGCGCACCCACGCCCAACCACACACTCCGCCGACGATGACCAGCACCTGGCCCAATACCACGAAGGCGACGACCAGGAAATGAAACACCAGGATCAGATCGGCGGCGAGGACGGGGGCGGGAATGCGGTCGAGCATCTGGGAGGTGAAAGGTAAAAGGTGAAAGGTGAAAGGAGAGGATACTGGCTTCCGCTTGTGTTGCCGAGACGGGGCGAAACGAAAAGGCCCCGCAGTGCGGGGCCTTTTCGTGTTTCATCGATCAGTTGGTCTGATCAGTTCGATACGCAGGTCACGGCGTTACCCGTGGCGTCGTAATCGAAGTCGGGGTGAGAGATGCTGTCGACGCAGAACTCGAAGCTGATCGAGTTCTGGCGGGTGCGATCACTTTCGAGGAAAGCCACGCCGTTGGACCCGGTAGCTTCGCTCGTGACGGTTCCACCGACATCACCACTGAACGTGCCGGTCACCGTGGCGCCGGAGACGGTGTTGCCGTCGGCGTCGATCACGGTCACGTAGGCTTCGCCACTGCGCCACGGACCACGGGAGCGCACGGACAGGTCGATGCTGGCCACGGACACGCCACCGGCTTCTCCATCGTCGCCGCCGTCGTCGCCGCCACCATCTTCCGCGGCTTCGACCGTCACCAGTTGACTGCTCGAATCGCTGTCGCCGTCGTTGTCGGTGACCGTGAGCGTGACGGTGTAGCTGCCGTCACTGCCGTAGGTGTGACTGACCACTTCACCGGAAGCGCTGTTGCCGTCACCAAAGGTCCAGCTATAGCTCTCGATGGTGCCGTCGGTATCCGAGCTGCTGCTACCGTCGAAGGTGCAGGCAAGCTCATCACAGCTGTAGGTGAACGCAGCCGTCGGCGGCTCATTGGTGTCGCCGCCGTCATCACCACCGTCATCACCACCACCGGTGTCTCCACCGAGGTACTCCAGCGCCGCCTGGGCCTGAACCAGGCCGTAGCCGAACTCGTTGTTGCGACCTGAGGTACCGAGATCCTCGGCGGAAGCAGCCAGGGCAGCGCGAATTTCACCCGGCGTGGCATCCGGCGCGTAGCTCCAGACCAGCGCGGCCACCGCGGCAACGTGCGGCGAAGCCATCGAGGTGCCGTTCCAGGCATCGTGGCCGCTCGCCGGCACGACTTCGACGGTGCTGACGAACGCGGCATTGCCGAGTTCATTGGAGACCAGGTGCTGGCCGTCGGCCTGGCTGATGCTCACGGCCGGAACCGAAGAACACGCACGATTCGGGTTGCCACCACAGTCCAGGGTGCCAGCGAAATTGCCCGTCTCATTGTTATAGATGATCGCGGCGACACCGCCACCAGCCTCGACATTGGACACCTTGTCGCTGAACGAGATCTCACCGCGCTCACACAGAACGGCCTGACCGCTCCAGTTGCCGGCCGAGGTGCACAGTCCGCCGTCGACCAGGTTGCCTTCGGCGGTGGTGCTGGCCGCACGATCCATCGGGGTGGCCTGGTAGCTGTCGTTGCCGACGCTGACCTCGGCACCGGCGAACGGTGTGGTGCTCAGCACCGAGACACCGGGCGCGGACAACTCGACCTGGTCGTTGCGCTGCGAGAAGCTGGCCAGTTCCTTGTTCGCGTCGATCGCGGCCACCGAGACCACGGCGTCATAGGAGGCCGGGTAGCTGTAGGAGGTGTTGCCGCTGTTACCGGCGGCGGCCACTGGCAGGATGCCCTGGTCGTACAGGTCCTGGAAAGCCTGGGCTTCGGTGCTGCTGGACGTCCCGCCACCGAGACTCATGTTGATGACGTTGGAGCCGGCATCGGCGCATTCATAGGCCGCGGCGACCAGGCTGGAGCTGTAGCTCCAACCGCACGAACCGCCCGACCAGTTGTCATCGCCGAAAACCTTGACGATGTGCAGTCCGACGTTGCCCGAGGGCAGCACGCCAAGCACGCCACTGCCATTGGCCAGCGCCGCGATCGTGCCGGTCACGTGCGTGCCGTGGCCACAGGGATCGATGAACGGATCGCCACTGCCCGAATCGTAGGTGGCGGTGACGTTGTTCGATTGCAGATCGTCGTGGTCGATGTAGTAGCCGGAATCGATCACGCAGATATTCTGATTGCCGGCGAATTCGTCCGAGACCAGGTCAGCCTGAACCATTTCGATGCCGTATGGCACCTGGTCGGCCATCAGGTAGCGGCGACCATCCGATTCGATGTTGATGATGTTCGGGTTGTTCTCCAGCCCCTTGAGCGCCTGCTCGGGGATCGTCACCGACACGGCGTTGACGCTGCGGCTGGTCAGGTCGACGTTGATTTCGCCGCCCATGGCCTGAATGGCGGCCACTCCCTGGCCTGCGGCTCCGGGCGCGAACTGGATGATGTAGCGATCGTCGTCGGCGACAGCCGCACCGGCCAGCACCAGGCCGACAGCGCCGGCCAGCGCTGTCAGGCGCTTGCTTGCATACTTCATGAAAAAATCTCCTCGATTGGACTTGGGTAGGGAAGGTCCTGATCCCTCGACTTCCTCACCCCCGCGTTCCCCACAATGAAGCGAATCAGCCGACCAACGGACATGGCCCTGTCGCTTGGGACAAGAGCCGTCTGCGTTCTCCGATGCCGATTGATTGAAGGACAAGATCTATTACTTTTGGATGTTGACAAAATTTACGTGATTGATCTCACGCATCTATTCAGCATGGACATAAGCGGTCACGCATGTCAAGTCGATTCCGGCACCAATTCACCGTGGTAGACTCGAAAAATACCCTTTGAAGCCCGCAAGTACGGGGTTTTCGGATCGATAAAAAAAATTTGAGGGAGTTGTACTGATGGCCAGCACTTATTTCACTTTCGGACTGTATTTCGTGGTTCTGCTCGGCCTGGGGATACTGGCCTGGCAGCGCACGCAGGATCTGTCCGACTACATCCTCGGCGGTCGTCGCCTGGGCAGCGGGGTCACCGCCCTGTCGGCCGGCGCCTCGGACATGAGCGGCTGGCTGCTGCTCGGTTTGCCGGGCGCGGCTTACCTCGGCGGCCTTGAGGCCGGCTGGATCGCGCTGGGCTTGCTCATCGGCACCTGGATGAACTGGCTGCTGGTGTCGCGGCGTTTGCGCGTGGCCACGGAAACGCTTGATAACTCGTTGACGCTACCGGATTATTTCGAACGCCGCTTCGCCGACACCTCCGGCTTGCTCAGGGTGATACCGGGCGTGTTCATCTTCGTGTTCTTCGCCCTGTATGTCAGCGCCGGACTCGTCGCCGGCGGGCGCCTGTTCGAAACCGTTTTCGAACTGCCCTACATGTGGGCGGTCGGCACCGGTGCCGCGGCGATCATCATCTATACCTTCCTGGGTGGCTACCTGGCGGTGAGCTGGACCGATGCGCTGCAGGCGCTGCTGATGCTGCTGGCACTGGTGGCCGTGCCGATCATGGTCGTGGGCTTCGGCGACGTCGGGCTGGTCGAGTCGGTTCGCGGGGCCAACCCGGAAATGCTCAATCCCTTCACCGGTGCCGATGGCCAGGCTCTGGGTCTGCTGGCCATTATCTCGCTGCTGGCCTGGGGGCTGGGATATTTCGGCCAGCCACATATCCTTGCGCGCTTCATGGGCATTCGCACCGCCGGTCAGCTCACCCGCGCACGTCGCATCGCGGTCAGCTGGGCTGCGATCTGCCTGGTCGCCGCCATCCTGGTCGGCATGGCCGGCATCGGCGGCCTGGCCGAGCCGCTCGAGGGCGCGGATGCCGAGACCGTCTTCATTCGCCTGGTCGAGGTGCTGTTCCACCCGCTGGTGGCCGGTGTGTGCCTGGCCGCCATCCTGGCGGCGGTCATGTCCACGGCCGACTCGCAGTTGCTGGTCGCCTCGTCGGTGGTCGCCGAAGACTTCTACAAGGGCCTGCTGCGCCCCGGTGCGAGCCAGTCGGAACTGGTCTGGATCGGGCGCGGCTCAGTGATCGTCATCGCGCTGATCGCGCTTTGGCTGGCCGCCGATCCCGACCGCATGGTGCTCGATCTGGTCGCCCACGCCTGGGCCGGCCTGGGCGCGGCCTTCGGCCCGGTCATCGTGATGTCACTGTACTGGAAGGCCATGAGCCGCGCGGGCGCGGCCGCCGGCATGCTGGCTGGCGGCCTGACCGTGCTCATCTGGCATCCCCTGGAAGGTGGATTGTTCGATGTCTACGAGATTCTGCCCGGCGCCATACTGGCCGCGCTTGCCGCTGCCCTGTTCAGCCGCCTGATGCCCGACCAGCAAGCCGGGGAACGGTTTGCGAGAATGCTCCAATAAGGCCTGCCCGGACATTCGGCAATGTCGGTAGACAATCGTCAGCCCCTGGTCTGGGACCTGCCTTTGCGCCTGTTTCACTGGCTGCTGGCCGTGTGCGTGATCGGCGCGATCGTTACCGTCAAGCTCGGCGGTGGCTGGATGGCCTGGCACGAGCGCTTCGGCCTGGCCATTTTCGGACTGCTGGTGTTTCGCCTGGTCTGGGGCGTGATCGGTTCAACCCACGCGCGCTTCGCCCGCTTCTTCCCCACGCCTGGCCGCCTGCTGGCCTGGTGGCGGGGGCGCTGGGATCGGCCGGGACACACACCGCTGGCCGCGCTTTCAGTGCTGGCCATGCTGCTGGTACTGGCCTTCCAGGCCACCACCGGCCTGTTTGCCGACGACGACATCGCGTTTTCCGGCCCACTTCGGCAAGTGGTCGACAGCGCCACCAGCAGCCGGCTGACCGGCTGGCACATGCAGATGGAGTGGGTGATCTACGGTTTGGTGGCGTTGCACCTCGCGGCGGTGGCCTTCTACAGCCTAGTGCTGAGAAAGCCCCTGATACGGCCCATGATCACGGGCCGGTCGGTCGACGATGAAGACGCCGAACCGGCCCGCGGGGGTGGCTGGGCCGTCCTCCTCATAGCCTTGGCAATCACCGTCGGGGCACTCTGGGTCGCCAGCGGCGGCTTACTGCCACCGCCGCCGGAACCTGCGCCCGACCTGGGCTGGTAAGAATTACTCTGAAGCGCGGTAGTTGTCGTGGCAGCTACCACAGGCCCGGGCCAGGTTCTGGAACTGGCGGGCGATGGCCGCCTCATCCTCGGTTGCGGCCACTTCCTGGAGGCGGTTGGCTTCCTCGATGAAACGACCGGCAATTTCCCCGACCTTGTCGAGCTCGTCGAAGAACTCGGACTTCAGCCGGGTGGGCTTCCACCCCGTGCCCTCATCGCTGCCGGGACCGTAGAGCGCACTCATGCCGGAATTGGCGACGGCGGCAATCACGTCGGCGGCGGCCTGCACCTGGCCGGGATCATAGGGCACGTCGCCATCGACCACCTGGGCCTTGATCCGTCCCATGTTCCAGGACATGAAGGTGTAGCCGGACTGGCGGAACTTGATCTGGTCGTCGGTCGACAACTGCGCCATGGCCGCGGCCGAAAGCAACGCGGCCACCAGGGCCAGAACAATGATGGCAGTGGTGTGCTTCATGCGGTGGATACCTCGGGTTGAAACTTCATCGGAGTTTGCGCAATTACCCCGGTAACGTCAACCGCTCCCTAGTGGGCCAGCACCTATTGCCGCTGCAGGCTGGCCGCGTAGTGAGCGACCGCCTCCATGTCGCTCTCGCTCAGGCCCGACGCGATGCCGTACATGACGCTCAGGCGACGCGGACTGTCGCCGCTGCGGTACTCGCGCAGCACCTCGGCAACGTACGCCGGCTGCTGGCCGGCAATGCGCGCGTAGCCCGCCTCACCCAGTCCGCCGGCACCATGGCACTGGGCGCAACGCACCTGGTAAACCTGTGCCCCACGTGCGGCCAGTTCCTCGTCAAAGTCGGTCGACTCCAGCGTCATATGAGAGTAGTAGAGCGCCAGTGTGACCTTTTCCTCGACCGAGAACGTCTCGGCCAGCACATTCATGACCAGCTTCTCACGGCTGCCGTCGGCGAATTGTTCGATCTGGTCGAGCAGGTAGACCGGATTCTGGGCGGCCAGCGATGGATAGTTGGCACGCTCGGCACTGCCGTCGGGCCCATGGCAGGTATTACAAAAGATCGCCCGCTCGCGGCCCGCCTCGATCACGCGTGCCAGCGCTTCGTCATCCTCGCGCACCTCGGCGGCCAGAGACTCGTAGGATGCCGCCAGTTCTTCCGGCAATTCTTCCAGCCCATGCTGGGCCTGCACCGGCAGACTTGCCAGCCAGAGGCCGACCAACAGAAACGTTTTCGAATGGACCATGGGATCCCCACTTGTTCAAGACAGGGCAAATATACCCGAGCACCGGAGGGTCGTGGGTGCGATTGAGCGGCGGTAAGCCCCAGTTTGACTGTCTTTGCGATCCAATCTATCTTGGCGGGTTGTTTCAAGCGTGGCCTCACCCTCAAGCCGACTCCAGATGGACCAGCAGCAACAACCTCCCGTCTACTCGCTGAGCGTGTCGGGCGAGCTGTCGACCAAATCGTCCAGCACCCGGCGCAGTTTTCACCGGCGGCTGCGGGCCAACCTGCGCGAAGCGCTGGACCGGCAGGAACTCGGTGGGCGCATCGTCGACCGCCGCGACCGCATCGATATCGAGCAGGCCGCCCCGGCCACACCCGAGGTGGCCCGCCGGGTCTTTGGCGTGCAATCGGTACGCACGGCTTACAAGGTCCCCGGCCAATCACTTGCTGGCCTGGTCGAGATGGGGGTCAAGCTGTATGGCGACCGGGTGGCCGGGCGTCGTTTTGCCGTACGCCCTCGCCGAGTCGGCAATCGCCGGCCGGGCTCGCCGGGCAGCACGGACCTGGCTTGCGTACTGGGCCAGGCGCTGGTCGATCGGGGCGGGCAGGTGGACCTCGATGATCCGGAGATCCGGGTTCATGTCGAGATCCGGCCGGATGGCATGCTGCTGTTCGACGACCCGCTGCCGGCCTGTGGCGGCTTGCCGCTGGGCACCGCCGGTCGCGGCCTGGCACTCATTTCGGGCGGATTTGACTCGGCGGTGGCCGCCTGGCGCATGCTGTTGCGCGGCATGGATCTGGACTACGTCGTCTTCAGCCTGGCCGGCTGGCCGCAAGAGCGCTCGGTTCGCGAAGTGCTCGAGATCCTCGATGAACGCTGGATGGCCGGTTCGCGTTCTCGCCTGCACGTGGTCGATTTCCGTCCCGTCGTCGCACGCATGCGCCAGCAAGTGCACGGTAGCTACTGGCAGGTGCTGCTCAAGCGAATGATGATGCACGCCGCCGACCATATTGCCAGGGTTACCCGGGCCGAGGCGCTGGTCACCGGCGAAGTCATCGGGCAGGTCTCCTCGCAAACGCTGTCGAACCTGCGCTCGATCACTGCCCACACCCTCACGCCGGTGCTCCGACCCCTGGTGGGGCTGAACAAGGAAGAGATCGTTGCCGCGGCACGGCACATCGGCACTTTCGAGACCTGTGCAGACAACACCGAGTTCTGCGCACTGGACGGTGGCAAGCCGGTTACCAGCTGCCGCCCGGGACGCCTGGACCGGCAGGAGGCACGGGTCGGGCGCGAATTGGCCGAAACCCTGGCCAGCGAACGCCGGATCATCGCGCGCGAGGACTTCACCCCGGTCGAGCCGGAAGAAACCGTCGAGGTGGAGAACCTGCCCGACGGTGCTGCCGTCATCGACCTGCGTCGCGAGGCCGACTTTCTCGAAGGCTCCTGGCCCGGCGCCATTCATCTGGATTTCGACCGCGCCATGGAATTTGCCGGCAACCTGCCGGCCGATCGACCCTACCTGCTGGTCTGCGAGTTCGGACTGAAAAGCGCGTTTCTGGCCGAACGCATGCGCCGCATGGGTTACCGCGCCTGGAGCCTGGCCGGGGGTGCCAGGACGCTGGGGCGACTACGTCAACGTCCCGACGGCAGCACACTCAGAACCGGCACGCAATGAACACTTCCCGCGGCCGGGTTTCACACCACACGCACACAACACCCACATGGCCTTCATAAGTTGTTGATCGGGCGTCGATATCGCCCTGCCACGATGCACTCCCCCCGGCAACGGGATTTCCCTTGAACCCAGGAGCACATCATGAAAATTCGCAACCTGATCATCGCACTCTCGTCGGTCCTGCTGATCGCACCGGCGCTGGCCGACCACCACGGCGGCTACGGCCAGGAAGACGGTAACGGCAAGACCATCATCGAAACGGCACGCGATGCCGGCCAGTTCGGCACGCTGCTGACCGCCATCGAGGCCGCCGGCCTGACCGACGCGCTGTCCGGTGACGGTCCGTTCACCGTTTTCGCGCCAACCGACGAAGCCTTTTCCGCCATTCCCGAAGACCAGCTCAACGCGCTGCTTGCCGACACCGACGCCCTGACCGCCGTGCTCACCTATCACGTCGTCAGCGGCAAGGTGAAGGCGGCCGACGTGGTTGAGCTCGGCAGCGCCGAAACCCTTCAGGGTTCGCGCGTGGACATCTCCACCTACAACGGCAGCGTGCGCATCGACGGCGCCACCGTGGTGACTGCCGATATCGAAGCCAGCAATGGCGTCATTCACGTGATCGACGCGGTCATCACGCCCTGACCCGACACATTCGGCAACAGTCCATGAGCCCGCCAAATGGCGGGCTTTTTTGTGAGTCCAGCCACAAACCATGGACACATTCCGTCTCACCTGCTAGGTTTGATTGGATCACCGTCAGGCACGGATTCATCATCTTGTTAAGGGGTCCCCGAACACGCACTGGATTCACCCGTTCAGGGAAGGCGCAATGGTTGCCCTGGATGCGACTGGCATGGCTCACGCTGCTGGTTGCCCTGTCGATCCAGGCGTCCGCCACCGAGGTCATCGCGCTGCCGACCAGCGGCACCGTCGGCGAGATCAAACTGCAAGCGCTGGTCCGCACCGACCCCGACGGCCGGCTCGACGCCGCCGGCCTGCTGCATGACGATGCCGGTTTCGTCGCCTTCGACGCCTCCCTCGACGAAAGCGCGCCACTGACCTGGCTGAAACTGCGCTTCAACGCCCCCGCGGGGTCCGACGGCCGCTACGTACTGCAGGTCTCGCAGCGCTTCTTCCAGGTACTCGACGTGTGGCTACCGCAGTCCGACGGCGGTCATCGCGCCGTGCGTTCGGGGGTACAACACGACGACGACGGCCTGCGTGTCGGGCGCCGTTACGTATTCGAGTTTCATGTCCCGCCGGGCGGGCAGAGCGACGTGCTCTTGCGCGTGCAAACCGTGCAGAACAGCCTCAACCCGCTGCAGCTCTCGGTCCAGGACCAGGCCGGTTTCACTCACCGTCACGCCATGAACTACCTGGCCTACGGCCTGTATTTCGGCATCATGCTGGCGCTGATCTTCCACAACTTCGTCCTTTACCTGAACCTGCGCCAGCGAGGTCATCTCTTCTACGTGCTGGCGATGAGTGCGGTGACGATGATGATGCTGCTCGACTCCGGGCTGGCCGCCGTCCACCTCCTGCCGGATGCCTGGCAGGGGCTGGCATTCCGCCTCAACGTGATCTCGGTGCTGCTCG
>SKSJ01000176.1 GCA_007123055.1 Wenzhouxiangella sp. | reverse complement strand
TCGGCATCGATAAGATGCCATTGACGACGCACATCCTGCGCCCTGGCGCTGTAGGTTTTCATGATTCGATCCGCTCGCAGATAAAGTCGCTGTAGCAAAGAGCGGGAATTCTACAGCAAGAACCGCTTACCCGCAACATGGCTGCAACCTTAGGAACGAGGCGGCGAATCCTCGGGCCGGTCAGGAAGGCGAAGACGATCGACCGGCTTGCCGCCGACCACGTGCGACTCGATGATCTCGTCGATATCCGCTTCGTCGACGAAGGTGTACCAGACACCCTCGGGGTAGACCACCAGGCAGGGTCCTTCCTCGCAGCGATCCAGGCAACTGGCGGTATTGGCGCGGGCGCCGCCGGGACCGGCCAGCCCCAGCTCCTTGAGGCGCGCCTTGGCGTATCCACGCAGCCGGCCCGAGTCGCAATGGCCGCAGGAGGGACGCTCGGCGCCTTCGGCGCGCTTGTTGGTGCAGAAGAACAGGTGGTGCCGGTAGTAGCTCATCGCCCGACTATGCCTCAATCGCGGCGAAAGTTGTAGACCAGGTTGGCCGTGGTGAGGGTATCGGTGTTTTTCGTGCCCGGCTCGACATCGGAGTTGTGGCGCACGGCCAGGCCGGCCTTGAGCGCCAGGCGGTCGTTGATGGCGACCTGGAGCGAGAGTTCGTTTTCGGTGAAGGTGTTGTCGGTCGAGCTCTCGACCAGCAGCCGGTTCTTCAACTCGGCCGTCTCGGAAATCTGCCAGGCATAATTGAGGAAACCACGCACGATGAAGTCGGTGTCGGTTTCCTCGCTCTCACGAAACTCGGCGTAGCGCACGCCGGGACCGATTTCGCCACGCAGCCTGTGTCGCTCGGTGTCGAGGAAGCGATGACCGTAGCCCAGCGAGGCGGTGGTCTGGTAGCGGTAGTCGGTGAATCGATCGCGGTCATAGCGTAGCGCACCCACCAGGTAGCTGCGCTCGCTGAGACTGTAGTCGGTCTTGTTACCCAGTACCAGGCGACTGGCCCGGATCTCATCGGCATCACGCGAGTAAACGCCGGTCACGACCGACTCGTTGGTCCAGCGCTCACGCGTGTATTCGAGCTGGATTCGCCCATTGACGGTATCGGTCTCGGTGTTGCCGCGCGCGGCAACCACGCCCAGTTCACCCAGCCCGGCCCACTCGGCGACAGCCGGTGCAGACACGCCGAGCGCCAGCATCACGAACAGGATATTGCGAAGCATTGCCCAACCACTCGTTTCAAGCCAGCGCGCGATTATACCTGCATACCCTTCAAGGGCCGAGAACGCTGCCAATCAGCTCCGAATGATACGGCGCCGGATCTCGCCGGAGACCATGTCGATGATCAGCACCACGATGATCGTCAGGATCAGCACCGCGGCCGCCTTTTCGAAATGGCGATAGCGCAGGGTATTGAGCAGCACGCCCCCGACCCCGCCGGCACCGACCACCCCGAGCACCGCCGAGGCGCGGATGTTGAGTTCGAAGCGGAACAGCCAGTGGGCGACGATCTCCGGCAGCACCTGCGGCACCACCGCGTAGCGCAGTGCGAGAATGCGCGACCCGCCACTGGCCTCGACCGCCTCGACGGGCCCGAAATCGATCGACTCGACCACTTCCGCTCCCAGCTTGGTCAGCATGCCGACCGAGGACACGCCGATGGCCAGCGCCCCGGCAAACGCGCCCAGTCCGACAATGGGCACGAAGTAGATGGCCAGCAGGATTTCCGGAAAGGCCCGTGCGGTGGCCGAAATCAGCTTGACGAAGCGGGCGATGCGCGGAAACAGCGTGCGCGCCCCGAACAGGGCCAGCGGCAGCGACAGGACGGCGGCGATGATGGTGCCGATCCAGGCGATCTGGATGGACTCGACGATCGCCGGCAGCACCGCGTCCCAGCCATAGGCCATGTCGGCCGGCCAGAAGAACGACAGCACCCGGGCGACCTGACCCGGCACCTGGATCATGCGCCCGGGCGAGAACTCGATGGCAATCAGCGACCAGGCGAACAGCGCGGCGATGATGAAAGTGGCCCAGGTGGCCCAGCCGATGCGGCGTTGCGGTTGCAGGGCGATGGGGCTCATGTCAGCTTCTTCCTGATCGTCTCACTGATCTGCTCGATGACCAGCACGGCCACCAGCACCGCCAGGATGATCATGGTCACGCGCTCGTATTCGAAGTTGGCACGCTGGGTTTCCAGGATCATGCCGATGCCGCCGGCCCCGACCAGGCCCAGCACCATCGAGGCGCGCACGTTGAGCTCAAAGGCGTAGAGCACGTAGGAGACGTAGTGCTGCAAACCCTGTGGAATGGCGCCGAACTGCACCATCTGCAGCCAGCTGCCGCCGACCGAGCGCACCGCCTCGGGCAGGCCCATGTCGATGGCCTCGAGCGATTCCGACCAGAGCTTGGACACCACCGCGATGGTGAACACCGAAAGTGCGAGCGCCCCGGCCACCGGCCCGAAACCCACGGCAGTGGCGAACAGCATGGCCCAGAACAGATCCGGCAGGGTTCTGAGCACGTTCATGAAATTGCGGTCGGCAAACCACACCAACGGACCCAGGGTGAGATTGCGTGCGGCCAGCACGGCGACGGGAACGGCCAGGATGCCGCCGACCACCGTGCCGATGATGGCGATGTAGACGGTCTCCATGAACGGCTCGACCAGCCGCGGCAGGAACGCGAAGTCCGGCGGCCAGGATTCCTGCAGCAGGCGCCCGCCCCCGGTGATATTGCAGGCCAGCTCGGTCATGGAAAAACCGATCCCGACCGCCGACCACCAGGTCATGGCGACGAGGAAGCCGACCGAGCCGCCCCAAAGCCACCAGTTTCTGGCTGGCTTGACCGGTGGCATCAGACCGCATCCTCGTCGAGGACGTCGTCCTCGGTGAAGTCGCGACCGTATATGTCACGGAAATCCTCGTCGGTGACGGTCTCGGCCGACCCGTCGTAGACCAGTTCGCCAAAGCGCAGGCCGATGATGCGCTGGCCGTACTGGCGCGCGAGATCGAGGAAATGCAGATTGACCAGGGTGGTGATACCCAGCTCACGGTTGATGCGCACCAGGTCGCGCATGATCTGGTGCGTCGTGACCGGATCGAGCGAGGCGACCGGCTCGTCGGCCAGGATGATGGCCGGCTCCTG
>SKSJ01000231.1 GCA_007123055.1 Wenzhouxiangella sp. | reverse complement strand
AGCATCACTCGTAAAACCCTGCTGTAAACTGTTAGTTGCCAACGACGACAACTACGCACTGGCTGCCTAAAAACCAGCCTGCTCTCCGCCGGTTGAGCCTGCGCTTCCGACCGGAGATCATCTAGCAGGATCGCGTCGTGTCGCGTTTCAGGGCATGACGTTAAATCACACTGGAACTGGTCGTTGCACATGCCCTGCCCCTCGGGCGGTGTAGCGACGAGAAACAATCGAGCGGGCTAAGCATGTAGAACCAGGATCAGATGGTTCGCGGACGCGGGTTCGACTCCCGCCGCCTCCACCAGATCCCCGAAGAAAGAGCCGGCCATCCAGCCGGCTTTTTTCTTTCCGCACTCCGCAAAAGGCGGCGGGAGTCGAACCCGCTGCCTTGTTCCCGGCGCTATACTCATCCCATGAAAATGGCAACTGCAACACTATTCCTGGCAATCTTCCTGGTTGTCCCCGGGGCCGGAAATGCCGGCAAACTGCTGCTCGCCCCCGGCCTGACCGGCGAGGGAGGTGGCACGGCCAGCGTCGGGCTGGGACTGGACTGGAACCAGAGATGGTTCGAGAGCAACACCGGATACCTCGGCGGTTACTGGCATGCCGGCTATACCTGGTGGGAAGGCGGCTGGGCGGGCGACGCCGCCCATGCGATCTCGTTCTCTCCGGTACTGGTCTACTATTTCAACGCCGACAACTGGCGCCCTTTCATCGAGCTCGGCGTCGGGGCCGCGCTGTTCTCGCGTCAGCGCGTCGGTGACAAGAACCTGGGCTCGTCGGCACATTTCGAGGATCGCTTCGCTGCCGGCGTATTCATCGGCGAGCGCGACCTGCTGATGCTGAGAGTCATCCATTACTCCAACGCTGGTCTTTCCCGGCCCAACCCCGGCATCGAGTCGTATTCTCTGGTCTGGGGCCGTTCGTTCTGAAGCCCTGATCGTGGATTGCCCCGTTTGCCGACAGCCGTCGACCGAGCAGTGGATCACGGTGAGCTCGCGCCGCTACTGGCGCTGCGCTGACTGCCAGGCCCGCTTTCTCGACCGCGGCGACCTGCCCGACCGCGAGACCGAGAAGCGGGAATACGATCAGCACCGGAATTATCCAGACGACCCGGGCTATCGCGGGTTTCTCAATCAACTGGGCGCACCCTTGCTGGAGCGGCTGGAAGCGGGGTCTCGGGGACTGGACTACGGCTGCGGCCCCGGCCCGGCACTGGCACGCATGATGGAAGAAGCCGGTCACACCATTTCCCTTTTCGACCCGATCTATGCCCCGGACGCGGCCGTTCTGGACCGGCGCTACGACTTCATCACCTGTACCGAGGTGGTCGAACATTTTCACAACCCGGCCTCGGAGTTCGAGCACCTGAACGCCATGCTGCGACCCGACGGCTGGCTGGGCATCATGACCCGCTTCCAGACCGACGATGAACGCTTCGCCCACTGGCACTACCGGCGCGATCCCACGCACGTGGTGTTCTACCGGCCAGAGACGTTCGAATGGCTGGGGCGGCATCTGGGCTGGGAGGTGGAATGCCTGCCGCCGCAGGTGGTGCTGGTGAAGAAGGTTGGAGAGGGAAAAGGTGAAAGGTGAAAGGTGAAAGGTGAAAGGTGGAAGGTGGAGTCTGTAGCGACTTCGGACTTCCGGCCGCCGTACCGACACTCCAATCCCGTCGCCCCGGACTTGATCCGGGGCCTCGCACCACTGGGGCGGCTCGACATGGATCAAGGCCCAAAGGCCGTGAAGACTCCCCGCTTGCGGGATCCCGGCTCTGCGGCCGGGACGACGGGCCAGGTGCCTGTCGCCCCGGACTCGATCCGGGGCCTCGCACCACTGGGGCGGCTCGACATGGATCAAGACGCAAAGGCCGTGAAGACTCCCCGCTTGCGAGGTCCCGGCTCTGTGGCCGGGACGACAGCTTCGTCTTCCGACTACCGCCGCCCGTCCTCCTGCTCCCCGGAGGGTTCCTCGCCCAGGTGGTCGTGCTGCTCCAGCAGGCGCTCGAGCCGCTGGCGGGTGACGGCCTCGTGCAATTCGATCTGGCGGTGCTCGTTCTGCAGCGACCTCAACAGCGAAATCGCCATGAACACCATCAGCAGCATGAAGGGGAAGGCGGCGAGAATGGAGATTGTCTGCAAGGCCACCAGGCCGCCGCTCAAGAGCAGTACGCCGGCCACCAGCACCTGCACCACGCCCCAGCTCAGCCGCGCCCAGCGCGCCGGCTCGAGTACGCCCTGGGTGGTGAACATGCCGAGCACGAAGGTAGCGGAGTTGGCTGAGGTCACCACGAACAGGGAAATCAGCGCCAGCATCAACAGGCTGACGACGGTAGTGAACGGCAACTGCTCCAGGGTCACGAACAGCCCCGAACTCATTTCCTCCGACACCGCCTCCCCGATCGGCACGCCCTCGAACAGTTCCTGGAACAGCGCCGTGCCGCCGAAGGTGGCAAACCACACGATGCTCAGCAGTACCGGCATGCCGATCACCCCGAGCACGAATTCCCGAATGGTACGGCCGCGCGAGATGCGGGCAATGAAACTGCCCACGAACGGCGCCCAGGACAGTCCCCAGGCCCAGTAGAAGAGGGTCCAGCGCTCAACCCAGTCGTCCTCCGTATACGGTGCCATCATCAGGCCCATCCCGATGACATTGCCGACATAGTCACCAATCGCGTTGGTCATGACCGCGGTGATGAAATCGGTCGGTCCGAAGAAGAACACGAAAAGCAACAGGACACCAGCCAGCAGCATGTTGGCATCGGAAACGTAACGAATGCCGCTTTCCAGCGGAGCGAGTGAACACAGCAGAAAAACGATGGTAATGCCGCCGAGAATGGCCAGTTGCTGCTCGACACCGAACCCGACACCGGCCACTGAGCCGAGGCCGCTGTTGATCTGGATGACGCCTAAGCCGATGGTCGTCGCCACCCCGAATACTGTCGACAGCACCGCCAGGATATTGATGCCCTTGCCGATCGGCCCATCGACCCGATCCCCCAGCGTGTAACGAAAAGCTTCGCTGATCAGGCCGGGCCGTTGCTGGCGAAAGCGCACATAGGCAATCGCCATGCCCACCACGGCGAAGTTGGCCCACTGATGGAAACCCCAGTGAAACAGCGAATACTGCATGGCATGGCGGGCCGCCTGTGGCGAACCCGGCTCGGCACCTCCGAACGGGGGTGCCATGAAATGGCTCATGGGCTCGGCAATGGCCCAGAACACCAGCCCCACGCCCATGCCGGCCGAAAAGATCATGCCCAGCCAGGCCGGATAGGAAAACTCCGGGGCCTCGCCGTCGGCGCCCAGGCGAATGCGACCGAAGCTGCTGATGCCCACCGCCACGCAAAACACCAGGAATCCGGTGGTGGCAAACAGGTAGAGCCAGCCGAAATGCCGGGTGGTGAAGCCCAGCGACCGGTCGGCAACCAGCGCCAGTTCGTCCGGCCGAGCGGCGCCGTAGGCCACGAAGCACCCCAGCAGCACCAGCGAGATGAAAAACACCCAGCCCGGGCGGTTGCGCCGGACCGGCTCGACCGCCTCGTTCACGGGGCGGTCACCCGGCCTCCATGTTCCGGTCCGTAGCGGAAGTCATCTCAACCGCTCTCGCCATTGCGCGAACCAATATGCTTGAGACGCACTTCCCGATCGCTGACCCGCGGCATGCGCTCACGCACCGCGTCCTTGTCGACCAGCTTGTCGGCGCCTGCACTGAGGTGATCGAAGACCGCCTTGTAGCTGTCGGTGAGCTGGTTGATCAACTCGGCGGTCTGCACGAAATGCTCGTTGACTTCCTCGCGGAAGCGCTCGTTTTCCTTCTTGAGCTCGGCAACGGAACCGTCCGCCCCTCCACGCTGGCGCAACCAGATCCAGGCGCCGGTCCCCCCCAGCAGAAAACCGATGATCAAGGCAATAATGCCGGTCCAGACCATGTCCATGGATAACCTTCTCGCTATGCCGTGCCAGACTTCATGTTAGCAGTCGTTACGACTGCTGAGGGAAGAAGTGTTAGAGGACAGTGTTAAGTGTTAAGTGTTAAGTGTTAAGAATCCAAGACTTGCGGTCTGTTCTGTTGGTCAATTCGAGGCTTGCCGCATGCACCACAAGCCCCAGTTCCACCCCGTGCCAACAACCACCGTGGGAGGTTCCGGATATCGCCTCCGGCGATTCCGGGACGACATCGCTACCGCGCCGATACCCGTGTGCGAGGCCACTCACACCCCTCTCCTCACCCTACAACCAGCACCACAGCCAACAACCCACCGAACCAACCGCCGAAGCCCGCCCCTTCACACTTCACACTTCACACTTCACACTTCACACTTCACACTCAATCAACCGATCATTTCCACTTCAACTCATACAAATCCAGCCGGCGGTCCTTGAGGTTGCGGACGGAGCCGTGAGACCGGATTTCGCGCAGGTTGTCGAGATCCAGATCGGCGATCAGCATGGTCTCGGTGTTGGGTGTGGCCTCGTGGGCGATGGCGTCGTGGGGAAAGGCAAAATCCGAGGGTGTGAACACGGCCGCCTGCGAGTACTGCATGTCCATGTTCTCGACCCGGGGCAGGTTACCCACCGAGCCGGTGATGACCACGTAACACTCGTTTTCGATCGCACGCGCCTGGGCACAGCGACGCACACGCAGATAGGCATTCTTGGTATCCACCCAGTAGGGCACGAACAGGATATTCATGCCCTCCTCCGCCAGTAGCCGGGGCAGCTCGGGGAACTCCACGTCGTAACAGATCAGAATGCCGATCTTGCCGAAGTCGGTCTCGAAGATCTTGACCTTGTCGCCGCCCTTGAGCCCCCAGTAGCTAACCTCGTCGGGCGTGACATGAACCTTGTACTGGCGATCCCAGGTGCCGTCACGCCGCAGCAGGTAGCAGACGTTGCGGAGCCGCTCGCCGTCGTACTCGGGCATGGATCCGGCTATGATATTGATGTTGTACGACACCGCGAGCTGCTGCATGCGATCGCGGATGGCATCGGTGTAGCCGGCCAGCTGGCGCACGGCCTCGGCCGGCCCCTCGTCGTTATAGCTGGCCATCAGCGGGCCGTTGAAGAACTCGGGGAACAGCACCACGTCGGCCTGGTAGCCGGAAACCGCATCGACGAAGTACTCGATCTGGGTGTAGAGATCCTCCAACGACCGGGTCGGGCGCATCTGCCATTGCACCGCGCCGATGCGCACGTCGGACGGCCGACCGCCGATCAGGCTGCTACTGTCTTCCTCGAAGTAGATGTTGACCCACTCGAGGAGCGTGGCGTAGCCGCCGGACTGCTTGTCGTCAGGCAGGTAGTTCCTGACGATGCGTCGTACCTGGAAATCATTGGCCAGCTGAAAGGTGAGAATCGGATCGACCAGCTCGGCCGCCTTGACCTTGGCCACATACTGGGCAGCCGTCATTTCATCGGCATGCTTGTGGTAGCCGGGGATGCGCCCGCCGACTACGATGCCGCGAAGATTGAGGTTCTCGCACAGTTCCTTGCGTGCGTCATACAGGCGACGCCCAAGTCGCAGCGCCCGGTAGTCGGGATGGACGAACACATCGACGCCGTAGAGCACGTCGCCCTTCGGGTCGTGGGTGGTGAGGTAGCCGTTGCCGACGATGTCCCAGTACTTGTGATCCTGGCCCCAGCGACTGTACTTGACCATCAGCGAGATCGCCGCGGCCACCACCTTGCCGTTGTCCTCGATGCAGATCTGGCCCTCGGGGAAGCGGGCGACCTGAGATTCGAACTGCTCGCGCGTCCAGGCCCCGTCGAGGCCGGGATAGACCGCCTCCATGATCTCGGCGACATCATCATAATCCTCCGGCCGCGACTGGCGCAGTATCAGGCGATGCGACTCGGTACTGCCATCCGACTGGCTCATTTCCGTATCCCGTTAAAGACTCTGTGGAGGATCAACATTTAACACGAAGGGCACGAACAATGGCACGAAGAGCACGAAGATGATTCAGGTTATTTGTCTTCGTATCCTTCGTGCATTCCTTCGTGCTCTTCGTGTGATCAGCTTTCATTCAGCGAAAACAACTTCTCCACCGACCACGGTCTTCATGACTTCGATCTCGGGCAGTTCAGAGGAGTCGACCTCATAGGGATCGACATTGATCACGATGAAATCGGCGTATTTTCCAACCTCGAGAGTGCCGGTGTCGGCTTCGGCAAAGCCGGCATATGCGGCATCGACGGTGAAACCGCGCAAGGCCTCGTCCACGCTCAGACGCTGGTCGGGCAACCAGCCGCTCTCGGGGTTGCCATCACGGTCCTGTCGGGTGACGGCGGCATGGATGCCCAGCCAGGGATTGACCGGCTCGACCGGGAAATCCGAGCCCAGCGCCAGGTGCCCCCCGGCTTCGAGTACGCGCTGCCAGGCGTAGGCACCGGCCAGTCGCTCATGGCCGATCCTGTCCTCGGCCCAGCGCATGTCGGAAGTGGCGTGAATCGGCTGCATGCTGGCGATGATGTCGTGCTCGGCCAGGCGCGGGATGTCTTCCACGGCAATGATCTGGACGTGCTCAATTCGGTGGCGACCGGGATTTTCGGGGTGGTCGGGACCGACCGCGGCCAGTGCATCGATGACCTGGCGATTGGCCGCGTCGCCGATGGCGTGGATGCCCAGCTGCAATCCGCAGCCCATGGCACGATCGACCAGTGCACGCAGTTCCTCGTCGGTATGGAACAGCAGGCCGCGGTTGCCCGGCTCGTCACTGTAGTCTTCCAGCATGGCCGCGCCGCGGCTGCCCAGGGCGCCGTCGGTGTAGAGCTTCACGGCGCGGGCGTTGAGATGGCTGCCGGCATGGGGTGCGTTGTCGCACAACCATGCGAACAGATCGGCATCACCGTCTGCGAGAGCGTGAATGCGCAAGGAGAGCTCGCCGACTGCTGCGCGCTCACGGAACAGCCGGAAATCAGCCAGCGTCGCACCCATGTCGTGCACCCCTGTCAGCCCGTAGCGGGCGATCTCGGCCAGTGCCAGGTCCAGTGCCAACTCGCGCTCCTTGCCGGTGGGTTCCGGCATGACATCGGCCACGTACGGCATGGCGGTATCGATCAGTATGCCGGTCGGCCGCCCCTCTTCATCGCGATGGATGTTGCCGCCCTGAGGTTGCCATTCGCCGGACAGATCCTCGGTGGCATGCGCCATCGCCGCCGAGTTGATCCAGGCGGCATGACCATCGACGCGCACCAGGTAGACCGGCCGATCGGGAAAAGCCGCATCGAGGTCGGCCGCTGAGGGAAACTCGCGGCCTTCCCAGCGGGTCTGGTCCCAGCCCCGCCCGGTCAGCCAGGCATTGTCGGGAAGGTTCTCGGCATGCGTCTGCAGGCGCCTGATCACCTCGTCGACGCTGTCGGCCCCGACCAGGTCGGCCTGCAGGCGGGCCAGTCCCAGTCCCATGACATGGCCGTGGGCGTCGATCAGGCCCGGCAGCACCACGCGGCCGTCGAGATCCGTCGGCTCGAGCTCGGGATGGGCTTGGGCCAGTCCGGCCGAATCCCCCAGGTACACCACTCGCCCGCTCTCGTCCCACGCCATGGCTTCGGCGGCCGAGCGCTCGGTATCCAGGGTGTGAATCTGGGCATTGACGATGCCGCCGGTCGCGGCAAGCCCGTTGCCGGCAACCAGGCAACAGGTGGCGAGGAGTAATGAAACCGCTGTCCTTCCCATGAAACCATCCAGTTGTGTGTGAGCACTTCAGTCTCCACGGCTGTCACGAATTCGTCAAGAGACGGTCATGTTTGCGCCATCGACCGCATCTATCGTCGATTCCAGTCCAGCGAGGAATTGATGATGCCCGCCAAAGCGCCGCTCCCGTACAAGCGCCACGTCCGCACCATCTGGATTTCCGACGTTCACCTCGGTTTTCCAGGCTGCAGTGCCGACCACCTGCTCGAGTTCATCCGAGAGATGCGTTGCGAGACCCTCTACCTGGTCGGCGACATCGTCGATTTCTGGTATTTGAAGAAAAAGCGCTACTGGCCGCAGAGCCATACCAACGTGGTTCGCTCGTTGCTGGGCAAGGCCAAGCACGACACGCGGGTGGTGTTCGTGCCCGGCAACCATGACGAGGTCATGCGCCAGTACTGCGGCATGACCGTCGGCAACATCGAGGTCATCAACGAGGTGGTGCACGAGACCGCCGACGGCCGGCGCTTCCTGATCATGCATGGCGATCAGTTCGACGCCGCAGTGATCAGCTCGCCGCTGCTGGGGCTGATCGGCTCGAAGCTCTACGACAACCTGCTTCGCCTCAACCGCCTGGTCAACTGGGTGCGCTCGAAGATGGGCAAGGACTACTGGTCACTGGCTGCCTTCCTCAAGCACCGGGTCAAGAACGCGGTCAAGTTCATCTCCAATTTCGAGGAAGCGGTTGCCCGGGAGGCCCGTGCGAACGAGGTGGACGGCCTGATCTGCGGCCACATCCATCGCCCCGAAATCGCCATCGACAACGGAGTGATCTACCTCAACTGCGGCGACTGGGTGGAAAGCTGTACCGCCCTGATCGAGAACCACGACGGCAGCATCGACCTGATCCGCGCCAGCGATGTTCAGGAAATCATCAAGACACTGCCCGCCGCCCGCCCCATGCACGAACCCGAGGTCCGGGCGGCATGAAGATCCTGCTGGTCACCGACGCCTGGGCGCCTCAGGTCAACGGCGTGGTGCGCACCCTGGAGAAGACCCGCGAGACGCTCATTGCCCTGGGCCACGAGGTCGACGTGCTGACCCCCTCGGGTACCACCGTTCCCTGCCCGGGCTACGCCGAGATCCGCCTGACGCTTCGCCCCGCCCGAGCCGTTCGCGCAGCCTTCGAGCGCGGTCCCTTCGACGCCATCCACATTGCCACCGAAGGCCCCATCGGTCTGGCAGCACGACGCTGGTGCATTCGCCAGAACCTGGAATTCACGACCTCGTATCACACCCGCTTCCCCGAATATCTGCGCATGCGAGCCCCCGTGCCGCTCAAGTTCAGCTACGCCTACCTGCGCTGGTTCCACGGTGCCGCGACCCGGACCCTTGTGCGCACCGACACGCAAAAGAAACTGCTTGCCGCGCGTGGATTCAACCGCCTGGCGGTGTGGCCCGGCGGAGTCGACACCGCGCTGTTCCGCCCGCGCCAACGGGACGCGCTTGCCCTCCCGCGCCCGATCAGCCTCTACTTGGGCCGGGTGTCCACGGAGAAGAACATCGAAAGCTATCTCGATCTGGACCTGCCCGGCTCGAAGGTCGTCATCGGCGGCGGCCCGGCACTGGAACAACTCAAGCAGAAACATCCGGAGGTTCACTTCCTCGGCTACCGTCACGGCGAGGAACTCGCCGCCCTGCTGTCGTCGGCCGACGTGTTCGTCTTTCCCAGCCGCACCGACACCCTGGGGCTGGTCATTCTCGAGGCCATGGCCTGCGGCGTGCCGGTGGCGGCCTACCCGGTGCCCGGCCCGCAGGATCTGATCACCGACGGCGGCAACGGTGCACTGGACGAAGACCTGCGCCAGGCCGTGTTCCGGGCCCTGTCGGTGGACGGCGCAACCTGCATCGAATTCGCCAGCCGCTTTTCGTGGACCCGATGCACGCAACGCTTCGTCTCGCTGCTCGAACCGCTGAAGCCGGACGAGCCCGAACAGTGCGATCCGGTGCCGGCCGCTCACGACCGGTATAATCCGGAGCCATGTCAGTCTACGCTCCCGGCCCGGAAACCCGCGTCTATCGCCCTGTCGAACTGAACCGCGAAGTTCGACTTCATATCGAGGCGGGTTTCCCGAGATTGTGGCTGGCCGGGGAGATCTCCAACCTTGCCCGCCCCCCGTCCGGACACCTGTACTTCACCATCAAGGACGCCCGGGCACAGATTCGTTGCGCCCTGTTTCGCGGTAATGCCGCCGGAGTGGGGTTCCGTCCAGAAAACGGCCTGGAAGTGCTGGTACGCGGCCGCCTCAGCCTCTATGAGCCGCGCGGTGACTACCAGCTGATCGCCGACGCCATGCTCGAAGGGGGTGCCGGGGCCCTCAGCCAGGCGTTCGAGGCACTGAAGAAGAAACTCGAGTCCGAGGGGCTGTTTGACGAGGCTCACAAAAAGCCGCTGCCCAAATGGCCGCGGCACATCAGCGTAGTGACATCTCCCTCGGGCGCGGCGATCCGCGACATCCTCGAAACGCTGAACCAGCGCTGGCCAGGCGCCCGGGTACGGATCTATCCCAGCCAGGTCCAGGGCGACGCGGCACCGGCCGAGCTGATCCGTGCCCTGCGTGCCGCAGACCGTCACGGCTACGGCGACGTCATCATTCTGGCCCGTGGCGGGGGATCTCTCGAGGATCTCTGGGCCTTCAACGACGAGCAACTGGCCCGCACCATTCATCTGCTGAAGACCCCCGTAGTCTGCGGCGTCGGCCACGAGACCGACTTCACCATTGCTGACTTCGTTGCCGATACGCGCGCACCCACACCGACGGCAGCCGCGGTAGCGGCCACCCCGGACGGTCCCGCCCTGAGACTGCAGCTGGGACGGCTGGATCAACAACTTCGACGCGGCATGGACCAGGCCCTCCAGCGGCGCATGCAGGCGCTGGATTTCGCCGATCGTCGTCTGGGCCGCCAGCATCCCGAGCGCCGCCTGGATGAACTAGCTTTGCGCAACCGGGAGCTGAAGCGACGCGCCGAAGCCGCCATTCGCCGCCAGGTGGACTCGCGCGAACGCTTGCTGGCCGGTGACCTGGCGCGCTTGTCTGCTTGCGATCCGCGACGCCAGATAGCGCGTGCAGAACAGGAGATACGCGGCTTGAAGATTCGGCTTGATCGCACAGCAAGGCATCGGATCGAGACGGCCCGACAGCGGCTGGGCGGCACCCTGCGTGCGCTCAACGCCGTCAGTCCACTGGCCGTGCTGGAGCGTGGCTATGCCGTCGTTCGCGATCCGGAAGGACGTGCCCTTACACAGCGCGATCAGTTCAAGAAAGGCAGCCCCATCAATATCTTGATGGATCAATTTGAAGTGGGCGCCGAAGTAACGTCCGCCCCCCGCAAGAGTCGCCTGAAATGAGCCGCACCCTGACCAGAGAGGTCGTTCACGAGAACGAGGTGAAGCGCAGCCGCTTCATCGCACGGGCGGCGCCGGCCGTCGACGAAAACGAGGCTCGCGCCTTCCTGGAACGCATCGGCGATCCGGGCGCCACGCACAATTGCTGGGCCTTCAGGGCCGGCGACCAGTACCGCTTCGACGACGACGGCGAACCCGGCGGCACCGCCGGAATGCCGATCCTGCAGGCGATCGAGGGCCAGGATTTCGACCGGGTCGTGGTGGTGGTCACGCGTTACTTTGGTGGGACCAAGCTCGGCACCGGGGGGCTCGCACGCGCCTATGGCGGAACCGCCGCCGAAGCCCTGCGCACCGCCGACAGCCGTCCGCTGGTCCGAAAGGTGCGTTTGCGCCTGGCACTGCCTTTCGAGTACATCAATGCCGCCCACCAGGCCATGGAAAGCCACGCTGCCGACAAGCTTGACGAATCCTTTGACAGCAATGGCGTTACCTTGGTCGTGAGCCTGCCCCAGGCCAATCGCCAGGCCTTTGCCGACCACCTGCGCGACCTCGCCCGCGGCCAGGCCCGCATCGCCCGCATCTGATGGGAAGCTTCGCTTTTTGGTTTTTTGGTT
>SKSJ01000217.1 GCA_007123055.1 Wenzhouxiangella sp. | reverse complement strand
GGTGGAGGAAGTAACGCAGGCCGACCATCAGCTCGTTGATCTGGTCGTAGGTGACCGGCTGCGAACTGCGCGTCAGCGTGCAGATGTCGAGGTGATCCTGGAGATTGTGTCCGACCTGGGGAAGTTCGTGAACGACCCGGATGTCGGCGGCTTCGAGTGCGTCGACCGGACCGATGCCCGAGAGCATGAGCAATTGCGGGGAATTGATGGCCCCGGCCGCCAGCAGCACCTCCCGGCGAGCCCGCGCCACCCGGTTGATCCCGCGTCGGCGGAATCGAACGCCGCTGACCTTCGGGCCGGACTCCATCTCGAGACCGAGCGTGAGTGCTCCGGTGATGATGGTGAGGTTGTCGCGCTGGCGCACCGGTCTCAGGTAAGCGGTGGACGCGCTGCAGCGTCTACCGTCGCGCTGAGTGACCTGGTAGAGTCCGAAGCCGCGCTGGGCCGGTCCGTTGAAGTCGCGGTTGCGGGCAAAGCCGGCCTGCTCGGCGGCCTGGATGAAGACGTCGCTCAGGGGATTGACGTGGCTGAGGTCCTGAACGCTCAGTGGGCCACCCACACCATGCAGTTTGGATGGACCGCGCCCCTGGTCCTCTGAACGAATGAAGTAGGGCAGCACCTCGTCCCACGACCAGCCCTCGGCCCCGGCCCCGGCCCAGTCATCGTAATCCGTACGATGGCCGCGCGAATAGCACATGGCATTGATCGAGCTCGATCCCCCCAGCACGCGCCCACGCGGCCAGTACAACCGGCGATTGTTGAGTCCCGGTTCGGGTTCGGTCGAGTAGTTCCAGTTCAGCGACTTGAAATTGACCAGCTTGGCCAGGCCGGCCGGCATGTGAATGAACGGATTCCAGTCGCGCGGCCCGGCTTCCAGCAACAGCACCTCGACCGACGGGTCGGCACTCAATCGATTGGCCAGCACGCAGCCGGCCGATCCGGCACCGACGATGATGTAGTCGAAAGCTTTGCGCATGGGCTGATCCGGGTTTGGGGCGTTTCCAATGATAGGCGAGAGGATTAGAGCAGGGGGTCTAAAGAGGGGCAGGGGAAAGGAAAAAGGTAAAAGGTAAAAAGAGGGATGGCTTGGTGCGGTTTTTCTGAATTTGCTGGCCAACAGCGCGGCCTTGCCATTGGCCAGCATCGCAAACCGAAGCCGCGTCGCATTCCCTCCTTTCACCTTTCACCTTTCACCTCTTACCTTTCTCCTTTTACCTTTCTCCTGTTACAACCTGTGCAACTGACTCATCGACTCGAACCCCGAAAGGGGTTGCTCGAAGTCGTGGGCCAGCGCAAGCACCTTGAACTTTTCGCCCATCTCGCCGGGCAGGGTCAGGCGCTTGATCTCGGCCGATAGCTTCAGGCGCTCGTATTCGTCGTCGACTTCGCCAACGGCCTCGGCGATACCCAGTGACAGCAAAAAGCCCGCCTGGCTGGTGTAGCCGGCGACATCCAGGTTGCACGCAACAGCCGCCTCGGCGCAGGCGGTGAAATCGACGAAGGCCGACAGATCGGTCAGCCCTGGCCAGACAAAGGGGTCGAAGTGCGCACGGTGGCGGTAATGGCAGACCAGCGTGCCGCCGGAGCGGTCGGGATGGTAGTACTCGGCACGCGGGTAGCCGTAGTCGATGAACAGGGCAACGCCGCGCTCGAGTGATTCGGTGACGGTTGCCAGCCAGCCGTGCAGGTCGAGACAGATCTCGCTTTCGAAACCATCGGGCAGGGGGTGTGGCAGCCGCTGGATCACGGGCTGGAGTGCCGCGTTCAGGCGCTCTGAACCTGTTCTCGGGGTCAACTCCAGCCGATCGTCGACAACATTCACGGCCAGTTCCAGCACCTGACCGTTCTCGATTCGAAATCGGGAGACGGGCAGGGCGTCGACCACCTCGTTGGCCAGTACCACGCCGGAATACGATTCGGTCGGTGGCCGGTCTATCCACTCGATGCGATCGCGCAGGCCGGGCGGCAGACCGGCCACGGTTTCCTGCTGCACTTCGCGCAGCACGGCGCTGGGCTCGAGGATGAGATAGCGTGCCGGCGGCTTGCGCATCGACTCGAGCAGGTCGCGCGCCAGGACACCGGAGCCGGCTCCAAGCTCCAGCAGGGTCCACGGTGGAGCCAGTGCCTCGCCGATCTCGTCGAGCTGCCGGGCCAGGGCGCGAGCGAAAAGCTTTCCCTGTTCCGGCGCGGTGACGAAATCACCGGACGAGCCGAACTTGTGCAGGCCATTGACGTAGTAACCCAGCCCGGGCTCGTAAAGCGCCATGGCCATATAGCGGTCAAACGGCATGGAGCCGTCGTTTTCGATTTCCTCGACGATCCTGGTGCACAATCGCTGGCTGAGGTCGGCCAGTTCGGGCGGCGGTTGTGGCAATGTGAGTGATGGAGAACGCGATGACATCGAAGGACAACGGCGGGGTTCCGGTGGCGATTGTAACCGGCGCGGCCAGGCGTATCGGCGCGGTGATCGCCGGGCAACTTCACGACAAGGGGCTGAATGTCGTCATTCACTGCCGCGGTTCGCGCAGCGAGGCCGATGCGCTGTCGGCGCGCCTGAACGAGCGCCGTGCGGGCTCGACGATCGTCGTACAGGCCGACCTGGTCGAGGATGCAGCACCGGAAGAAATCGTTGCCGCAACGCTGGCGGCCTTCGGGCGAATCGACGTGCTGGTCAACAACGCATCCGCCTTTTACCCGACGCCGGTCGATGAAGCCACGCAAGCCCACTGGGATGAATTGATGGCGAGCAACTTGAGGGCGCCGTTCTTCCTGTCGCAGGCCTGTGCATCGCACCTGGCGGTCAATGCCGGCGCCATCGTCAACCTGGTCGACATTCACGCGCTGGTGCCGATGCAACGCCATGCCGTCTACTGCCAGGCCAAGGCCGGTCTGGTCATGCAGACCCGATCACTGGCCAGGGAACTGGCCCCGGATGTGCGCGTCAATGCCGTCGCCCCCGGCGCCATCCTGTGGCCGGAGCACGAGCAGTCGCCGGAGGCCGAAGCGAACATCCTGGACCGCATCCCCATGCAACGCCCGGGCCGACCCGAAGACATTGCCGGCGCGGTGGCCTACCTGGCGCTGGATGCACCCTATGTCACGGGTCAGATCCTGGCGGTGGACGGGGGGCGATTGTTGAATATGTGATGGGGAAGG
>SKSJ01000079.1 GCA_007123055.1 Wenzhouxiangella sp. | reverse complement strand
GGGCTGGAGCCGCTGCACGGGGCGCACATTGCAAGGGCCGTGACGGCCGGGCCGAAGCCGAACGGAGTCCGGGTCTGGCGACTAAGGAAGAAGCGGCCGCGAGCTTACCTGCGTCCGCTACAGCGCAGCTTAGCGGCGCGGGTACGGAGTCCGGGTCCGGCAACCAGGTCAAGGTCCGGCACCGAGTCAGTCCTGGTCGTCTTCGCATTCTTCCTCTGCCTCCTGGTCCAGCAGATCAAGCACATCTTCCGGCGTCGGGTCCAAGTCTTGCTCGCTGCCCTGCCCTCGAGCCTGCTTCAGACGCTCAGCCACGTCCTCCGGCAGTCTGGCCGGATGAGTCGCCTCGTGGATGGATTTGAGCTTGTGGATGGCCACGTGGGTGTAGATCTCGGTCGTCGACAGGTGGGCATGGCCGAGCATCTGCTGGATGAAGCGGATATCCGCGCCGTTTTCCAGCATCAGGGTGGCCATGGTGTGGCGGAACAGGTGGCAGCGGCCATCCTTGCCCACTCCGGAGTTCGTGATGTATTTCTTGACCGCCCGGCTGACTCGGTGCGGGTCCAGAGACTGACCGGTCTCGTCGGTGAACAGCGGTCCGGTGCCGGCGTCCCGGGCGGTCCGGGCTTCTTCGATGTACTTGTCGATCCACAGCAAGGCCCGTTCGCCGATCGGCACAAAGCGGTCTTTCCGGCCCTTGCCCTGGCGGATGGCCAGAATGCCGGCCGATTGGTTGACGTCGGCCAGGCTCAAGCCGATCAGCTCGGCTCGGCGGATGCCGGTGCTATAGAGCACTTCCAGCATGGCCCGGTCTCTCAAGCCCTCCGGAGTCGTCACGTCGGGCTGGTTCATGATCTGCTCGGCTTCCTCGGCGGTCAGGGTGTGTTTCGGTAAGCGCTTTTCGCGCTTGGGCAACTCCATCTCGCTGGCCGGGTTGTACAGGATCAGGTTTTGGCGCATCAGAAAGCGGAACCAGGTCCGGATCGCGGTCAAGCGGTTGCATTGACTCTGGACCGACAAGGGCTTTCCGTTGCGGCCGAGTGCGTGATAGAGATGGCGTTGATACCGCTGCAACACCGGCCGGGTGATCTCCTGGATGCGCTCGATGCCGCGCTGTTTGCACCAGTCCAGGAACCAGATCAGTGAGGCGCGCTTGTACTGCACACTCTGACTCGCGTAGTTCCGGGCTTTCAGGTGCTCGATATAGGCGTGGACGTAAGCCTTGAGTGAGCGTGGGTCGCTCGGCGGGGATGGATTGCGCTCGACATACGGCATTACGCCCTCCGGGCGGTTGCCGGCTGTCCAGAGTCGCTGCCGGTCGCGCGGGGTTTACCAACAACTGAAGGAAGTTCAGCAACTAAAGAAGAAGGAGAGCGGGCGGGCGCGGAGTTCGCGTTACAGTTGGATGCGGGGAGATTTTCCGGCCCGGTATAGGCGTTTTCAGTGGTTTGCGGGGTCGATTCGCTGGAAGTACTGCCGTTGCTGGCGTTCGGGACGGTTTCCGAGTCCCGACCCGGGGCCGACTGCACCCCGACCACACCCCGACCGGGGGCCGACCGCTGGCTTTCAGACCCCGACCGCTGGCCATCGTACAAGTCATCCGGGTCCAGCAGGCCGACCAGAAAGCGCTGGCCATCGCTGCCCTCGCCGGCATAGGCCAGCTCATAGCAGTACGTCTGCCCCTTGCGGTGGATCAACAGGTATTCCAGCTCGACCAGTCGGGCCAGGTGGATTTTCAGCTGGGTATCACCCCAGCGGGTGTATTCTCGGACTTGACGCCGGGTAAAGTGGTACTCGCGCCGCTCCAGCCCCTCTCGCTTGCAGGCCTCGCGCACCATCTCCAGCAACTGGTTCAGTAGATTGCGAGTCTGCGGCGGCAACTCGTCCAGGCTGCGGCCCAGCACCTCATGAGCCAGGCGGTTGGCCAGTGCGATATCGGCCGGAGTCACTTCCACATACTCGATCCGCTGACCAACCTGCTCGGCCGTTTTGATTGGTCGTTGGTGCTGATGAAGCAGCGCAATGGCGTCGATCAGGGTCAGGTATTTCTGATGATCGCGCCGGGTCCGGGTGCGCTCGTCCAAGAACGTCAGGCGCTCGGCGTAGGGGTTGACCACGGCCAGGGGTTTCAGAAGGCGCTGGGCGTTTCGATGCAGTGTGCGGATGGTCTTCGACTGTTCACCGGCCAGCAAGCCCTGCAGGGTCCGCGCCTGTCGCTGCCGGGCCTGGATGCGCCGGGTCTGGTCTCTGGACTCATCCACGGTCAACACCAGGCAGCGGTTCAGTAGTTCTTCGTCGATGTCGATGGCTGTCGTGGTCAGCAACAGCATCACCGGGCCTTCGACCCGGTATTCCTCCGTCACCAGTTTTCCCGTCTGGGGATCTTTTCCAGTGGACGCGATGGTCAGCTCGCCCTGGCTCTGCAACAACTTCAAGGCATAGCTGGCCTGGCGCACGCCTTCTTCCTCGGCAATGCCCAGGATCTTGTGCTTGAGGTCGTGCTCGCCCAGGTAGAACAAGCTCTGGCCGGTCATCGCCGAGTAGTGGATGCGGTCTTCCTCGGGCACCAAGTCCAGCACCGCGTCCATCAAGGCTGACTTGCCAGCGGCACTGGTCGACTGGATGATGATGGCCAGCGGCTGGGTCAGTTTGCGACTGACGGCCGCCAGATACCCGACCAGCGCATTGACCGGCTCGCCGACCAGGCCGGCCAGTGAGAACGCCTCCAGAATGCGATCAACCAGCTTCGGGTCCCGCAGCAGCGATAGCGCCGCTTCGCGATCAGCTTCCGGCATCTCCACCTCGGCCGGGAGCTTCGGCTTCATGGTCTCCTCGATCTGGCGTTCCTGCAACTCCTCACACTTGAGCAGCACTTTTCCGAGTTCGCGCTGGAGCACCGAGTCTTCCAGCTCCAGCTCACTGGCCGCCAGCCGGGCGAAGGCTTGACGGTGCTTGGCGCTGTAGAGATCGAAGCTATCCACATGTAACGCCTCGCCGCGACTGACCAGAAGATTGACTTTCAGCACGTCAAAGCTGGTGTTCTTTTGGAGACCACGGATGCGCCAGCGGCGATCACCGAAGTTCAACACTACATCGCGTTCGGTCACTTCGGCCTCGATATCGACGGCCGGCGGTTCCGGCACGGCTGAGGCCGGCAACTCCGCCAAGGCCTCG
>SKSJ01000106.1 GCA_007123055.1 Wenzhouxiangella sp. | reverse complement strand
CTGCCGGTCAGCGCAATCACCGGTTGGTCGTCGGCATGCAGCGTATCGACCTGTCGACACTCCGCGAAATTGTCCGGGTCGATGAGAATCAGGCCCTGATCGGTGGCGATACCGACGCGGTTCCCAAGCGGGTGATTAACCACCCGGATGTCGTGAACAGCCTGCCTGTGGTGGCAGTTGCGATCCGGCCGACGCCATTGTCCATTCGTATACACGCTCAGGCCTTGCCGGCCGGCCGCCCACACCTGGCGGCCGCTGCGTGCCTCGATACCAAGCAGGTGATTGATCTGCCCGCCGTGAAAACCTCCGGAGCGTGCCACCACGGCACTTGATTCTTCGTCGCGAAGCTGAAGCAGACCCTGACTGGTGCCAACCCAGATCACGGGGGTGCCGTCATCCTCCTGGGAAAGGTGAAGGGCGTGGATGTCATCGTTGGTCAAGGATGAATTGCCGGTGTTCAGGTGTCGCCAAACCGCTTCGTCCGGCGTGAGCAGCAGTCCGTCACTGGTGGCCAGCCACCAGTGCGTGATGCCGCTGGCATCGGGCGCGAGCAGGATGTCGCGTACCTCGCGGTTGACCGTGTCATCATCTGGCCAACGTTCCCAGTCATCGTCGATCTTCCTCCAGAGGCCCGCGGGCGTCCCGACCCACATTGTCCTGATGCCGTCCGGAAAACGACTCCGACCGATGGTGCGGATCTCTTCTCCCGCCAGCGAGGTGCCGACCGTCACATTGACCCATGCCGTGTTTTCGACGGCTGATAAGGGGGTGGCGTGGGTCAGCACCATGAGCCAAAGACAGGCGCCCGTGAACAGTCGAGTCATGGCGAATGATCCCCCGGAGTTTGAGTCAATGCCTCCAGTCTACACCTTGCATGTGCAAGCCCTTTCCGAACGCTTCACCGAGTCCGGCCTTTCCGGTGTGCCCGTCGCACCACTCGAATGATCGGATCTAGTTGGCGCGCTGTCGAGTCGTCGCACGCGTGATATCGACATCGATCTGAATGTGGTCGGGGTTCGCGGCCGAATCCAGCACCAGCCGTTGCACCTGTTCGCTGGCGCGGTGGTTCCAGACCAGCAGCTCTCCGGGACCGTTGGGCAGACCTTCCAGACGGAAGCGACCGTCTTCATCGGGGGGCGCGAAGTACGGTGTTTCCAGAACCAGCAGAAAAGCGGTCATGTTGGGGTGCAGGTTGCACAGGATCTCCACCATTCCGGAGCCCTCGAATACATGCGTGCGGCCTTCGCTCTCACCGTAGCGTCCGACATCGAAACGATGGCCCGGGGTCAGCGAGAACACGTTGTGATCGATTGGATCCATGTTGGGGAAACGCACCGGCGTCCCACTGGTTACCACCAGCGTCTGCGGGAAAAACCGGCGCTGGCGTGTAACGATCTGTCGCTCGGGCATGGCACCGGCCGTAACCGGTTGATCCGGCATCCATGCCACCACGGTCTGGTTCAGGTGCATGGATGCAAAGGGCTGTTCGCGACCGTTCTCCAGAATGCGAACCCGACCAGCCAGCGCCCGCGTGGGTTGCTCGGGTGCGGTTTGGTGATCGGGTTCAGGTGGCGGCGGTTCGGCCCGGGTCTCCTCAGGCAGCGGATCATTGGTTTCCCGTGCTTCGGTTCGCTCCTCGGGCGTTTCGGACTCCCGCTCCGGTTCCAGGTCGGTTGTCACGGTTGGCTCACCGGCCGGCTCAACGGGCAGATCACCGTAAATCACAGGTGGCGGCCCATGTTCCCCTTCCGTTTCGGGATCACCCGGCATTGGGGCCGGTTCGTCCTTGGGTGGGCGGTTCGGTTCGGTTTCGACTGACTGTTGTGGTGCGGTGTCGTCTCGCGGCTCGGGGAGCGGGGCGTCGGCCGGAGGCGGTGTGGCGCAGGCGGACAGGACTAGCAGGACACCCGCGAGCGTCCAGGGGGCGATTCTGCAAACCCACGCAGCTCGCGCGACTCCCGGTTCAGGACACGGATAGTTTGAGGCGAATGTTTCTTTACACATTGTCCGGCTCCCTCTGTCATCGCGATTCGGCGATGAACCTGTAGTGGTGACATTCTCTGTTGGGCAATACGACGTCGGCGGCGCCTTTGGATGCACCTGCAGGGCTCAGAGAGTCTCGAAGGCCCCGAGCCAGCCGCCGACCGTGGCCGATGCCAGCCATTGATCGACGGTACACGGCGGTGGCGGCCCTTCGGTCAACCATTGACGCAGGCGCGCGGTCAGGGCATCGATATCGCCGGCCGGGTATCGGTATCGGGCTGGATACTGTTCCGGGTAGCACAGGGCGTCGGGTACCAGCGGGCGGACCCCGGCGCTGGCCGCTTCGAGCATGCTGATGCCCTGGAATTCGTGAACGGCGGTGCTGACGGCGACCCCGGCGCGTCCCAGCAGGTGCTGGTACTGGTCGGGCGGCAGGTGACCGTCAGCGATGATGCGGTCGGGCAGGGCATGACGCAGGCGCGCCAGGGGCTCGGGTACGGTGCGCGGCCGCTTGCCCAGCAGGGCGAGCCGGAATTCCACTCCGGACTCGGCCAGCGCAATCATCGCCTTGCTGAAGACCTCCGGCGCCTTGTCGTATTCCCAGCGATGGTTCCAGACGATCAGGCGAAGATCGCGCTGTTCGCTGGGGTGAACGGGTTCGACCGGTACCGGCAGCACTTCACATCGCGGTGCCAGCCGCTCGCGTACCCGCTCGGGTATGCCGTCGGGCATCAGCCCGAGAAGCTCGTCGACGCCGTCGAGGAAACTGTCGCGGTTGAAGCGTGAATTGAACAGCAAGCGATCGGCCGCCAGGGCGCCGTAGAGCTGCACCATGCGCGGCTCGATCGAGCGGACCTGGTGCTCGCTCATCGGGTAGGCAAACTGGTTTTCGTGGAAGTAATACCAGGCGGGAGCTTCGGTCAGTTGCCGGTTGAGACCCTTGATCGTGGCCAGGTCGACCATGGAAGTCGCCAGGACCAGGTCGGGCGGCTCGGCGCCGATCACGTCCAGCCAACTCAGCGGATTGCCGCGAATGCGCCAGGCGAAATATCTGCCGGGCAGTTCCAGAGCCTGCCACTCAACGCCGTTGATGTTGCGCTGCAGCCAGTCCGACCAGACGGCGTGACTGTCGGAGCGGTAGGCTGAAAGCAGCAGGACGTTTTTCACTGGCGGTGGCGGGGCAGGAGT
>SKSJ01000094.1 GCA_007123055.1 Wenzhouxiangella sp. | reverse complement strand
TCTGATTGCGGCTGCTGTGCGCCCGGCGGGTCTCGCCGGGCGTGCGACTCGCCTATAATTGCGCCCTTGATTTGCCGAACTTTCCAGGGGCCTCAATGATCTTTCTGTCTGGCCGACAGGCACTTCCCGGTTTTCGCCTGCAGCAACTTGCCGACACTGTTTCCGAGCTTCAGGGCCGCAGGGTCGGGCTCGAGGCGCGCGAACTCTTTCTCTTCGGGGGCGATGCCCTGCCGGCAGAGCCCGAACGTTCCAGGTTGCTGGCGTTGCTAGGGGCCGAGTCGCGTGAGCTGTCGGGCCTGAGTGGGCGCCAATTGCTGATCGCACCGCGGCCGGGAACGATCACGCCGTGGGCATCACGGGCCCGTGACATTCTGCGCCGATGCGGTCTGCAGGATTACACGAACATCGAACGTGCAGTGATGTTCGAGTTCGACGGCGTCGATGCCGTCGACCTGGTGCCGGCCGCGCGAAACCAGTTGCACGACCGCATGACCCAGATCGTTGTCGGTGACCTGCATGAACTCGATGGCTGGTTCGAACTGCCCGAGCCCGCCGCGCTGGGGGTGATCGAGTTGGGCGACGATCCGACCGGCGTGCTCCGTCAGGCCAATGACGATCTCGGTCTGGCACTGAGTGACGGCGAGATCGATTACCTGGTCGATTCCTATGCCCGCCTGGGCCGCGATCCCACCGACGCCGAACTGATGATGTTCGCCCAGGCCAATTCCGAGCACTGCCGGCACAAGATCTTCAACGCCTCCTGGACCGTCGACGGACAAGAGCGCGATCCATCGCTGTTCAAGCTGATTCGCACCACGCATGCCGCCACACCGACCGGCACGCTGGTGGCCTATGACGATAATGCGGCCGTGCTCGAGGGCTTCGATACCCGTTTGCTGGTCAGCACCGACGAGCAACCCGCCTACGACCTGCGCGAGGGGCGGCTGCATATGCAGATCAAGGTCGAGACCCACAATCATCCCACCGCGATCTCGCCTGAACCGGGTGCGGCGACCGGTTCCGGTGGCGAAATTCGTGACGAAAGTGCGACCGGCCGTGGTGCCCGTCCGATTTCCGCGCTGACCGGCTTTACGGTCTCGGATCTGAAGATTCCCGGTCATGTCCAGCCCTGGGAGACGGCGCCGGATTCTCCCGTGCGACTGGCGTCCAGCCTGCAGATCATGACAGAGGGTCCGATCGGCGGCGCGCGCTTCAACAACGAGTTCGGTCGCCCGGCCTTGCTCGGTTACTTCCGCAGCTTCAGCGCCACCGTGGACGACCGCCTGTGGGGCTACCACAAACCGATCATGATCGCCGGCGGCAGCGGCATGATTGCCGACGGTCAGACCCACAAACAGCCCCTGGCGGCCGGTGACCGTATCATCGTGCTTGGTGGTCCGGCCATGCTGATCGGCCTGGGCGGCGGGGCGGCCTCTTCGATGAGTTCCGGCCAGTCCGACGAGGATCTGGACTTCGCCTCCGTGCAGCGCGGTAACCCGGAAATGCAGCGTCGCGCCCAGGAAGTCATCGATCGCTGCTGGTTGCGCGGCGAGCGCAACCCGATCAAGTCGATTCATGATGTCGGTGCCGGCGGACTGTCCAACGCGATTCCCGAACTGCTGCACGACGGCGGCGTTGGCGGCCGGCTGGAGTTGCGCGAGATTCCCACCGGTGATCGCTCCATGTCGCCGATGGCGCTGTGGTGCAACGAGTCGCAGGAGCGCTACGTACTGGCCGTCGATCCCGACGACCTGGAGACTTTTGCCGCCATCTGCGAGCGCGAGCGCTGTCTTTGGGCCGATCTCGGACCGGCCGATGCCGACGGCCACCTGCGCCTGGACGATCACCTGCTCGGCCAGCCGGCGGTGGACATGCCGCTGGACATGCTGCTGGGCAAGCCACCCAGCATGCACCGTGACGCGCAAACCGCATTGATTGCCGCTGGCGATGACGGGCTCGAAGGCATTGAACTCGATCAGGCGATCGAGCGTGTGCTGGCCCTGCCGGCGGTTGGCTCCAAGCAGTTCCTGATCACCATCGGCGATCGCAGCGTGGGCGGGCTGACCGTGCGCGACCAGATGGTCGGTCCATACCAGGTGCCGGTGGCCGACTGTGCCATCAGCCTGCTTGACTACGAGGGTCATGCTGGCAGTGCCATGAGCATGGGCGAGCGCACTCCGCTGGCGATCTGGGATTCGCCGGCCGCGGCACGCATGGCCGTGGGCGAGTCCCTGACCAACCTGGTCGGCACCCGCGTGCGCGCTCTCGACCGGGTCAAGTTGTCGGCCAACTGGATGGCTGCAGCCGGCACCGAGGGCCAGGATGCCGCCCTGCGAGCCGCCGTGGAGGCGGTCGCCGAACTGTGCCCGCAACTGGACCTGGCCATTCCCGTGGGCAAGGATTCGCTGTCGATGCAGACGGTGTGGAACGACGAGTCCGGCGAGCAGCGCATGCGTGCGCCGGTGTCGCTGATCGTCTCGGCCTTCGCGCCGGTGCCGGATGTCCGCCGCCACCTCACGCCACAATTGCACGAAGAAGACGATGCGCCGTTGCTGCTGGTCGATCTCGGTCGGCGTCGGCTGGGCGGATCGGCACTGTCGCAGGTCTTTTCGCGCCAGCTCGGCGACGTGCCCGATGTCGACCGGCCCGAGCAGCTCAAGTCGCTGTTCGAAGTGGTTCAGAGATTGCTCGATGAGCAACGTCTGCTGGCCGTGCACGATCGTTCCGACGGAGGTCTTTTCACGACCGTGCTGGAGATGGCGCTGGCCGGCCATTGCGGGGTGGAGCTGACCTTGCCGTGTGCCGCCGAGGCGGCGACCGCCTGCCTGTTCAATGAAGAACTCGGGCTGGTGTTGCAGGTTGCTTCGGGGCAGGCCGACGCCGTGACCGGGGCATTCGTGGAAGCCGGCCTGGGCGATTGCATCTTCCCGCTGGGCCGGGTCTCGGCAACGCCGCGCTACCGGGTGCTGGCCGACGGCCGGGAACTGCTGTCACGCGACATGCCCGACCTGGCACAACGCTGGGGCGAGACCAGTTATCGCATGCAACGCATGCGCGACCATCCCGAATGCGCCGATGAAGAGCATGAAGCGCTGGGCGACTGGTCGCGCCCCGGACTGTCGCCGAAGGTCGATTTCAAAGTGCAGCCCCCGGCGGTGGTTACCGGCGCGAGACCGCGCGTGGCGATCCTGCGAGAGCAGGGCGTCAACGGTCAGCGCGAAATGGCGCGGGCTTTCATGACGGCCGGCTTCGAGGCGGTCGATGTGCACATGAGCGACCTGGAAACTGGCCGTCAGCGACTGACGGATTTCCACGGCCTGGCCGCCTGTGGCGGATTTTCATTCGGCGATGTGCTGGGCGCCGGTCAGGGCTGGGCGCGATCGATCCTGTTCAACGACGCGATGCGCGAGCAGTTCCAGGCCTTCTTCGAGCATCCCGAGCGCTTCGCCCTGGGTGTGTGCAACGGCTGCCAGATGCTGTCGGCGCTGCGGGAGATCATTCCCGGCACGGCACACTGGCCGGCCTTCGTGCACAACCGTTCTCGTCAGTTCGAGGCCCGCCTGAACCTGGTGGCCATCGAGGAAAGCCCGTCGCTGTTCTTCGCTGGCATGGCCGGTTCGCGCCTGCCGGTGGTCACGTCCCATGGCGAGGGTCGTGCCGAGTTCGCTTCCGGCCAGGATGCGAGCGCATCGGTGGCCGCACGTTACGTGATGGCAGGAGGCGAGCCCGCACTGCGTTATCCTGATAACCCGAACGGTTCGCCCGAAGGAATTACCGGGGTGTGCAGCGAGGATGGTCGGGTGACCATCATGATGCCGCATCCCGAGCGACTGCTGCGAACGGTCAACTACTCCTGGGCACCGGCACAGTGGGGCGAGCACTCGCCCTGGATGATGATGTTCCACAATGCCCGCCAGTGGGTTGAATAAGCGCAATGGACGATCAGGAGCAGGAAAAGAAGCAGGATAAGGAGCGGGAACTGCGACAGTCCGGGGATGCCGCAGAATCCGGCGATGGGGATGGTGACGAGAAGGAGCCGAGCGGTGGCAATCCGGTCAAGGAGATGTTCCTGCTGGCCGCGCTCTACCTGCCGCTGGGGTTTTTCCTGTGGTTTTTCTTCGCCAGCGCGCTGATGTTTCCGACCGCGCGCCTGTTCGAATGGTTGTTGACCGGGTTCTTTTCCGATATTTACGAGCGGGTCTTGCAGCTCGGCTTCCAGTTCGAGGTTCAGACGCTGATCATCCTGTCCGAGCAGGTCGAAGGTCAGACAGCGGCGCTCAATATCCACATCAATCCCATGATCTATGCCTGGGGCATGGCCTTGTTGTTCGGGCTGATCATGGCCACGCCGCTGACGGCCCGTCAGCGTCTGGTCCAGTTGCTCGGCTCCTTTTTCGCCGTCACCCTGGTGACCGTCTGGGGCGTGTTCTGGGAAACCTGGGTGGATCTGGCCTTTCGCAGCGGCCCGGAAGCGGCGCAGGTGGCCCGCGATGCGATCTTTCCGATGGATATGATCGCGCTGTGTTACCAGCTGGGCTACCTGATGTTTCCGGCCGTGGTGCCGGTGGCGGCCTGGATCCTGATGAACCGCCCCTTCATCGAGCAGCACGTGCTCAGGGGCAGGCGTTGAAACGTTGTCAGCCGGGCGCTGTCTGTTGCAGGGTAGCGTTGCCGGGTACACTGGCGAGTTGCTGTTGAACCATATGCTCCACCGCGAGATCTCCTTTCATGAATGAGCAGACACTGACCGCCACCGACGACACCAGCCTGTTGCCCAGCGTGGGCGAGCACCTCGAGGATCGTGCCGGCGAATTGTGCCGGCTGTTGATCGAACAGGAGCGACTCCGGGAAGACGACCTCCAGCGCGCCCGTTCCTACCAGGAACAGCATGGCGGTAACCTGCTGACGCTGCTGGTGCGTCTCGGACTGGTCTCGGAGCGGGATCTCGCCCGTGCCCAGTCGGAGTTGCTCGACATCGAGCTGGTCACCGACAAGGACTACCCGGAAACCGGCCCCCAGATCAGCACCATTTCGGTGCGCTACATGAAGCAGCAGCACCTGGTACCGATCAGTGCCACCGACGGCGAGGTGGCCGTGGTCATGGCCGACCCCACCGACCAGTTCGCGCTGCGCGCCATGGAGATGGCGACCGGAAGCACCATCGTGCCCAAAGTCGGTATCACTTCCGAGATCGACAACAACATCGAGCGTTATTTCGGTGGCGGCAAGAGTGCCATGGGAAAGATTGCCGAGCATCTCGGCGGTGAAGGTGGCGACGAGGACGAGGAGGACGTCGAACACCTTCGCGACCTGGCCTCCGAGGCCCCGGTCATTCGCCTGGTCAACCTGGTTTTGCAACGGGCGGTGGAATCGAGGGCATCGGACATTCACATCGAACCGTTCGAGAATCGATTGAAAGTCCGTTATCGCATTGACGGCGTGCTGCAGGAAGTCGAGGCGCCGCCGGCGCGTTCGACCGCGGCGGTGATCTCGCGCGTGAAGATCATGGCCAAGCTCAACATCGCCGAGCGCCGCCTGCCGCAGGATGGCCGCATCATGCATCGCGTCGGCGGCAAGGAACTCGACCTGCGTGTCTCGACCGTGCCGACCGCGCATGGCGAGAGCGTGGTCATGCGTATTCTCGATCGCGAGGCAGTGGTGCTGGATTTTTCCAGTCTCGGTTTCGAGGACAGCGTGCAGAAGCGCTTTGAGCATGAACTGGAAGTGCCGCACGGTATCATCCTGGTGACCGGTCCGACAGGTTCGGGCAAGACCACCACGCTGTATACCGCGCTGAGCAAGCTCAATACGCCCGAGCGCAAGATCATCACCGTCGAAGACCCGGTCGAGTACCAGCTCGAGGGCGTCAACCAGATCCAGGCGAAGTCATCGATCGGGCTGGACTTCGCCCGCGCCTTGCGTTCCATCGTTCGCCAGGACCCGGACGTGATCATGATCGGCGAAATGCGCGACCTGGAAACGGCCAAGATCGCCATCCAGTCGGCACTGACCGGTCACCTGGTGCTTTCGACACTGCATACCAACGATGCCGCCGGCGGCGTGACCCGAATGATCGACATGGGTGTGGAAGACTACCTGCTGACCTCGACGGTCAACGCCATCATGGCCCAGCGCCTGGTGCGACGACTGGACCAGGAAACAATGGAATCCTACGAGGTGCTGCCCGAAGTGGCCGAGGAACTGGGACTGCGCAAGCTCACCGACGTCGATCCAATCACGCTCTACCACCCCGGCAGTTCCGAGGCCAGTCCGACCGGCTACCGCGGGCGTACCGGCATCCACGAGCTGCTGGTGCTGTCCGAAGAGATCCGGCGCATGGTCATGAAGCATGCCACCTCCGGCGAGATCGAGCAGCAGGCGCGCCGGGAAGGGATGCGCACCATGTACGAGGATGGCCTGCTCAAGGCCCTGCAGGGCGTGACCTCGGCCGAGGAAGTACTGCGCGTGACGCAGGAAGCGTAATGAATAGAAACAGATTCGAAACTCGAAATCCGAAATCCGAAATGCGCCTCCGATGGTCTGTCAGGGGTTGTCTCGGATTTAACCCGGAGGGTGTCTCCATTGCCTTTGTTTGAGTACAAGGCCGTCACGCCGGGCGGTGAAACCTTCACCGGCGAGATGGATGCCCCGAGCAAGGATCTGGTCATCGCCCAGCTTCAGGAGGCGGGCAATATTCCGGTGTCGGCGCGCGAGGTGGGTTCGGGTTTCCGGCTCGCCAACCTGTTGCGTGGTCGCAGCGGACTCAATCAGCGCGAGATCGGTGATTTCACCCAGCAGCTCGCGACCCTGCTCAGCGCCGGACTGCCCCTGGACCGGTCGCTCGGCATTCTCTCCGAGCTCGCCGAGAACGAGCGGGTACAGCAGACTGTCGACAAGATCCGCAACCGGGTGCGTGAGGGGATCGCATTGTCAGAAGCGCTCGAGGAACGTCACGGCGTCTTTTCGCGCTTCTACATCAATATGGTCCGCGCCGGCGAGATCGGCGGTTCGCTCGACCAGACGCTGTCGCGTATGGCCGAGTACCTCGAGCGCACCAAGGAACTCAAGGACAACGTCGTCTCGGCGATGATCTACCCGGCGCTGCTGGTGGTGCTCGCAATCGCCTCGCTGATCCTGCTGATGGTCTACGTGATCCCGCAGTTTGCCCCGATGTTCGAGGAATTCGGCGGCGATCTGCCCACGCTCACCCGCGTGGTGATGGCGGTGGGCGATGCACTGCAGATGTACTGGTGGCTCATCATCGGCGTCGTTTTCGTAGTCGTGGTGTGGTTTCGCAGCCAGATGGCGCGACCGGTTTCCAGGCGTCGATGGGACGCGCGCTTTCTGGGCATGCGCGGTGTGGGCGAGGTCATCGCGAAGATCGAAACCGCGCGCCTGGCGCGCACCACCGGCACCTTGCTGGTCAACGGCGTACCGTTGCTGTCGGCACTTTCCATCGCCAAGAATGTCATGAGTAATACGGTGCTGGCCGACGACGTGGCAGAGGCGGCCAAGCAGGTCAAGACCGGCACACCCATGGCCAAGGCGCTGGCCACCAACGGGAATTTTCCGAGGTTGGCGCTGCAGATGGTCAACGTCGGCGAGGAAACCGGCAAGCTCGACGACATGTTGCTCAAGGTGGCCGACACCTATGATCGCGAAGTGCGCGTCACTATCGATCGGTTGATGGCCATGCTGGTGCCGGCGCTGACGCTGGGACTGGCCGTGGTTATCGGCGTGATCGTGATGTCGGTGCTGATGGCCATTCTCAGTATCAATGAACTCATTGCATGACGATTTTCAACAAGCGTGAAGTCCCCGTCAGTCGGGGCGGAGGAAAGAAAAGGTGAAATTCAAGTCTGGACAGGGTTTTTCCCTGATTGAGCTGCTGGTGGTTCTGGTCATTCTCGGCCTCATCGCCGGCCTGGTCGTGCCGAACATCCTGCAACGTGGCGAGGATGCCAAGGTACGAGCGGCCAAGGCCGAGGTGCAGCGATTGTCGATGGCCGTCGACGAGTTCTATCTCGATAACGGTCGGGTGCCGCGTGAGTTGCGCGAGCTGGTCGAGCGTCCGGGTAACGCAAGCAACTGGAACGGCCCCTACGTCAACAACTCCAACCTCACCGACCCGTGGGAGAACGATTACAACTACCGCTACCCCGGCCAGCACCGCCCCTACGACATCTGGTCCAACGGTGCGGACGGGCAGCCTGGAGGGGAGGGGGTCAACCGCGAAATCGCCAACTGGGATTGAGTCGAGGAGACTGCAATAGGTGACCCGGTCATCTCATCAAGTCAGCGGGCTGCCCGGTTTCAAATCCGATCGGGCAACATTGCGCTTGTCCGCTTGTCGGCGGAGCCGACAGGGCGGGTTCAGTCTGCTCGAGTTGATGGTGGTGATGGTGCTGGTGATGCTGCTGTTCGCCGTGGTCGGCGTTTCCGTGAGTCGTTCGGTTGCCGGCGCCGAAATCCGTAACGCGGCACGCGACATTACTGCCGGCATCCGGCATACCCGCGGACAGGCCATCGTGACCCGGCAACAGCAAGTTTTCCACGTCGATGCGCGCAACCGCACCTGGAAGGCGTCAGAGCGCGACACCATGGAACTGCCCGACGGACTCGAAATTCTGCTTGAAACCGCGCGCTCGGAACTGACTGGAGAAGACGCGGGCGGGATTCGCTTCTATCCTGACGGGGCCTCGACCGGGGGGCGGATCACCCTGCGTGCTCAGGAGCGCGAGTGGGAGATCAATGTGTCGTGGCTGACCGGTGAGGTCAGCCTGGACCGGGATATATGAGTTCGAATCAAGCCTTCCTGCATTGCCGCACCGGTTGCGGATCCGCTCCGCCGTCCCGGATGCCTTGTCGGGGTTCTGGAAGCACGGGTTTCGAAACGACCGCGTCGAAAGCTGATGGAGGTCCCGGATCTGCGCTTCGCTTGTCCGGGACACCTTGTCGGCTGCGCCGACAAGGTGGCTTTACGCTGATCGAGGTGATGGCGGCCTTCATGGTGTTTGCGCTGCTGTTCGGCGTGTTGCTGCAGATCCTGTCGACCTCGATTACCAACACGCGGTTGGCCAGCGATTACACCCGCGCGGCGCTGTGGGCCCAGTCCAAGCTCGATACGCTGGGGCTGGAGGAGATGCTCGAGCCCGGCACCCGTACCGGGCGTTTCGATGATGAGTTTTTCTGGACCCTGGAAGTGCGCGAGGAGCTGGTTGCCGACGAGCGCGGTCTCGATCTGCTCGAATTGCCGGTCAGCCTCTACCACGTCATCCTGACAGTCGAGTGGGGTGAGGACCGGCCGCGCCAGGCCGTGTTCCATACCCTGCGGTCGGTCGATACGCACTGGGAAGAACGACAGATGGCGGGCCCCCGATGATGCAGTTGCGCCGGATGCGTGGTTTCACCTTGATCGAGGTGATGCTGGCGATCAGCCTGGTGGCCCTGGTCATGGCCATGGCCTACGGCGGTTTTCGTGCGGCCGTGCGTGCATCGAACACCGGCGAGGTCATCATCGAGGAGAACAATCGCCTGCGCGTGGTTCAGCAGTTCGTGCGCCGCCAGTTGATGCTGGCGCAGGCGCTGGATATCGAAGAAGAGGCGGACGGCGAACGGATCCGCTTCCTCGGTGATCGTGACCGCGTGCGGTTCGTTTCGCCGATGCCGGGCTATCTCAGCTACGGTGGACCCTACGTACAGCAGTTGAGCATCGAGCGGGGCATGGAAGGCTACGAACTGGTGTACTACTACGCCATGTACAACGGTTATGAGCCCGGCGATATCGAGGCCCACGACGGCATCGTGCTGCTTGAGGGGCTGGCCCGCGGTGAATTCCACTACCTGGGAATGGATCCGGAAAACCAGGAGGTCTTCTGGGCGGATTTCTGGGAGATGACCGACGAGTTGCCCATGGCGGTGGCCGTGGAGATCGACCTGGAACGCGAGCATGGCCAGGTATGGCCCGACCTGATCGCACCGGTGATGGTCGATGCAGGCCGGCAGGACGGCCAAGTTCGCATCGAGCGTGCCGCCGACATGCTGACGCCGCGCGGCGGCCGACGGGAGCGGCGCTGATGAACCTCAGGCTTCAGCCCTCGAGAGGCATCGCTTTGGTGGTGGTGCTGTGGATCCTGATACTGTTGAGCATCACGGTCGGTATTTTCGCCATCCTGGCGCGTACCGAGGGGCTGCAGGCGCGTTTTTTGTTTGATGAAACCGCCGCCCGATATGCAGCCGAAGCCGGTATTCACCGGGCCGTTTTCGAGATGCGCTCGAGTGATATGGAAACGCGCTGGGTGCCTGACGGGCGGCCCTACCAGATGCCGTTCGGAGATGCGGAAGTGGAAATTCGCGTGACCGACGAGTCGGGCAAGATCAACCTCAATGCCGCCGATGTGGAACTTCTGACCGATTTCTTCATCTCACGCGGTGTCGATGAGCTCGAGGCATTGCACCTCGCCGACGCCATCATGGACTGGCGTGATCCGGATGACATGCCGAGGCTCTACGGTGCCGAGATCGACGATTACCTGGCGGCAGGCTATCCTTATGGCCCGGCCAACGAAGACTTCCGGTCCGTCGATGAACTGCAGCAGGTCATCGGCATGACCTGGGAGTTGTTCCGGGAAGTCGAATCGTTCCTGACGGTGCATTCAGGGCGTGGAAGGATCAATCCGGCATTTGCCCCGGCAGAAGTGCTGGCATCCATGCCGGATATGGATCGAGAAGCCGCCGAGATGTTCGTCGAGGAGCGCCGGCAGTTTCATCCGGCCGACCAGCAGGCCCTGATGCTGCCTAACGGGCAGATGGTTAACTTGCAAGGCGGGGGGCGGACCTTTAGCATTCGCTCGCGCGCCACGCTGGACAACGGCATCTGGAGCGAGATCGAGGCAACGGTGACCCTGGGGACCGATACCCGGGGCAGGCCATTCCGCATTCAGCGCTGGCGAGACAATATCGAGAGCCAATGAATCAAAGTGCCATCAACGATTACTGGGCCGACATCGTGGCCCGCTACCGCTCCAGTCCCGTGCCGGGATTCCTGCGCTGGTGGCGCGGTGAGCTGGCCACCCTGGTGCCGGAATCCTTCCGCGAGCGCCTGGTGCAGCCGCGCCCTGTGCTGTGGCTGGTTCCGGATGGTGACCGCGGTGCCCTGACCGTCTGGTCGGGCGGCGACGAACCCGAGCAGCTTGACGTGTTCGGTGCCGCCGAAGATGCCGACCTGCTGCGTGATCGGTGGGCCGCGCTGGTCCGGAATTTCGAGGATGGCAATCCCGAGATCCGCCTGTGCCTGCCGGAAGACGAAGTGTTGCAGTGCCCGGTCGAATTGCCGCTGGCCGTCGAATCGGGACTCGACCAGGCATTGCGTTACCAGCTCGACCAGCTCACTCCATTCCAGGCCGACCAGGTTTACTACGACCACGAGGTCGTGGCACGCGACACCTCGCATGGACGATTGAAGCTGGAACTGCGCCTGGTGCCGGTGGCGCGAGTGGAGACCCTGCGCGAACGCCTGGCGGCAATCGGCATTCGGCCGCATGCCATCGATGTGGTGCGGGATGTCGAGGCGCCGGCCAGCGAAGGGTTCAACCTGCTGCCCGAGAGCGAACGCCCGCCCTACGTCTATACCCGCGCCCGCTTGAACTGGATGCTTGCCGGTGGTGTGGCGCTGCTTCTGGCGCTGGTCATGGTGCAGTCGCTTTACCTTCGTGGTCAGACCGTGGACCGATTGCAGGCCGAGGTCAGTAATCTGCGTGCCGAGGCCGACGCGGTCATGGAGCTGCAGCAGCAGCT
>SKSJ01000134.1 GCA_007123055.1 Wenzhouxiangella sp. | reverse complement strand
GGTGTGGAAGTGCAGCAATGCATGAAGCTAACCAGTACTAATTGCCCGTGAGGCTTGGTCATATAACACCAAAGCCAATTGCGACAGACGCAATCAGCGCTCTTTGAACAGAATTTCCGATCCCGGGTCAGGCCCGGGACAGGTTTGTCTTGCCTGGCGGCAATAGCGGCGTGGAACCACCCGATCCCATCCCGAACTCGGCAGTGAAACGCGCCAGCGCCGATGGTAGTGCGGTCTTACCGTGTGAGAGTAGGTCACTGCCAGGCATCTATACCCGAAACCCCGTAGCTCCTCCGAGTTGCGGGGTTTCTTTTTGCCTGGGCGTTGCTCCAGCTGCCTGCCAGGCACCTTTCCCGAAGCCCTAAGAATCTGAGAGACTCGCGCCTTTCTTTCAGCCTGCACGGCGTCAGTCGGTGCCAGACTCGCTGTTCTGTCTTCCACCTTGACGCAGATTGAAGAGTGCAATGTCACTTGTTTGACCGGAACGGAATACGTTAAGGAATTGTAAGTCACTCAATGAGGTAGGAGTTCTGGGTAAATTGCTATAGAATTGGCCCGGCTCATTCCTTTCAACTCCTTGCCGAATATGAAACGACCGGTCTCCATTTCAAATCGGGGCTTTCTTTGTGGCTTGACGATGCTTGCGGGCTTCGGCCTTGCCTTGGCCGACGATTTCGAGGAGCGTCATCTGGAGGTCTTCGGATGGGTTGAGCGGGTTGAGCTTCTTGATGGTAAATTCTCCATGAAGGCAAAGCTTGATAGCGGTGCGGCCACCTCCTCGCTGGATGCAGCCGGTATCGAGCGCTTTCGCCGGGATGGTGAGCGCTGGGTGCGGTTTACGGTTACTGACCCGGAAAGTGAAAATCATGTCACTCTTGAGAAGCCGCTGATTCGGAACGTCCGGATCGTTCGGCACAGGGGTGATCACCAGCGCCGTCCGGTTATCGAGTTGCCGGTCTGCATCGGTGACCAACGTCGGGTGGTCGAGGTCAACCTGATCGATCGTAGCAACTTCATTTATCCATTACTGCTTGGGCGCAGCGCCCTCGAAGGCTATGCGCTGATCGACAGCGGTTCGACGTTTCTATTCTCGCCGCAGTGTTCACCCGAGGATAACGACGGATGAGTCGCTCGGTCCATTGGCTGGTCGTCAGCCTCACCCTGGTCGCTGTCGGTCTCCTACTGGTCGCGCACAAGCATTTCAGCCTGGGCTATCCCCTCAAACCCGGGGAAATCGAGGAATCCTGGACGGCGGAAGTCAGGCTGGTCATTCTGCCCGAAGCGGGACCGGTCAAGGTCGAACTGGCTTTGCCGGCGGTCACTCCGGGGCTCGGTCTGCTCCACGAGAATTTCATTTCCCGTGGTTACGGATTGACGACCGAGAGCAACCGCTGGGATCGTGGTGCTATCTGGGCCGTGCGTCGGGCAAGTCAACGTCAACTGCTCTATTACAGCGGCGTTTTCTACGCGGACCGCGGTGAACAGCCGTTTGCACCGGTTCCCTCCTACCCGGAAATACCCGAACTGCCCGAGCCTTTTGACACGGCAATGCAATCCATTGTCGATGACGTTCGGCGTCAATCGGCCGATATCGCTTCTTTCGCCGCCGAAATGGTGGCCCGTATCAACAGTCCCTCGCCGAGCGAGGAAATGGCGCTGTTCCTCGGTAGTCCAGAATACCGGAATAACCCGGTGCGAATCGCACGGACCCTGCTGGCCGGCGCCCGCATTCCTACCGAGCAGGTCAACGGCTTCACCCTGACTGCCACTGAACGCAGGGCCCGCCCGGAGCGCCTGCTCGCCGTTCACAATGGCCGGCAGTGGTTGTTTTTCGATCCCGAAAGCGGACGCCAGGGCCTGCCCCAGAATTTTCTGGTCTGGTGGCGAGGCGAGCAGCCTGTGGTCACCGTGGAGGGGGCGGAGCTTCAGGATTTAAGCTGGTCGATCCGCCGCAATGAACTGGGTGCCCTCGATCTTGCCGAACAGCGCGCTGCGCGCCATGACGCCTGGGCTTCGCGGTTCAGCATGTTGGAGCTCCCGGTGCAGGCGCAAACGGTTTATGCGGTTCTGCTGCTTGTCCCCGTGGGCGGATTCATCATGGTGCTGATGCGCAATGTCATCGGCTTGCGTTCCTTCGGCACGTTCATGCCGGTGCTGATTGCCCTGGCATTCCGCGAAACCGGCCTGATCGGTGGCCTGGTGTTGTTCAGCGTTGTCGTCAGCAGCGGGTTGCTGCTTCGCTTCTACCTGGAAAAGCTACGCCTGTTGCTTGTCCCCCGACTGACCGCGGTTCTGATCATTGTCGTTGCGCTGATGGTGACATTGAGTCTCTTCAGCCACCAGGTTGGCTGGGATATCGGACTGTCCGTGGGTTTGTTTCCCATGGTCATCATCGCGATGGTCATCGAACGCATGTCCATCGTCTGGGAGGAACGCGGCCCCCACGAGGCCCTGATCGAAGCTGCCGGAACGGCTCTGATTGCCAGCCTGGCGTTTTACATGATGACCCGTGAATCCATTCAGCACATGGTGTTCGTCTTCCCCGAACTATTGCTGACCGTGCTTGGGCTGACACTCTTGATGGGCCGATATTCCGGTTATCGAGTTTCGGAACTGATCCGTTTCCGTCGCCTGGCCAAAGAACTGTGATCGGCCTGGTCCGCAAGCTTCGAGCTGCGGGTGTGCTGGGAATCAATGCCCGCAACGCCAAGTACGTGCTCGAGCATAACCCTAGACGGCTCTACCCGCTGGTCGACGACAAGATTTTGTGCAAGGCGCGGCTCAAGGCCCACGGTATTGCCGTTCCCGAGCAACTGGGGGTGGTTCGCGGGCAATACCAGGCCGGCGCCCTGGCGCGGCGTTTGCGGACACTCGAAGCGTTTGCCATCAAGCCGGCGATGGGGACCGGCGGTGACGGCGTTCTGGTCACCCTCGGCAAACGTGGCAAGGACTGGGTCACTCCCGGCGGAGAGTTGTTGACTCTGGCCGATATTCAATATCATGTTTCCGGCATCCTGGCCGGCATGTATTCCCTGGCCGGACAGTTGGACGCCGCATTGGTCGAAGCCCTGGTGCGCACCGATCCGGCCCTGCATCCCATCGCGCCACAGGGCGTGCCGGACATCCGTGTCATCGTCTTTCGTGGCGTGCCCGTAGTGGCGATGATGCGCCTGCCCACACGTCGCTCCGGCGGCAAGGCGAACCTGCATCAGGGCGCTATCGGTGCGGGCATCGACATGCCTTCTGGACGAACCCTCTCGGCCGTGATGCATCACGACATTGTCACCCAGCACCCCGATACCGGTGCGCCGGTGACTGAGTTCCAGTTACCGGGGTGGCAGGACCTCATCCGGCTTTCGGCACGCTGTTTCGACGCCGTGCCCCTGGGCTACCTGGGGGTCGATATGGTGCTGGATGAGCAGCATGGACCGCTGGTGCTCGAACTTAATGCCCGCCCCGGGCTGGCCATCCAGATCGCCAGCCGCAGTGGCTTGCAGCATCGCCTGGCCTATGTCGATCAACTGGAAAATCCAGAAGGGTTGAGTGTCGACGCCCGCTCGGCCCTGGCCCTGAACGGTGCCCTGCCGGGAACCGCCGCCCGCTGATGGCGGCGTTGAAAAGGCCGGCTCAGGCCCGCGCCTTCCGGTCGGGCTCCGGTAGCTCCGTGTCGTAGAATCTCTCGCGATCCAGCTCGTTCTCCCCGTCGGCGACGATGCACGTCACGGTGGCATCCCCGGTCACGTTGACCGCGGTGCGCGTCATGTCGAGCAGTCGATCAACGCCAAGGATGAGCGCGATGCCCTCTGCCGGCAGTCCGACCTGCGACAGCACGCCGGCCAGAAGAATGAGCCCGACGCCCGGCACACCGGCTGCACCGATCGAGGCCATGATGACCATGAATACGACCATCAGGTATTGTGTGAAGCTCAGGTCCACGCCGTAGAATTGGGCAATGAAGCCCACGGCAATGCCCTGCATGATCGCGGTGCCGTCCATGTTGATGGTCGCGCCCAGCGGCACCGTGAAGGAACTGACCCGGTTGCTTGCTCCCAGCCGCTCCTGTACCGCACGCAGCGTGACCGGAATGGTCGCACCCGATGAGGCCGTGGAAAAGGCGAAAGCCAGCACGTCACGGATCTGTCGATAGAACACCAATGGACTCAGGCCGGTAAACAGCTTGAGCAATGTCGGGTAAACCACAGCTGCGTGCAAGATCAGCACCGCAAGTACGAGGACCACATATTTCAGCACCCCGGCAAACGTGCCCCAGCCCGTGGTCGCCGCCATGCCGGCAATCAATGCGAATACCCCGTATGGCGCGATGAGCATGACGATACCGACCAGTTTCATCACCACTTCCATGAAGTCGGCGAAGAAATCAGAACATCGTTTACCGGGTGTGCCGGCAAACGACATCGCCAGACCCAGCAGGATGGCAAAGACAATGATCGGCAGCATGTTGCCCTCGGCCATCGCCTCCACGGGGTTACGCGGAATCAGGTCCACCAGTACCTCGGTGAATGGAGGTGCGTCGGATATCTGTGGCGGCTCCATGTCCGGCGGGCTCGCGCCAACTCCGGTCTGAAATAATTGACCGGCCGACAGCGCCAGCGTGATGGCGATGCCGGTGGTGATCAGGTACAGCCCGATGGCCTTGCCGCCCACCCGACCAAGGCTCTTGGGGTCGGCCAGGGAAGAAACGCCCGTAATCAGAGAGACGAACACGATCGGCACGATCAGCATGCTCAGGAATCGAACGAAGCCTTCGCCGACGACCTCGAACAGCCCGCCGATCAGCCAGGTTCTCGCCCACTCGGTGTCGGCGATGGTGAAATTCATCAGCAGGCCTACCACCAGTCCCAGACCGAGACCGATCAGGATGCGGTTGGACAGTTTGTGGTGGTTGAATCGGAACTCTTCGCTCATCGGGCTGGGTCCGTGTTGTCGATTGTTGTCCGGCCCGGGAAGGGTAGCGCATGCCGCCGGGCGGGTCTAGTTTGGAGGCGTGAGACGTGAGGAGTGAACTGTGAAGTGTCGAGTGGAGACGAGAGACGGGAGACGGGATCGCGGGACGCGGCGGTATAATGTGCGGCTTGACTTTGAACCGGGCCGATTCCGATGAGCAGCAACGAGCAGGCAAGTGCGCCGACCAACTTCATTCGCAACCGGATCCGGAAGGAGCTTGAGGCCGGGCAGTACGAGCGGCTCGTTACCCGTTTTCCACCCGAGCCCAACGGCTACCTGCATATCGGGCACGCCAAGTCGATCGTGCTCAACTTCTCCCTGCCGCGCGAGTTCGGCGGCTATACCAACCTGCGTTTTGACGACACCAACCCGGAGAAGGAAGAGCAGCGCTACATCGACGCCATCAAGGAAGACGTCCGCTGGATGGGCTACGAGTGGGAAAACGAGTGCTACGCCTCGAACTACTTCGAAACCCTCTACGAGTTCGCCCTGCACCTGATCGACAACGGGCTGGCCTATGTCGACGAGCAGGACGCCGAGGCCATCCGTGAGCAGCGCGGCACGTTGACCGAGCCGGGTGAGAACAGCCCCCACCGGAACCGTAGCGTGGCCGAGAACCGGCTACTGTTCGAACGCATGCGTAACGGGGAGTTGCCCGACGGCGCCTGTGTGCTGCGCGCGAAGATCGACATGGCCGCGCCCAACATCAACCTGCGCGACCCGGTGATTTATCGCATTCGCCACCAGGAGCACCCCCGTACCGGAAATGACTGGTGCATTTATCCCAGCTACGATTTTGCCCACGGGCAGAGTGATGCCATCGAGCACATCACCCACTCGTTGTGCACGCTGGAGTTCGAGGACCACCGGCCGCTATACGACTGGTTGATCGAGCACCTGCCGGTGCCCTCGCGCCCCCATCAGATCGAGTTCGCACGACTCAATATCAATTTCACCGTGCTGTCGAAGCGTCGTCTGACCCGGCTGGTCGACGAGGGTCATGTCTCGGGCTGGGACGATCCCCGATTGCCGACCATCGCTGGCCTGCGCCGGCGCGGATTCACACCCGAATCCATTCGCAACTTCTGCACCGAGATCGGGGTGACCAAATCCGAGAGCATCATTCCCTTCGGTGTGCTCGAGCGCAACCTCAGAGACGATCTCAATGTACGCGCGCCGCGGCGGCTGGCGGTGCTCAAGCCCCTGAAGATCGTCCTGACCAATTTCCCCGAAGGCGAGACCGAGTGGCTGGAAGCCGCCAACCACCCGCAGAACCCGGAGATGGGTGCGCGCAAGGTGCCGATGACCCGGGAGGTGTTTATCGAACAGGACGACTTCATGGAAGAGGCGCCGAAAAAATTCTTCCGCCTCAAGCCCGGGGGCGAGGTGCGTTTGCGAAACGCCTTCATCATTCGCTGCGACGAAGTGATCAAGGACGAAGCCGGCAACCTGGTCGAGCTGCGCTGCTCACTCGATCCCGAAAGCCGATCCGGTCAGCCGGGTTCGGATCGAAAGGTCAAGGGCACCATTCACTGGGTGTCGGCGGAGCACGCGGTCAAGGCCGAGGTTCGCCTCTACGACCGCCTCTTCAAGGTTCCTCATCCCGGCGGCGACAAGGAGCGGGATTTCGTCGAGCACCTCAACGAACAGTCGCTGGAGGTGTTGCACGAAGCGCGCCTCGAGCCCGGTACCGAGCAGGCCGAGGTCGGCGACTTCTTCCAGTTCGAGCGGCTGGGCTACTTCGTGCCCGATCCCGACGGCACGCCGGCAGTCCCCGTATTCAACCGTGCCGTGACCCTGCGCGATACCTGGGCGAAGCTGGAAAAGCAGCTCAGGCAGGGGTGACTCCTGCCTGAGTCTGACGATCAGACGGTACGGCTGTACTCGCGCACCGTTTCCACCAGGCAGGCAACGTTTTCCGGATCGACCTGGGGAGTGATACCGTGGCCCAGGTTGAAAATATGGCCCGGGCCTTCCCCGAAGCTGTCGAGCACGCGCCGGGCTTCCGTGCGGATCACCTTCGGTGAAGTCAGCATCACCGCCGGGTCGAGATTGCCCTGCAGGGCGACCTGGTCGCCGACGCGCGCGCGCGCCACGCTCAAGTCCAGCGTCCAGTCCACCCCCAACGCCGCACACCCAGTCTCGGCCATGGCTTCCAGGTGTTGTCCACATCCCTTGCCGAACAGGATCAGCGGGGTATGCGGGCAATGTTTCTGCAATTTCTCGACGATGCGTTGCTGCGATGCCAGGGAAAATTCGTGGTAGAGCCGCGGTGACAGCACACCGCCCCATGAGTCAAAAATCATGAGTGCGTCGGCACCGGCCTCGACCTGGGCGATCAGGTAGTCGGCCGTGGCATCGGCCAGATGGTCCAGCAGCCTTGCCGCCGCTGCGGGCTCGGCCAGGAGCATTTTCTTGGCCAGTGCGAAATCCTTGCTGCTTTTCCCCTCGATCAGGTAGGTCGCCACCGTCCAGGGGCTGCCGGCAAAGCCGATCAGAGGCGTGGCTTCCGGCAGGGCGGCCCGGATCAGGCGTACCGCCTCCATCACGTAGCCGGTATCGTCATGGGGATCGATGCCGGGGAGTTCGTCGACGTCGCCGACCGTGCGCACCGGCCGCTCGAAATACGGTCCTTCGCCCGGCGCGAAGCCAAGACCCCGCCCCATGGCGTGAGGAATGATGAGGATGTCGGAAAACAGAATGGCGGCGTCGAAGCCGAAGCGCTCGATGGGCTGCAAGGTGACCTCGCAGGCCAGCTCCGGCGTTCCCGCCAGCTCCAGGAAGCTGCCGGCACGCTCGCGCGTGGCCAGGTACTCGGGCAGGTAACGCCCGGCCTGGCGCATCAGCCAGATCGGTGTGCGTTCGACTTCCTCGCGCCGCAGTGCGCGCATGAACAGGCTGTTGTGGCGGGGATTCATGACTGGTTCAGTACCTCGGAGATGTCATCGGCCGGGCAGGAGCGGACCACCGCGCGGCCGAGGGATTCAAGCAGGATCAGGCGAATCTGGTCGGCACGATTCTTCTTGTCCAGGCGCATGCGCTTGAGCAATGCGGTACGCGAGATGTCATCGGGCAGCCGCGTCGGCAGGCCGAGCCGGTCGAGCAGATCGTGCAGGCGATCGGCCGTGCCCGTTTCTGCCATCCCCAGCAGCTCGCTCAAGCGGGCGGCCAGCACCATGCCGATGGCCACCGCCTCACCGTGTCGATACTGGGCATAGCCGGTGACCGTTTCCAGCGCGTGACCGAAGGTGTGACCGAAATTGAGCAGGGCGCGCTGGCCCGCTTCGCGTTCGTCGTCGGCGACGACTTCGGACTTGTTGCGAACCGACTGGTAGACGCATTCGGCCAGCATGTCGGGCAGGCGCGAGGCCAGTGCATCGGCATTCGCCTCAAGCCAGGCGAACAAGTGGGGATCACGGATGGCACCATACTTGACCACCTCCGCCAGGCCGGCCCGATAATCACGGTTGCCGAGCGTGGCGAGGGTGTCGAGATCGGCCACCACCGCAACGGGTTGGTGAAAGGCGCCGATCAGGTTCTTTCCGTCAGTGTGATTGACGCCGGTCTTGCCGCCAACCGAAGCGTCGACCTGAGCCAGGAGTGTGGTCGGAATCTGCACCACCCGAATTCCGCGCATGTAGCTGGCTGCGGCGAATCCGGCCAGATCACCGATCACCCCGCCGCCCAGCGCCACTACGGTAGCGTCGCGCTGAGCGCCCAGGTGCACCAGTTCATCGATGACCCGTTGCCACTGCGCGACGGTCTTGTTTTCCTCGCCTGGCGGCAGGATGACCTCGCGATGGCGGCCATGAGCCTCCAGCACGGGGGCAAGCCGACCCAGGTGGTGAGCGGCCACGGTCTCGTCGCTGACGACCAGCACACGGCCGTCGAGATGGCGCTCCCAGATGCCGGGCATGCCCAACAGTCCCTGGCCGACGTAGACCGGGTAGCTGCCGGAGGCATGTTCAACCTGTACAACCTTCATTCGATCCGTTCCCTCTCAATATGCTTGCGGATGGCGTGCTCCACCCTGGCGGCCATGGCCGGTGGCGGAATGTTGGCCGAAGCCACCACCAGTTCTGCGGCCTCCTCGTAAACAGGATTGCGCGCATCGGCCAGCTCGATCAGTTTCTGCCGGCGATCCGGCGCCTGCAGCAAGGGGCGCTGCTTGTCGCGCTCGAGCCGCCGCAACTGCTGGTTGACGCTGGTTTGCAGGTAGATGACCAGCCCGCGTTCGGACAGGCGACGACGATTGAGCGGATCCAGCACGCTGCCGCCGCCCGTGGCCAGGATGATGTTGTCGCACTGACTCAATTCATCGAGCAACTCGCTCTCGCGCTTGCGGAATCCTTTCTCGCCTTCGATGTCGAAGATGACCGCGACCTCGACGCCACAACGGGCCTGGATTTCGTGATCGAGGTCGATGAATTCCATGCCCAGGCGCCGGGCCAGGTGTCGCCCGACCGTAGTCTTGCCCGAGCCCATGGGGCCGACGAGAAAAATCCGTTTCATCGTGAGTTCGATGTTCAGGCGGCTCGTTTCCTGCCATGTCGGCTACCCGGCTCGGGTCGGCGAAAGCATGGATGGTGTCGGCGGGTACTGGCGATCATCGGGCTGGATCAACGGTGCATAAACTGGCTGTCAATGCTACCACGCAAGGGTGGCGCCCGGTCCGGCTGTACACCACGCGAACCTGCGCGCTCACTGCAGTTTCGGTAATATGGGCGCCCGGAAAGCAACCCTTCTTCAACCAGGCGATAAAGAGTCGATGCTGCGTTTTTCAATCCTGTTCGTGGTCCTGCTGCTCGTGCTGTTCACCGTCGAGGTGTTGCAGCCGGTGCAAGAGGCCGTGATCCTGCCCTTCACCAGCGTGATCGCCAGTATCAGCGTTTTCATCATCGAGTTGTTCGACAGCGGCGTCGAATCGGTCGGCAAGGTGATCCGGGACCTCGACTCCGGCTTCGCCGTCAGCATCGAGCCGGGGTGCAACGGGGTCGAGGCGCTGATCATTCTGTTCGCCGCCATCTTCGCGTTTCCCGCCCCCCTCAAGCACAAGCTGATCGGATTTGCCATTGGATTCTTCGCCATTCAGGGGCTGAATCTGGTGCGTATCATCAGCCTGTTTTACCTCGGCCAGTGGAACATGACATGGTTCAACTGGTTTCACCTCTATCTCTGGCAGGCCCTGATCATTCTCGACGCCCTGGTCGTCTGGCTGATCTGGTTGCGCATGTTGCCGCCGAAGGGGGAAGGCGACCCCCCGGGCGAGCCGGCGGCGGCTACCAGTTGAGCCGGTGACCCGGCGCCTGCTCATTGCCGGCTGTGGGGATCTTGGCATGCGGCTGGCTGCCCGTGTCCAGGCCCGTGGCTGGCAGGTGACCGGCCTGCGTCGCGACGTTTCCGCCCTGCCGCCGTCCATCACACCGCTGAGCGCCGACCTTTCGCGGCCCGATACCCTAGCCCGACTCGACCGCGAATGGGATGCCGTGATCTACCAGGCCACGCCGGGCCGGCGTGACGAATCCACCTACCGCCGGACCTACGTCGAGGGCCTGTCCAACCTGCTCGACCGGGTGCGCCCGCGCCGGCTGATCTTTGTCTCCAGCACGGCCGTGTATGGTCAGAGCGCGGGCGAGTGGGTCGATGAGGGGTCGGAGACGGTACCGTCACGGTTCAATGGTCGCCTGGTGCTCGAGGGAGAGCGCGTCGCCCTGGCGAGTGCGGCGCGGTCGTTGGCCGTGCGCTTTTCCGGCATTTACGGTCCCGGGCGGGAATTCCTGATCGATTCGGTCCGATCCGGCAAGGCGAGTTGCCGGCCCGAGCCGCCCCAGTGGACCAATCGCATCCACGCCGACGACTGTGCCGCGGTACTCGAGCATCTGCTGGATCTGGCCGATCCCGCACCGGTCTACTGCGCGAGCGACTGCCGACCGACGATGCGATGTGAAGTGCTTGACTGGCTGGCCGACCGCCTGGGTGTGCCGTCGCCACGACGTCTCGGTCCCGACGAGGGGGGCGGCCAGGGCAAGCGCATCGACAACCGCCGGCTGCTGGCCAGTGGCTTCAAATTCCAGTTCCCGGACTACCAATACGGATACGGAGAGATTCTGTCGTGACCAACAAGTTTGCAATGACCGCCGAGATGGTCGAGCGCTTTCGCAGCGGGTTCGACCGCGCCGAGGAGGCCGGCGTGCCCGAGCCCACCGCCATGACCCTGGCGACCGTCGACGAGGCCTGCCGACCCTCGGCCCGCACGGTCCTGCTCAAGGACATGGATGAGGAGGGTTTCGTCTTCTATACCAATTTCGACTCGCGCAAGGGCCGGCAGTTGGCTGCGCACGCCGATGTGTCCCTCGTGTTCTGGTGGCGCGAGACGGCCGAGCAGGTGCTGGTCGAGGGTCGGGTCGAGGCGGTCACACCAGCCGAGGCCGACGCCTACTTCGCGTCACGGCCTCGCGGCAGCCAGATCGGCGCCTGGGCGTCGAAACAGTCGAGCACGCTGTCCAGTCGCCAGGAACTGCAGGAGCGTGTCGAGTATTACGAGAAGCACTACGCTGGACAGGATGTTCCCCGTCCGCCGCACTGGTCGGGCATGCGCGTGAGCCCGCGGCGTGTGGAGTTCTGGTACGGGCGCGAGTCGCGGCTGCATGAACGGGTGTGCTTCGAACTGGTCGAGGGAACGTGGCGGGATTTCCTGCTGTATCCGTGATCGGGGATCAGCCAGCTCGAGATTCGACAAGAGCGCCGCCATGGCTGATGGGAGTCGCCGGAACCTGGAGGAGTCCGGCCAGATTGAGGTGAGGGACGTCAAGTGCTGATTCTGCCGCTGGACAGAAAGCCGACACGAGAGAATTTTCCATACGTCACCGCGGCGCTGGTGCTGGCCAACCTGCTGGTGTTCTTGCTGCTGCAAGGCGGTGATCGGCATATCGAGGAGGCCGCCGCCGACCGCTACATCGATTCCGGTGTGCTTGAGCTGGAGTGGGTCTGGTTCAACGAATGGGCCGAGTTCACCTATGGGCTGGATGTCGATCCGGAAGAGGTCGACGAGTGGCTGCCTCCTGCGGGAGAAGCGCATTGGGGGGATCGCCTGCGTTTGATGGTGATCGACAGCGAGCCGGCTTTCCACGATGCGCTGGAGGACGGCCTGATCATCGATCCCGACAGCGATCAACTCGATCAGTGGCGCCAGGCGCGATCGGTACTCGAGGCTGACCGTGAGCAGAGCTTTACCCGCCGCTACCTGCTTCGCTTCGACGAGATCGCCCCGGGCGGTTTGTTGATGCACATGTTCATGCACGGCGGAATCGGCCACCTGGTTGGCAATATGCTGTTTCTGGTGCTGCTGGGGCTGTTGCTGGAACCGGCGCTGGGCGGTGTTCGCTATCTGGCGCTTTACCTGGCCGCGGGTCTCGGCGCTGCCGGCGCTTCGCTGGCGATCAACTGGGGCATGGCGACCGGTTCGCTGGGCGCGTCCGGCGCCATTGCCGGGCTGATGGGCGCCTTTGCAGTGGTCTATGGCCTGCGCAAGGTGCGCTTCTTCTACTGGGCATTCGTCTATTTCGACTACGTGCGCGCCCCGGCGCTCATCCTGTTGCCCCTGTGGCTGGGTTGGGAGTTGCTGGCCTGGATGATCTACGAAGGCAGCAATATTGCCTACGAGGCCCATGCCGGAGGCATCGTCAGCGGTGCCCTGCTCGGGATGCTGGCGGTCTGGGCCGGGCAGGTGCGCCGAGACGTGCTCGATGCACCGGAAGGCGAGGATGTGCGTGAAGACCGTCGAGCGATTGCCGCTGCCGAAGAGGCGCTCGCCGATCTCGAGCCGGCAAAGGCCAAACGTTTGCTGCGACCGCTGCTGAGTCGGCATGGCGATGAAGTCCGTTTGTGGTCGCTTTACTTCACAGCCTGTCGTTTGCGCCCGGACGATCAGGAACTGGACGTCATCGCCAACCGCATTCTGCGCCTGCCCGGCGAGACCGGGGAGCAGCGTGAACTCATTATCGAGACCTTCCGCCGGTATCGTCAGACCCGCAACGACCGTCCGAAAATCCCGCTGCGCCGCGCAGTTGTGTTGGCGGGGCGCCTGGCCCGGTGGGGAGACGTCGATGGCGCCAGTTTCCTGATCGACCTCATGAGCCGCAGCCGCCGATCCATTCCGGGGTTGCCCGAAGCCGTCGGTGCCCTGGCCGAGAGGCTGGAACTCATGGGCGATCAGCGAGCCGAACGGTACCGCGAACTGGGGCGCAGCCTGGCCCACTAGCTGCCTGGCCCGCTAGCCCGGCATCGTATCCCCGAAGCTGGATTCGAAGCGGGCCATGTCATCGGCCAGGGGGTGGTTCGGGAAGCGTTTTCTCAGTTGTCGGACCAGTCCCACGGGCTTGCCCGCATCTTCCCCCTTCTCGAGCATGCTCTGCGCGGCCAGGAAATAGTTCTCGGCCAGGTCTGGATGTTGTCGATGGCGCTTGGCAAATCCGCTGGTCAGCTTGAGTACCAGGTCGTGGCGGCGCTGGGCAAAGGCCAGCCGGGCCAGGGGCAGGACGTCATCGGGGTTGGCGGGGCGAAAACCGGGATCGGCTTCCATGCACTCCCCGGCCACATCCAGGGCCCTGGCACTGTCGTTGAGGGAGTGAATCAGCATCGGGATGTATTCGCGGCCGTGATCGAGCAGGGCGTTCTTGTCACCGCGAGTGAGCAGTAGTTTGCGGTAGTGATCGTGAACCGGGCGTTCGGCACCCTGTTGGCGAATCTCCCCGCCCAGCAGGCTTGCCGCCTGCTCGACCTGCCCTTCGCGCACCAGTGCATTGGCCTCGTCGATCAGCGGGTCCTGGCTATCACCATGTTCGTCACGGGCAGCCGGAGGTGCGGCATCGATACCCAGTTCATCATGAAACTGATAGAGCAAATACCCCATCAGGTGGAACGAGGCGGCCATGAAATAGGCGCTGATGAAAGTCGATACCACCGAAAACAGCAGCATCGAACCCCCCACCACCGGTAGCAACCAGGCTTCGGCCTGGGCCTGGCTTAGCAACATCAGCAGCAAGAACACGGTAGTCAGCAGATAGGCCCAGCCGCAAGTGCGCATGATGTGGACCCAGGTCACCGGGTTGAGGGCCTGAACCAGGCTCTGGGTCATGGCCAGTGTCATCATTGCCGCCGGCAGGGCGAGCATCAGGAACAGCCCCAGTACCAACGCGAACGTCAGGGAGCCGACAACGCCGACAATGACTGCGTAGGCAAATCCCATGGCCAGCAGCAGGCCGATATGCTTGAACATGATGCCGTCCGACATCTGTGTGACCGATGGCGGTCCTTCCATCATGCCGCTGGCGGTACTGCTCAGGATTTCGTAGCTGACCTTGAACAGCATGGCCCACAGCAGCAGCCAGATGAAAAATCCCAGGATGGGTATGAGGGTCAGTACCGATGCAGCACTGATGAAGGCCAGTGTCGGTAGCACCCGGGCTTTGAGTGGATAGCGGAAAAACCGGGGTATGACCTGCCAGACCGGTTTGATTTCCGGCTCTTGATCGAACAGCTTGCTCACTTGATCTCCCAAATTGTGCGCGCTTTCTCCCTTAGGCAAATTGTAGCGCGCCAATCGTCTCCCGTCTCCCGCCTCCCTTATCTACCGATTCCGATTGCGTCGAACGAAATCGCGTTGTATCCAGCCTTCTGCCAGACTTCTGTAGGGCTCCTCTTGCAGCGACTTCGGCTCGTACATGCCGGCCAGGTGGCGCTGGCGCTGCGCTTCGTACAGAATCAGGGCGGTGGCCACCGAGACGTTCAACGACTGGGTCATGCCGATCATCGGAATAATGATCTCGCCGTCGCATTCGGCCAGTGCTTGTTCGCTGACGCCGAATTTTTCCGTACCCATCACGATCGCGGTAGGCCGGGTGTAGTCTGGCTCACGAAAGTCCATCGCCTGGTCTGAGAAGTGCGCGGCATAAACCTGGTGCCCCGCCTTCTTGAGCTGACGCAGCCCGTTGGCCGCATCGTGGTGACGATGCAGCTTTACCCAACGCTGTGCGCCCTGGGCGGTGTGATTGAGCGGAGGGATGCCGCCGACGGGAGGGACGGCGTGGGCCTCCATGATGCCCACCGCATCGCAGGTGCGCAGGATGGCGGCCACGTTGTGGGCCTTGTGCACCTGCTCCATGAAAACCGTCAGATCGGGCTGGCGGCAGGCGGCAACCTGCTCGATGCGTGCTTGGCGTTCCGGCGTCATCGCGCCAGTTTAGCGCAGTGCCGCGGACGTCAGTCGATGAAGAACTGCTGGCGGAAGCGGATCTCGCCTGGATCCTGGTCGCTGTGTGCCGGCGTCACCCGGACCGTGAAATCCAGCGTTTCCTCGTCGTGTATCCGGAAGGTGCCGATGTAGTAGATCGCGTCCTCCTCGGTGATTTCACGCATGCGGATATTGCGGCGTTGCCCGGTGAGGTTGATGGCGCTGGCGGTAACCTCGGCCGTGACCGGCGTCGGCAACTCGCCCTCGTCACTTTTTTTCAGCACTGCGACGTTGAGCAAGGCGCGCGAGGATGAACGCTGGAGGTCGTGAGCGCGCGCCACTTCCGTCGGCAGTTGCATGGTGCTCATGGTGTTGTAGTGCACCACGTGATCGCCGATGTCCTCGGACTGTTCGGCGCTGACGCCGGCGGCGATCAGCAGCAGGCCGGCCATCCATGCCAGTGACAAGCGGGTTTTCCTGTAGATCATGGCGACCTCCGAAGGCGCATGAGTGTTGTTCACGGCACTGATCGTACTCCCGCCGCTGCCAGCCAGGCAAGGGGCTCCTACACGCCCAGCAGGATGATCAGGAACTGGATCAGGATGATGGCGACCAGCGGGGAGAGGTCGAATCCGCCCAGGTTTGGCAGCACGCGCCGGATCGGTGCCAGCACGGGCTCGGTAAGCTGGAAAATCAGTGGCACGATGGGGTGGCGAAAGCCGTGTCCGACCCACGAGAGAATCACGCCGATGATGATCAGGATCAGGTAGAGCACCAGCAGCATGCGGACCAGCCGCAGTACGGCCAGCAGCGCGATAACCAGCGGGTCGAGGGCCCAGCCGCTGATCAGCCCGACAGCCACCAGCGAAATCACCTGGATGATGTAGAGGGCCACCACGCCGGCCAGGCTGAACTTGCCGATGCGCGGCAGGATGCGGCTCAAGGGGCGCACCACCGGGTCGGTGATCCGGATCAGGGCCTGGCAGACGGGGTTGTAGTAGTCGGCGCCGATGGTCTCGAGCAGGACGCGCAACATCAGCGCGACCAGGTAGAGATGGAAGACCGTCTCGACCAGGAAAGCGAAGGCGTTGGTTGCCGAGCCGCCGGTCATGACTGCCCCAGCTCGCGTCCACGCCGGATCGCCGCCTGCACGGCCTCATCGACCAGTCGCTCGAAATCGCCGGCGGCAAAAGCCTCAAGCGCTGCCGCGGTGGTGCCGCCCGGCGAGGTCACTCGTCGGCGCAATTCGGCGGCGTCGAGCCCGGATTCGGCCAGCATGGTGCCGGCGCCGAAGGCGGTCTGACGAGCCAGGGCCGCGGCGTTGGCTTCACCCAGGCCGGCACGGGTTCCGGCGCGGGCCAGCAACTCGACGAAGCGGAAGAAGTAAGCGGGCCCCGACCCCGATATGGCCGTGACCACGTCCATCAGCGCTTCATCCTCGACCCAGACCGTTTTGCCGGCTGTTGAGAGAATTTCCTCCGCGCGTTCGCGATCGGCCCTCTCCACGCCCTCATCGGCCACCATGCCGGTGATTCCGGCGCCATAGAGCGCGGGCGTATTGGGCATGGCTCGCACCGAACGTCGGTGACCGCCCAGTCCGCGCACCAGTTGCGCCAGGGTCACGCCGGCAGCCACGCTGATGACCAGGGTGCCGGGCCCGAGCGAGTCTTCCAGAGAGGCCAGCACCGTGTCCATGACCTGCGGCTTGACGGCCAGCATCAACACGTCGGTCCCTTGGGTCGCCCGGGCATTGTCTTCGTGCGTTTCGACGCCGAACTGCCCGGATACCGCCCGGCGCTGCTCGTCGCTGGGATCGGCCACGCGAATCCGGTCGGCCGGATGCCCGGCCTGAACCAGGCCGCCGATCAGCGCCTGCGCCATGTTGCCGGCGCCGATGAAGGTGATGGTGGGAGTGGAGTTTGCCATGAGGTGCATTCTATTCGGTGAGGCGTGTCGGGTGCCAGTTGTGCGGGCAAACGGTAAAGGTAAACGTCAAATGGGGGCGAGGCGACGGGACTTCAGTCTTGTCGCGGTCTCCAGCGGCTTGAACACGCCGTGGACCAGCACGCTCGCAACATCGGTTCCCAGCCAACCTCCGTGTTCCGTTTCCCGTTTCTCCTGTCACGGCGCGCCACGTGCGCCGAACAGCGCCGTGCCAATGCGCACCATCGTGCTGCCTTCGGCAATGGCGGCTTCAAGGTCGGCCGACATGCCGGCCGACAGGGTGTCGGCATCCGGGTGGCTTTCCCTGAGCTTTTCAAACAGTGCCCTCAGACGCGCGAAGACGACGCGCTGGGCTTCGAGATCCTCGCGCGGGGCGGGAATTGCCATCAGGCCGCGCAGCCTGAGCGTGTCGTAGCCTGCGACCATGTCGGCCAGCGCGGCGATTTCGTCGGGTCGGCAGCCGGCCTTCTGCGGTTCGTCGTCGATGTTGACCTGGATGAGCACGTTCAGCGGCGAGCGGTCGCCCGGCCGCTGATCGGCCAGGCGGCGAACGACCTTGGCCCGATCCACTCCCTGCACCCAATCGAAGTGCTCGGCGATGGCGCGGGTCTTGTTCGACTGGATCGGGCCGATGAAATGCCACTCAATGTCCAGGGTCCCCAGCTCGGCGATCTTGGCGACGGCCTCGTCGACGTAGCTTTCGCCGAACGCCCTCTGCCCCAGTTCGTGCAGATCGGACACGGCACTGGCCGGATGCGTTTTGCTGACGGCCAGCAGCCGCACCGATTCGGGGTCCCGGCCCGACTGGCGGCAGGCTTCGTGGATACGGGTGAGTACTTGTTCGAGTTGATGACTATGCTTTCGGTTCATGGCCGGGTTAGGCTAATATCAGGAATTGGTAAGTTTACTGCCGGCGTTGGCGTGATAAGGGACAACCACTCGAGGTTGCATTATCGGCTGCGTTCGGCGGGACCCGCTGCTGGAGGAAACCGCGTCATGGAAATTACCGAACTGTTGGCATTCACCGTCAAGAACAAGGCTTCCGACCTGCATCTTTCTGCCGGTTTGCCGCCGATGATTCGAGTCGACGGCGATATTCATCGCATCAATACCCCGGCGATCGAAAACAAGGACATGGCCGAGCTCATCTACTCGGTCATGAACGATCATCAGCGCCGTGACTACGAGGCCAACCTCGAGGTCGACTTTTCTTACTCGGTGCCCGGGCTGGCTCGATTCCGTGTCAACGCCTTCCACCACCACCGCGGCATGGGGGCGGTGTTCCGTGTCATTCCCAACGAGATCTTCACGCTCGAGGATCTCAACGCTCCGGCCGTGTTCAAGGACATTGTCGAGGTGCCGCGCGGACTGATCCTGGTGACCGGTCCAACCGGTTCGGGTAAATCCACAACGTTGGCGGCGATGATGGATTATCTCAACAAGACCGTCCCGGGGCATATTCTGACCATCGAGGATCCGATCGAATTCATCCATACCCCGCAGCGCTGCCTGATCAACCAGCGCGAGGTCCATCGTGATACCCACGGTTTCAACCAGGCGCTTCGCTCGGCGCTGCGTGAGGATCCCGACATCATCCTGGTCGGCGAGCTGCGTGACATGGAAACCGTGCGCCTGGCGCTGACCGCGGCCGAAACAGGCCACGTCGTTTTCGCCACGTTGCATACCTCCTCGGCGCCGAAGACCATCGACCGAATCATTGATGTGTTCCCCGGTGATGAGAAACCGGTGGTACGCTCGATGTTGTCCGAATCACTGCGCGCGGTCATCTCGCAGGCCTTGCTCAAGCGCATCAACGGTGGTCGTGTGGCGGCCCACGAGATCATGATCGGCACCTCGGCGATCAAGAACCTGATTCGTGAAGACAAAGTGGCGCAGATGTACTCGGCCATCCAGACCGGGCACAATGTCGGCATGACCACGCTCGACCAGTCGTTGATCGAGCTGGTCCGCCGTGGCCTGGTCGCCAAGCAGGAGGCGCAGCGCAAGGCCCAGAACAAGCAGGCGCTGGCTTGAACCGGGGTCACCGCCGAAGGAGCAGTATCTTATGAACACCATCCAGGAGTGGCTGCACAAGCTGCACGAAGCCAAGGGCTCTGACCTATTCGTGACGGTCGGCGCGCCGCCTTGCGTCAAGGTCCAGGGCAAGATCCGGCCGCTCACGCGCGAAGCGCTGACTCACGATGTTGTCCTGGACATCATCGACGGCATCATGACCGCCGAGCAGCGCGAGGAATTCCACAGCACGCGCGAGTGCCAGTTTGCCATCTCACTGGAGGGGACGGCCCGTTTTCGCGTCAGCGCCTTCTACCAGCGCAACAGTGTCGGCATGGTCTGTCGCCGGATCGAGACCAGGATTCCATCGTTCGAGGAACTCGACCTGCCCGAGTCGCTCTCGGCGCTGGCCATGGAAAAGCGCGGCATCATCATCATGGTCGGCGCCACTGGTACAGGCAAGTCGACCACGCTGGCGGCCATGCTCGGCTACCGCAACCAGAATGCTTCGGGCCACATCATCACCATCGAAGACCCGATCGAATTCGTGCACAAGCATCGCAAGAGCCTGGTCACGCAGCGTGAAGTCGGTATCGACACCGAGTCCTTCGAGGTAGCGCTGAAAAATACCCTGAGACAGGCGCCCGATGTGATTCTGATCGGTGAGATCCGCACCCGGGAGGCCATGGAGCAGGCCATTACATTTGCCGAAACCGGCCACCTGTGCCTGACCACGCTGCACGCCAACAATGCCAACCAGGCCATGGACCGTATCCTGCATTTCTTCCCGGAGGACCGGCATCCGCAGGTCCTGCTCGATCTTTCGTTCAACCTCAAGGGCGTGGTGGCCCAGCAGCTCCTGCCCTCGATTGACGGCAGTCGCCGGCATGTCGCACTCGAGATCCTGCTCAACAGTCCGCTGGTGCAGGAAAAGATTCGCAAGGGTGCGATCGAGGAACTGAAGGCGATCATGAAGGATTCCGAGCATCACGGCATGGTGACCTTCGATCAGAGCCTGCTCAAGCTCTACCAGGAAGGGCTGATTTCCTACGAGGAGGCACTCAGGCATGCTGATTCGGCCAACGAGGTCCGTCTTGCCGTCAAGCTCAGCGAAGGCGGCGATGCCGAATCGCTCTCGGGCAATCTGCAGGACATGAACCTGATCGACGACTCACGTTGAGCAGGTGCGGAACAACTAACCCGAAATTGTGAAACGGTTAACATTTCATTAACGCAGTGCGGCGTAGCATTCGAATCGTTGGTGTCACAGCGCGAGCCGAATTTGCACCGACGGTTACGGGGCAATGTGGGCCCGGACGGAGTCACTTCCGTCCGGGCATTTTTTTGACACGAATGGTGACGTGATGGGCATGCGCATCCTTATCATCGAAGACAACCGCGACATCGCCGCCAATCTCGGCGATTTCCTGTCCGACCACGGTCACGAGGTCGATTACGCCTACGACGGCGTCACTGGGCTGCACCTGGCCGTGGTCAATGAGTTCGACGCCATCGTCCTCGATCTCGCCTTGCCGGGAATGGACGGGCTGGATGTCTGCCGCAAGCTGCGCGAGGACGGTCGCAAGGACACGCCCGTCCTGATGTTGACCGCGCGCGATCAACTCGACGACAAGCTTAGCGGCTTCAAGTCCGGTGCCGATGACTACCTCGTCAAGCCCTTCGAGCTCCGGGAAGTCGAGGCACGTCTGGCCGTGCTGGCCCGTCGCGGCCAGCGCATCAAGCCGCGCGAGCTGGAGGTCGGTGACCTGGCCTTCAACCTCGAGACGCTGACGGTCAAGCGCGGCGGCAAGACCATCGATCTCAACCCCATCGGGCTCAAGCTGCTGGAGAAACTGATGTCGGCATCACCGGCGGTGGTGACCCGGCGCGAGCTCGAGCATCATGTCTGGGGCGAGGAGCTGCCCGACAGCGACAGCCTCAGGGTACACATCCACAGTCTGCGAGCGGCCATCGACAAGCCGTTCGACAGTCACATGATCCAGACCCGTCACGGCATCGGTTACTGCCTGGTTGCTCCGGATGAAGTATCGGCGGAGACTTAGAAGCCGGCTGATTCTGTCCTTCCTGTTGTTCGGCACGCTGCTCAGCGTGCTGTTCGCGGCTGCCGTGCTGTTCTTGCAGAGTTGGCTGGTCGATGCTCTGATCTCGCAGACGCTGGCCGAGGAGATCGATCAGTACGTTACCGACCTGCGCGAGGATCCTTCGCTGGTCGAGCCCTTCTACAGCCGGCTGGAGGGCTACGTGACGCGTCCCGGGCAGGCCGAGATCGTGCCCCGGCCCTTCCGTGATCTTCCCAGCGGCATGCACGACGTGCGCGTCGATGACGCCCGCTACAAGGCCGCGGTGCGCAAGCACGACGACTTCTGGGTCTTTCTGACCTACGACGTTTCGGAAAACGAAGAGCTGGCGCGCCTGCTGGTTCAGGCCCTGGTCGCTGCCGTAATCGTGTTCGCCCTGCTGTCGTTCGCGCTGGGGGTATGGTCGTCACGCCGGGTGATGGCGCCGGTCACTGAGTTGGCGCATCGCCTGGAGACAATGGACGAAACCGCCGAGCCGGGCGCCCTGGCGCGACATTTCCCCGACGACGAAGTCGGTCAGCTGGCCGCTGCGCTGGATGACTACGCCCATCGCCTCAAGGAACTGGTTGACCGCGACAAGGCCTTCAATGCCGACGTCTCCCACGAGTTGCGTACCCCGCTGGCGGTGATTTCCGGTGCGACCGAATTGCTGCTGGCCCAGCCCGACCAGTCCGAACGCAATCGCGAGCGTCTGCTGCGGATTGCCCGCGCCGCGCGCCAATCCACCGACATCACTACCGCACTCTTGCACCTGGTCCGCGCCGAGCGGACATCGGACAACGAACGCCGGGCCAACGATGTCGGGCGCATCGCCGCGCTGGTGGCGGACAATTACCGTCCGCTCATCGGCGATCGCGAGCTGGAGCTCGTCTTCGAGGAGGTCGAGCCGGTCAGCGTGATTGCACCCGAGGCCGTCATTGCCGTGACTCTCGGCAACCTGGTCGGCAACGCCGTGCGCTACACCACCCGTGGCGAAGTGCGCATCGAGGTGCGGCGCGGCAAGGTCTGCATCCTCGATTCCGGCCCCGGGATTGCCGAAGAAGAATTGCCGCACGTCTTCGATCGCCACTTCCGCGGTCGCCAGGCCAGCGGCACCAAGGGTTCCGGCTTGGGCCTGTCGATCGTCAAGCGCCTGTGCGATCTGTACGGCTGGCGGACGGAGTTCGCCAATCGCGAGGAAGGTGGATTGGAGGTGTGCGTGCGTTTCTTCCCGGACCACGAGCAGGCCTGATGGGCGCACGTTTCAAACGCGAACCGAATTCAGGTACCCTTTGAGCCATGGCTATCATTCACTGTCCCGGCTGCAACCGCCGCATTTCCAGCATGGTCAACGTCTGCCCGCATTGCGAGCTGCCGCTCGGGCAGATGACCGACGAAGAGGTTCGCAAGCTGGAGATTCGACGTTGGCGAAAACGCATCTATCGGGCGACCAACGTCACCTACATGGCGATGGCGGCCATCATCATCGGCGTGCTGTGGTGGTGGATGAGTTCGCCGGTAGCCTGGCAGTTGCCGCCTCCGGCGCTGACCATCGTTCTGGTCGTGTTCGGCGGTGTCGGCTATATTGGCGGCCGCGCCTACCTGTTCTGGTTGCGCATGCGCCGCAACCGACCCGAGTAGAGGGGCTGTCGGCGGCGAAGCCGCCATGTCGAATTGGTTTCAGCGCACGCGCTCGACACGGACTGCGCTGCTGTAGCCTTCTATCGAAAGCCGCCAGGTCCCGAACAGGCCCGGTCGAATCACGACTTCCGGGTTCTCCATTTCGCGCACCGCGAAGGTGTCATTTTCCGCCTGCCGCCAGACCATGCCGTTTTCCAGTTCGAACTCGGTATTGCCGCGCCAGCCGTTGAAGCTCCCGACGATGCGGCTCCTGATCGGCGAGCGTTCGCTTGGCTCCTCGAATCCGCGGCGGTCCTCGGTTGTATCCGCGACCCGATCGTCGCTTGCCGGCTCGGCATGCCGGAGCGAGTCCTCGCCGCGATACTCCTCCAATGTCAGCGAGCGCTGGCGAATCCAGCGGTTGAGCGCGGCCAGTTCCTCGTCACTGAGCTTGTGGAGACCGGCTTCGCGGAATTCCCGCCCGGTCATGCGCTCTTCGAGGGAGGAAAAGGGCTGGGAGGCCAACAGGCTTCCCGACACCAGGGTCAGGAGTACAAGAACAGAGACAAGGCGAGGTGCAGACATGGCAGTCGGGTCACTCCTTGAGCGGTCATCGTTGATTACGGGAAGTGCGGTTTACAGATCCTGCTTGTAGCGCACGTAGGGGATTCGACCGTAAATGTTTTCCATCGGATCTTCGAGCCGAGCGTCCGCGCCCGGCTCGTCGGCCCGCGGAGCGGTGTCGAGCAGGTTGCTTACGCCGATGCTGATCGACGCATTGCGTGGCGCGTGCCAGGAAAACTCCAGGTCGAAGGTGTTGAGCACCGAAGGGGTCGGGCTCGGATCGACGCCGGTCCACAGCGGCGATTCGCGGTGGTTGCCGAGCATTTCGCCGCTGAAGCGGCCACGCCGCCACCCCAGCATCAGCTGGGCACTGTTGTTGTAGTAACTGGATTCGCCGACGCTGCCCAGCGCCGCGTGGTCAAGCGACAGGCCGAGGTCGGACAGGCTCATCCGCTGCCGGTAGCGGGCCAGTTGCAGCCCGACCAGAAAATCACCCACGCGTTCGGTCTGGATGCCGAAGCTGACGTTGAAATCCACGCCTTCGGAACCTAGTGGTGACCTCGCTGTGGCGTCGTGACCCAGGTATTCGGCGCGCAAATCGTACATGCCCTCGTTGAGTGCAATCACCGGTGAGTGCTCGGGCTGGCTATGATACGCACCCACACCGATGTTCAGGCCCGGGGCAGCGGTCCAGTTGCCGCGCACCTGCAGCAGATTGACCGACTCGTCGGGCAGGGGCTGGTCGACAAAGCGACAGTTCTCGGCCAGGTAGGAGTCGATGGTCAGTCTGCCGCTGTTGCACTGGATATGGGCGAGACTCGCGGTGTTGAGCCGCCAGGTTTCCAGGGACCAGGAGAACGCCCCCTGGTCGTTGTCGCTGTCGGTCTCGTAGGGCCGCAGATCCAGCGGCATGCTCATGGTCACCCGCGGCCGCAGGCCCGGCAGCCCAAGGGCATCGCGGTCGGATAGCGCAGCCGGCGTCGTTTCGCGCTCGGGGACGATTGACCACGGTGCCGCGTCTTGCGCCTGGGCATTCGCCCCGGCGACCAGCAATGTCGAAATCAGCAGGCTTCGCCTCAATGCGGTCATCTTCGGTCCCGATAAAAATTCTTGGTATTCCCGCCCCCTTAGATACTGTTATCGGGAATAAGTTTTTCTTAACTTGCAGTCTAGCAGAGCCGGAGGCGAGATGCACACGCAAAATTGACGCCCAAGTGCCCGGAATATCAGGAGAAGCGTGATGGCAATCAAGCTGTCCGGACTGCGGGCTTGCGGCGCGCAGGGCGGGTTGCTGATCGGCCTCTCTTGCTTGCCGGCTACAGCGACGGCACAATGAGCGGTTTTCCTCATCTCGCTCTACAGGCCCCAGCCATCATGACCACCCGCCGAGACCTCGCCAACGCCATCCGCGCCCTGTCCATGGACGCCGTCCAGCGCGCCAATTCGGGACATCCCGGCATGCCCATGGGCATGGCCGACATTGCCGAAGTGCTGTTCAACGATTACCTCAGGCACAACCCGGACAATCCCGACTGGTGGGATCGTGACCGTTTCGTGGTCTCCAACGGCCATGGTTCCATGCTGCTGTACTCGGTGCTGCACCTGACCGGTTATGGCGTCTCCATCGACGACCTGAAGAACTTTCGCCAGCTGCATTCACCCACGCCGGGTCACCCCGAATATGGCGAGGCGCCGGGCGTGGAAACCACCACCGGCCCGCTGGGGCAGGGCCTGGCCAACGCCGTGGGCATGGCGCTGGCCGAGAAGCTGCTGGCGGCGCGTTTCAACACCGATGAGCACACCATCGTCGACCATCACACCTGGGTATTTGCCGGCGACGGTTGCCTGATGGAAGGCGTATCGCACGAAGTCTGCTCGCTGGCCGGTACCTGGGGGCTGGGCAAGCTGGTGGTGTTTTATGACGACAACAATATATCCATCGACGGCGAGGTCGACGGTTGGTTTACCGACAATACGCCCGAGCGCTTCCGTGCCTATGGCTGGCAAGTAATCGAGGATGTCGATGGCCATGATGCGGCAGCCGTGGCGAGCGCCATCGAGGCGGCCCGCGCCAACGTCGGTCAGCCCACATTGATCTGCTGCAAGACCACCATCGGCTTCGGTTCACCCAACAAGGCCGGCACTGCCGCCACCCACGGCGCACCGCTGGGCGATGAGGAGATCGAGGCCACGCGCAAGGAAATCGGCTGGCCGCACGCCCCCTTCGAAGTTCCGGACGAAATCCGTGCCGGCTGGAACGCACGCGAGGCTGGCGCCGAGCGCGAAAAGCAGTGGCAGGGCGAATGGCGAGCCTACCGCGACGCCCATCCGAAACTGGCTGCCGAGTTCGAACGCCGCCTGTCCGGCGAATTGCCCGAGGACTTCGATCGTATCGTCGCTGACATCCTCGGGCGCATGCAGGCCGACGACGCCACCGTGGCCACGCGCAAGGCTTCCGGCCAGACCCTGGAAGCCTTCGGCCCGCACCTGCCCGAACTGCTGGGCGGTTCGGCAGATCTGACCGGTTCGAACAACACCAACTGGTCGGGCAGTGTCGACATCATGGACGATCCGGCGAAAGGCAATTACGTCTACTATGGCGTGCGCGAATTCGGCATGACCGCAATTGCCAACGGCCTGTATCTGCACGGCGGCTTCATCCCTTACACCGGTACCTTCCTGGTCTTCTCCGATTACGCACGCAATGCCGTGCGCATGTCGGCATTGATTCCGACCGGCGCAATCCACGTCTACACCCATGATTCCATCGGCCTGGGCGAGGACGGCCCCACGCACCAGCCGGTCGAGCATGTCTCGAGCCTCAGGCTTATTCCCAACCTGGACGTCTGGCGTCCGGCCGACAAGGTCGAGACCGCGGCGGCCTGGGCGGCCGGCCTGGCGCGCCGCAACGGCCCGACCGCGCTTGTGCTCACCCGCCAGGGGCTGCCGCATCAGCCGCGCAACAGCGAACAGATCGCATCCATTGCCCGTGGCGGCTACGTCCTCAGCGATCCCGAGGACGGCAATCCGCAGGCGGTCATTATCGCCAGCGGTTCGGAGGTCGGCCTGGCCATGGCCGCAGCCGGCAGCCTGGCGACCGATGGTGTCGGTGTGCGTGTCGTCTCCATGCCCAACCCCGACTTGTTCATGGCCCAGGATGCCGATTACCGTGAAACGGTGCTGCCCGCTGCGCTTGATGCCCGGGTGGCCGTCGAGGCCGGTGTCAGTCTGTACTGGCGGCACATCGTCGGCGGCAAGGGCAAGGTGATCGGAATGGACACCTTCGGCGCCTCGGCCCCGGCCGGTGACCTGTTCAAGGAGTTCGGGTTTACGAACGAGACCGTTGTTCGGGCGGTTCGTGAGGTGATCGGCTGATCGAAGCAACGGACGAACGGGTGAGTGGACGGAGTTGCCCTTCGACTCATTCGCCCGTCACTCCCCTCTCCCAACTTCGCTTGGTCCTGCGCTCGCTGCCGCAGTACAATTGCGTCATCCCCTGAAAACAATTGCTGCGGAGAAAGCCCATGTCCATCAAAGTCGCCATCAATGGCTATGGCCGTATCGGCCGTAACGTCCTGCGCGCCCTGTACGAATACAATCGTACCGACGAGATTCAGATCGTCGCCATCAACGATCTGGGTGATGCCCAGACCAACGCCACCCTGACCCAGCGCGATACCGCGCATGGGCGCTTCGATGCCGAGGTCAAGGTCGAGGGCGACAACCTGGTCGTCAACGGCGACAAGATTCGGGTGCTGGCCGAGCGCGATCCGGCTCAATTGCCCTGGGGTGAGATGGGCGTCGATGTAGTGATGGAATGTACCGGCCTGTTCGCGAGCAAGGACAAGGCCTCGGCCCACTTGAAAGCGGGGGCGCGCAAGGTGCTGATCTCCGCCCCGGCCGGCAAGGATTTGCCGACCATCGTCTACGGCGTCAACCACGGTATCCTCAAGGAAGGCGACGACATCATCTCGAATGCCTCCTGCACTACCAACTGTCTGGCGCCGCTGGTCAAGCCGATCAACGAAAAAATCGGCCTGGAAACCGGTCTGATGACCACCATTCACGCCTACACCAATGATCAGGTGCTCACCGACGTCTTTCACAAGGACATCCGACGCGCCCGTTCGGCCACCATGAGCCAGATCCCGACCAAGACCGGGGCGGCTGCTGCCGTCGGCCTGGTGCTGCCAGAGCTCGACGGCAAGCTCGATGGCTTCGCCATGCGCGTGCCCACCATCAACGTTTCTGTCGTCGACCTGAGCTTCATCGCCAGCCGCGACACCTCGGTCGACGAGGTCAACAGCGTGGTCAAGGAAGCCAGCGAAGGCGAGCTGGCCGGCATTCTCGGCTACAACACCGAACTGCTGGTCTCCATCGACTTCAACCACGACCCGCGCTCATCGATCTTCGATTCCACGCTGACCAAGGTTTCCGGCGGTCGCCTGGTCAAGGTGCTGGCCTGGTACGACAACGAGTGGGGCTTCTCCAACCGCATGCTCGACACCGCGCTGGCCCTGTCGCGCGTCTGAAAAGCGGTTCACCACAGAGGCACAGAGGGCACAGAGAAAACAAATTAAAGTTAATCTGTGATCTCCGTGCCTCTGTGGTGAATTTTTTGAATTTGCAGGAACGACCATGAAAACCCTCGATCAGGTTGAACTGAAAGGCAAACGCGTTCTGGTCCGTGCCGATCTCAATGTGCCCATTCGCGATGGCAAGGTGACCTCGGCGGCACGCATCAAGGCCGCACTGCCCACTATCCGCCAGTGCATCGACGCCGGCGCGGCGGTGATGGTCATGTCGCACCTGGGCCGGCCCGATGAAGGTGCTTTCGACGAGGAGTTCACCCTGGCCCCGGTCGCTGAAAGTTTGAGCGAGCTGCTCGGCCAGCCGGTCGAACTCAAGCGCGACTGGATCGACGGCGTCGATGTGCAGGCCGGCCAGGTCGTCCTGCTCGAGAACGTGCGATTCCTGAAAGGCGAAAAGGCCAATGACGAGGCGCTGGCTAAGAAAATGGCTGCGCTTTGCGACGTGCTGGTCTTCGACGCCTTCGCCACCGCCCACCGCGCCCAGGCATCTACCGCCGGCGTCATTCGCCAGGCCAAGACCGCCTGCGCCGGCCCGCTGCTGGCGCGCGAAGTCGAGGCGCTGGACAAGGCCCTGGCCAACCCACAACGCCCGCTGGTGGCCATCGTCGGCGGGGCCAAGGTCTCGACCAAGCTGCAGGTGCTCGAGGCCCTGATCGACAAGGTCGACCAGCTCATCGTCGGCGGCGGCATCGCCAACACCTTCCTGGCCGCGGCCGGTTACAAGGTCGGCGGTTCACTGTATGAAAAGGACCTGGTTGACACCGCCAGGGATCTCATCAAGCGCGCCGAGCAGAAGGGCGCTGCCATCCCGTTGCCCACCGACGTGTTGACCGCCGAGCGCTTCCACCAGGAGGCCCACGCGTCCCTGCGCGATGTCGGCCGCATCCACGCCGACGAAATGATCCTCGACATCGGCCCCGAGTCCGCCGGCAAGCTGGCCAGCATCGTCCGTCAGGCCGGCACCGTCGTCTGGAACGGACCGGTCGGCGTGTTCGAGTTCGAGGCCTTCCACTCCGGCACCCAGGCCATCGCCCATGCCGTGGCTGCCTGCGATGGTTTCACACTGGCCGGTGGCGGCGACACCATCGCCGCCATTGAAAAATACAAGGTGGCCGACCGCATCGACTATATCTCTACTGCCGGCGGCGCGTTCCTGGAGTACGTGGAAGGGAAGGAGTTGCCGGCGATTGCCGCGCTGGCCGATTGAGCCCGCGCCCACCCGGTGGGGGTTGTGCCAGCGTTGTCCTGCATGCGCTTCGCTTCGCTCAGCGGCTGATCGTTTCATCACTCGGGGATAACCGCGCCATCACCAGCCCGGAGCCCGTACCCTTTCGGTGGGAGTGATTGACCCGTTTGCTCCCGTTGTTACGGTTGTGTGGACAGCTCATCAAGCTTGGTAAAGGTCTCCTGCTGAATCCGGGAGATCTCGGGCATGAGCGTTTGCATGCGCTGATGACTGAGCTGGATGGACTCATGAACCACGGCCGGCATTTTCTGCATGACGGATTGACCGGCTTCGGTGCGGTAGAACGCGATCATGGCATCGAGCTCGGTCTGGGTGAAGTGTTTCCTGTAGAGGGCGATCATGTCGGATTCCATGACCTCCCAGCGCATTTCCCGGCGCATCAACTCGGCCATCTGGCTGTTGGCTTCCCGCATGATCTCCCGGTGTTCCGGCGATATTTCACGATTTCCGAGAACGTGCTCCGTTGACTCGTCAATGATCTGCTGCACTTCACCGATCAGGGCATCGATCAGCGTGTGGGCGTCCATCAGTTCAAGCAGCTCACGAACGGTTTCTTCTGAAGCCGGCTCTTCGGCGGCAACGGCCAGAGACATGAAAACGGCCAGCACACCAATGCAAAAACGATACACGTCGATACTCTCCCTACGTCAACAACATGCATGAGTATAGTCGAACCGGGCAGCCAGGCCAGTCCGGTGCTGGCCTGTCTAAGCACTGCGTCCTTCGATGGTGTCGACCTTATCCCGGATCGCTCCGTGGGCCCGGATGTGGTCTCCCGGGGGAATGGCACTCTTCTCCATACCCTGTTTCCCGACGTTATTCCGGGCACTGATGGTTCAGGCTGGGGACCCGGTGAGCGTTCGGGATGCACGGGATGCTTGCCGCCTTCTGCGAGATGACCGGGTGGACCCGAGAAGAGGTCATCGGGCGAACTCCCGCCATTCTCCAGGGCGAGGAAACCGATCGACAGGTGACAGCCCGTCTGCGCCGTGCGCTGGAAGCCGGTCGCACATTCGAAGGCCGGACGATCAACTATCGCAAGGATGGGCGACCTTTCCATATTGAATGGCGAACCTCTCCGATACGCAATGAAAAGGGCGAGGTCACCCACTACCTGGCCATCCAGCGTGATGTCACCGCACAGGTGCGCCTGCTCGAGCGCCTTCGTGAACAGGCAGCATCGGACGCATTGACCGAGCTGCTCAATCACAAGTCGGGAGAGAACGAACTGAGCGCCGCGATCGCCAGCGCCCGCCGGGAAGAGCGGCCCCTGAGCGTGGCCCTGCTCGATATCGATCACTTCAAGGCCATCAACGACAATCACGGCCATGCCATGGGGGACCTGGTGATCGAACGCATCGGGCGCCTGATCAACCAGCATCTCAACCGCCAGGATATCGGCATTCGATGGGGGGGAGGAGTTTCTGCTGATCCTTCTCGATACCGACCTGGACGCCGCACGACAGGCAGCGGAGGCCTTCCGAAGGCTGATTGCCAACACACGTTTTCATGATGACATCAGTGTCTCGGCCAGTCTCGGCGTGGCAGAGTATTGCCCGGACGAAGACGGGGCGGACCTTTTCCAGCGCGCTGATGATGCGCTCTACCAAGCCAAGGAAGCTGGGCGCAATCGGGTGAGCGTGGCCAGGCTGTGACGGTTGAGCGTTCCCTGCGTGGATGTTGCTCCATGCAACGTGAGAGTCGGATGCCTGGGCTTTCAGCCGCCGGGCCCGCCACTCATGGCAGCATCACAGGTATCGCCAATCGGCGAAACCCGTAGCCCGAATGGCCGGTGAGTGGCAGGTGTGCTTGTTGTGCCTGCCTGCAATCGCAATCATGGCCAATGGCACATGCGCTCGGTCGGACAGCCGCTTAATCTGATCATTCGACAAGACCTTCCGTGATTCCAGTGAAGATTCCAGTGAAAGGGAGACCGATCGTGCCCGAATACCCGGTTATATTCCGTGCCGCCCTGCTCGCCGGCCTGTTGGCGTCGGGATCGATGGTGACGGCTGACGACCAGCGTCCCGATGACCTGCTTTCCGATTACAACGAGTCCACGCCCGGTGTGCTGATCGGGATGGTGCGCGACGGCGAACTGGCCGAGACGGCAGTCGCCGGCATGGCCGATCTGCGCTTTGGTATACCGCTGGAAGCAACCACGCGGGTCAATATCGGTTCGACGGCCAAGCAGTTCACCGGCATGGCGCTGGCGCTGTTGCATGATCGTGGCGAGCTGTCGCTGGACGATGATGTCCGCGAGCACATCCCCGAACTGCCCGAGTTCGAACACACGGTCCGGCTGCACCACCTGCTTAGCCATACCAGCGGCTATCGCGAGTTCATCAATGCGCGAGGCGCTGGCCGGCGTGCGCATCGAAAAAGGGGACTGGCTGGATGGCGATGCCGTGATCGCGACGGTTCAGCGCCAGCCCGAATTGCAGAACAAGCCCGGTGACGAGTGGAACTACAACAACACCGGCTACGGCCTGCTGGCCGAAGTGGTCGAGCGGGTAACTGGCACGCCCTACCCGGACTGGATTCGCGACGAGATTTTCGAACCCCTGGGCATGCACGACACTCGTTTCCGCATGAATCCTGACGAGATTGTTCAGAACGCCAGCACCGGTTATCTCGAGAGTGAAGGGCGTTACCTGGAGGGTCGCGATATCGGCGGTGCGCTCGGTGCCGGCGGCGTCTACACCACCGCCGCGGACATGGCGCGCTGGATGGCGCACCTGGGACGATTCGAGCTCGGCGGCGAGACGGTGCGCGATCTGATGACCACGCCGTTCGAACTCAACAACGGAGACTCCAGCGGCTATGGATTGGGTCTGTCGATCAATGAGTTTCGCGGCCTGAAGCGCTGGGAGCACGGTGGCGGCGACATCGGCCACGTATCGGTGTTCGAATACTTTCCCGAACTCGAT